>DATADL010000296.1:0-8554 GCA_036258555.1 Actinomycetota bacterium | reverse complement strand
CCCGCAAGGTGCTGCGGGCGACGGCCGCGATCCCGTTCGGCAAGGTGTCGACCTACCGCGAGGTGGCGCGCAAGGCGGGCAACCCGGCGGCGAGCCGCGCGGCCGGGAACGCCCTCGGCTCGAACCCGATCCCGGTCGTGGTCCCGTGCCACCGCGTGCTGCGTACGGGCGGGGCGCTCGGCGGGTACGGCGGGGGCCTCGACGTAAAGGAGCTGCTCCTCCGCCTCGAGGGGGTCCTCTGAGCCGCGCGATATCCCCCACTTCCTGCCGCGGGTAGGGCGCGCCGACGCAGTAAGAAGGCCGGGTGAGCGATCTCGTCGCGCGGGCCGACCGCGTCGGCAGGACGTACGACGCGTCGGGCAGGTTCGTCCAGGCGCTCGTGGATGTGTCCGCGTCGTTCCACGCGGGCCGGGTCGCCGCGGTAGCCGGCCCCTCCGGCAGCGGGAAGTCCACGCTGCTGCGCATCCTCGCCGCCCTCGACGTGCCGACCGAGGGCGAGGCGACCGTGTGCGGCGTCGAGGTCTCCCGTCTCCGCCCGCGCGCCCGGCGACGGCTCCGGCGGACCGACGTCGCCTTCCTGTACCAGAAGCCGTCCGACAACCTCGTCTCCTACCTGACGGCCGAGCAGCAGCTGCGCTCGGCGGCCGAGATGCGCGGGCGCCGCGACGCGGACCCGGAGGACGCGCTCGACCTCGTCGGGCTGACCCACGCCCGGCGCCGGCGGCCGCACGAGCTCTCGGGCGGGGAGCAGCAACGCCTCGCCGTCGCGCAGGCGATCGTCGCCGCACCGCGGTTGCTGCTGCTCGACGAGCCCACCGCGGAGCTCGACCACGACAACGGCGCGGCGGTCGTCGGGCTGCTCGAGGCCGCGGCCCGGCGCGGCGCGGCCGTCGTCGTGGCGAGCCACGACCCGGTCGTCGTCGAGGCCGCCGGCGAGGTGGTCGAGCTCACCGACGGAAGGGTCCGCGGGTGAGGAACGGGCCGGAGCCGCTGCTCGCGGCGCGGGGCCTGCGGAAGACGTTCCACGGCGGGGCCGAGCCCGTGCACGCGCTGCGGGGCGTGAGCCTCGAGGTCGCGCCCGAGGAGGTGGTCGCGATCGTCGGCCCGTCCGGCTCGGGCAAGACGACGCTGCTGATGGCGCTGCTCGGCTGGGACACGCCCGACGAGGGCGAGGTCGTCTGGCGCGGGCGGGCGCTGCCCCACCTCGGAAGCCTCGGCTGGGACGAGGTCGCGGTCGCAGGCCAGCGGCTCGGGCTCGTGGAGGAGCTGACGGTCGAGGAGAACGTGGAGCTCCCGCTGACGATCGCGGGGGTCGAGCCGCACGAACGGGCCGAGAGGGTCACGCAGGCGCTGGAGGCCCTCGCGCTGGACTCGATCGCGGACAGGGTCCCGGCGGCGACCTCGCTGGGCGAGCAGCAGCGGACGGCCCTGGCGCGCGGCCTCGTACGGAGCCCGCGGCTGTTGCTTGCCGACGAGCCCACGAGCCACCAGGACGCAGAGCGCAAGCGCCTGCTGTTCCGCCGCCTCGACGACCACAGGTCGCTCGGGGGGTCCTGCCTCGTCGCGACGCACGACCCGGACACGCTCGCGTTCTGCGACCGGATCGTGCGCATGGAGTCTGGGGCCCTCGACGAGCGCGCCGGGACGGCGTCGTGAGGGTGCCGCTGCTGTGGCGGCTCGCGCCGGGTGTCTTGTTCCGCTTCCCGCGCTCTGCCGCGGCGGTCGCGTTCAGCGCGGGAGTAGTGGTCCTCGCGACGATCCTCGGCCCCCTCTTCCTCGCTTCGAGCGAGCGCGCCTCGCTGCAGGCGGGGATGGAGCTGACCGGCCCGTGGGAAGCGGGGCTGCAGATCGTGTGGCGGGCGTACGAGTACCCGGACACGCCCGAGGAGGAGCGGCGTCACCTCGAGCTCGCCGAGGAGGGACGGCGCCTCCTGGCCGAGCGCGTCGCGGGCGTCCCCGGTCTGGCGGCGCCGACGGTAACGCTGCTGGGGGGCGACGGGACCGCGAGGGCGTCGGGTCGCGAGGCTGCCGCGCGGGTCGTCTACAGGACGCGCGCGTACGAGAACGTGACGGTGGTGGAAGAGGGCGGCGAGGGAGTGTGGATCGCCGACCTCACGGCGCGGGCGCTCCGGGTGGAGCCCGGCGACACGATGACGTTGACGACGCCGAGCGGCATCTACGAGGCCCGCGTGGGGACGATCTATCGCAACCTCCGCGACGACGAGCCCCGCGAGTTCTGGTCGCCGCTGACCGACTGGATCTACAAGCAACCGGAGTCGGACGCGCCGCCGGCGCCGTTCGTGCTCGTAGACCTCGAAACCGTCATGGACGCGGACCGCACCGCGCAGATCCGGTGGAACATCCCGCTCGCCGGATCCGACCTCGCGCCGGAGGTGTTGAGGCGCGCCGCGCGGGAGTTCCGAGACATCTCGCGCGACGTCGGGCGCGAGCGTGCAGAGCTCGGGGCGGCGCTGCGGGACCTGGGCGGGTTCGCCTTCGAGCCGGCGGTCAGCACGCTGCTCGGCGGGGTCCTGGGCACCGCCCGCGACCGGCTCGAGGCGTCGAAGGCCCCCACCGGTGTCGTGGCCGCCGCGGTCCGTCTCCTCGGCGCGGGGCTGGTCGTCGCGGCCGGCCTCTCGCTCGCGGCACGGCGGCGGTCCGAGGTGCGGGCTCTGATCGCGCGCGGGGCGAGCCCGGCGTCTCTCGCGCTGCGCTTCGCGGTCGAGGGCGTCGCGCCGGTCTTCCTCGGAGGCGCGGCCGGAGTGGCGTTGGGGTACGCCGGCGTCCGCCTGGCGGGCGCGTCGGGCGCCGTCGAATGGTCGTACGTCGCGGGCCTGGCGGACGAGGCCGCGCTCGCGGCCGTCGCGACGCTCGCGCTCCTCGCTGTAGCCACCGGGATCGCCGTCGCGCGAGAGGAGCGCTCGTTCCGGGCGCGTCCGGCGCGGGGACGCTTCGTGCCCCTCGCGGCAGCGGCCGTCGTCGCTGCGGGCGGCGTCGTCGCGTACCGCGCGCTCGAGTCGATCTCGGTCGCGGAGTCCGACGAGCCGCTGGCGGGCTCGATCCTGCTCGCGCCCATCGGGGTCATCGCCGCGGCCGCGCTCGCGGGCGGCGTCGCTCTCCGCCTGCTCCTGCCCTTCGTCGCGGCGTCGGCGCGCGAGCGTTCGACCGGCGTGTTCCTCGCGGCGAAGCGGCTCGCGGCGGGGTCGGGCATGACGCACACGCTCGTGATCGTGTGCGGGACGGCGCTCGGCGTGATGTTCTTCGGCGTCACGGTCGCGAGCTCGGTGCACCGGACGGCCACCGCGAAGGCGAAGACGTTCGTGGGGAGCGACTTCTCCTTCGGCGTCACACCCAATCCGCCGCCGCTCCCTCCGGACCTGCCGTTCCCCGCGACCCACGTGACGAAGATCCAGACGTACTTGGAAGGGTCGGCGCAGCCGGTGACGGTGCTCGGGATCGAACCCGACACCTTCGCGGCCGCGGCGTTCTGGGACGACGAGTTCGCGGACGAGCCGCTCGACGAGCTCCTGCCGCGTCTCCGCGAGGCGGACGAGGGACCGTTCACCGCGCTGGCCGCGGGCTTCGGCGAGGGGGCCGCGCCGTCCCTCGTCGGGACGGACGTGCCGATCGAGGTCGTGGGACGCGCCGACGCGTTCCCGGGGATGATCGAGGGACAGCCGCTGATCGCGATGACGCGCGAGTCGGCGCGGCGCGTGCTCGCCACCGGCGGCAGCGGGATCCGCTCCGACCTCATCTGGGCCAAGGGCGATCCGGAGGAGGTGCAGGAGACGTTGCTCGCCGCCGGTCAGGTCGCGTTCGAGCCTCTGACGGTGGACGAGGTCCTGGACTCCCCGACGATCCAGTCGCTGGTGTGGTCCCTGGGGCTGCTGGGCGCGGTCGGCGCGCTGGCGTCCGCGACGGCGGTCGCCGGACTCTCGCTCTACCTCCAGGCGCGCCACACCGCCGCGCAGGTGGCGGCGGCGATGACGCGCCGCATGGGGCTCCCCCGGCGAGCCGAGCTGCTGTCGTGGGTGACCGAGATCGGCGGGGCCGGGGTCGCGTCGTTCGCGGTGGGGGCGGCGACCGGGCTCGTCACCGCCTCGCTCGTGCACGACCGCCTCGACGTGCAACCGGACCTAGAGCCGGCGCCGATCTTCGTCGTCCCGGTCGCCGTCGCCGCGCTCGCGGGTCTCGCGGTAGCCGCGGTCACCGCGCTCACCGCGCGGCGTCTGCAGAAGCGGATGGACCGCGCCGCGATCGGCGAGATCATGCGCGTGTGACGCTTCTTTCAGCGCGTGCACTCGGGGGGCGGGTCCGAGGGGGCCGGGAGCTCGATGGGCTCGATCCGCACGAGCCTCTGCGTCTCGAGCTCGGCCCCCACGATCACCATCACGTCGACTCCGTCCGGGATCTGGCTGCGCTCCTGCTCCCTCGCGCCCGGCAGCGCGGCCATCAGGAGCTCGGCCTTCTCCTCCGAGCCGACGACGCGCGGGTCGTAGCGGACGACGGTCTTGGCGAAGTCGGGGCGCGGGGCGTTGGCGATCTCGACGATCTGGATGCCCTTCTCCCCTTGCACGGTCGCGGCGTCGAGGGCCGCGGCGGCGGAGTCGGCCGCGCCCTCGATCCCGGTCCCGTTGTAGACGCCCACGCGGATCGTCGAGGGGTCCACGTCCGGGACGCCGTCGGCCTCGGCCGGTGACTCGTTCGCCGCCACCGCGTCGAACATGACCTCCATCGCCTCCTCGTCCGGGAGCACGACCGAGCCCGCCTCGTTCGTGGTCGTGCCGAGGTTCGGGACGATGTAGGCCTCGTACGTCTCGGGGTCGAACGACCGCAGCCGCTTGGCGATCGCCAGCAGGCGCGTGAGCTTCGTGCCCTCGTCGATCACGAGGTTGTCGCCGACCGCGTTGTAGAGGTCGATGATCCGCTTCGGCCGGAAGAACGTGCTCGTCGACGTCACCTTGTTGAGCGCCGCCGACATGAACTTCTGCTGGTTGGCGATGCGCTCGAAGTCGCCGGTCGCGTAGTTGCGCGAGCGGACGAAGCGCAGCGCGCGCTCGCCGTCGAACTCGACCATCCCCGTCTCCTCCTCGGGGACCTCGATCCCGGTCTTCGGGTCGAACGGGATCGGGTCGGGGATGCATATCTCGACGCCGCCGATCGCGTCGACGATGTCGCGGAAGCCCGCGATGTTCACCTGCGCGTAATGGTTGACCTCGATCCCGGTGAGGTCCTCGATGGTGCGCACGAGCGGCGAAGGCCCGTCCAGGAGCGCGGTGTTGACCTTGTTCGAGTAGCTCCCGTCGATCGGGACGTAGAGGTCGCGCGGGAACTGGATCATCGTGACGCGGTTGTCCGCGGGGTCGACGTGGGCGAGGATGATCGTGTCGGCACGCTCGCCCCCGACCTCCTCGGCCCCGAACGCGAGCTGCTCCTCCTCGGTCAGACCCTCGCGCGAGTCCGATCCGACGAGCAGCGCGTTGAACGGGTCCATCTCGTCCTGTTCGGCCTCCACCTCGGGCACGGGCCTCTGCACGATCCTCTCGAGGCGGTCGTAGAGGTACTTCAGGGTCCCGGTGCCGGCCAAGAGCAGCAGCGAGAACACGAGCCCCGCGATCTGCCACCGGCGGCGACGGCGACGACGCAGTCGCCCGCGCGTGGTCCGATCCATCGCGTCGGGCGCGAACGGGTCGGGTTCTCTCCTCCAGAACAGAAGTCGCATCAGGGTTCGATTATCGAGCGGGGCGCGCGTCTAGACGCGTAGGCCGCGTGATGAAGTTGTGAGGATCTTCAGCTCTTACCGGGCACCCCCGGCTCGGTCATCGGCATCCCGTCCAGGACCCTGTCCAGGTCCTCCGCGGACATGACCTCGTGCTCGAGCGCGACCTGACGGATCGTCTTGCGGTCGCGGTACGCCTCCTTCGCAAGCCCCGCCGCGGCCTCGTAGCCGATGTAGTCGGTGAGCGCGGTGCACAGCATGAGCGACTGCTCCATGAGCTCACGGCAGCGCTCTTCGTCGACCTTGATCCCGTCGACGAGCCTCTCGGTGAACGCCGTGACGCCGTTCGCGAGGATCGTCATCGAGAACGGCAGGTTGAAGCCGAACAGCGGCCAGAACACGTTGAGGTCGAGCTGCCCCCCGTGCGCGGCGAGCGAGCAGACCTCGTCGCACCCGATGACCTGGAAGCACACCATGTTCATCATCTCGGCCATCGACGGGTTGACCTTCCCCGGCATGATCGACGAGCCGGGCTGCACCGGCGGCAGGACGATCTCGGCGATCGCGCTCCGCGGGCCGGACGCGAGCAGGCGGAAGTCCGACGCGATCCGGGAGATCTCGACCGCCGCGTTGCGGACCGCGCTCGAGAAGTGCGCCATGTCCGCCCCGGACTGCGTGAGCCGGAAGAAGTTCTCCCCCCGGCGGAGGTCGAAGCCCGTGAGGTCGCGCAGGTGCTGGATCACGCCCTCGATGTAGGCCGGCTCGGCGTTGATCCCCGTGCCGGCCGCAGTGCCGCCGAGGTTCATCTCCTCGAGGCCCTTCCCGGCGGCGCGGATGCGCTCGACGGCCTTCTCGATCGCGGCCGCGTACCCGGAGAACTCCTGCCCCATGCGGATCGGGACCGCGTCCTGCAGGTGCGTGCGTGCGGTCTTGACGATGTCGTCGAACTCGCGGGCCTTCGAGTCGAGGCTGCGGTGCAGGCCCTCGAGCGCGACGAGCAGCTTGGGCAGCACCCTCAGGGTCGCGAGGCGCACCGCCGTCGGGTTCGTGTCGTTGCTCGACTGCGCGAGGTTGACGTGGTCGTTCGGGTGGACGTCCCGGCCGCCGAGGATCTGCGAGGCCCGGTTCGCCAGCACCTCGTTCGCGTTCATGTTGTGCGAGGTCCCGGCGCCGGCCTGCCACGGGTCGATCACGAAGTGCTCCGCCAGCTTCCCCGACAGCGCCTCGTCCGCCGCCTCGACGATCGCCTCGCCGATCTCCTTGTCGAGCCGGCCGGTGTCCATGTTCGCGAGGGCCGCGGCCTTCTTGATCATGACCATGCCCCACACGTAGTCCGGCTGTGGCGCGAACCCGGAGATCGGGAAGTTCTCGCGCGCACGCTGCGTCTGCGCCCCGTACAGGGCGTGCGCGGGGACGCGCACCTCGCCCATCGTGTCGTGCTCGATCCTGAAGTCGGCCACTGCGGTAGAGCCTCCTTGCTCTCGATACGTCAGTCGTCGCAGAAGATCGGTACGCGGCAGCTCGCGAAGGTCGCGTTCGCCAGCTCCGCGAGGGCGGCGCCCGTCAGCAGCGCGCCCAGCGTGATCGCCGTCGCCCACCACACGACCGGCACGCGCCACCCCGACGGCTCGGGCGCCGTCTGCCGCACGTGGTCGGGGGCCTCGAACGACACCTCGGCGAGGACCAGCCGCGCCTCCTCGAGCTGCCGCCTCCGCACCATGACCGCGACGGGAGACCACGGCTTCGACGCGCCGTAGAGCCACGCGCTGGGCGCGCCCTTCTCCCACACCATGCGCGCCTCGACGCCGGCCTCCCCGAGGCGTCCGACGAGCAGGTGGCCGTCGATGTCGTTGCGGGCCCGGAGCAGCCTCACCCAGCCGGACCCGCCTCCGCCTCCGCCGTCGTCGTGGTCGACGGGTGGCGGCATGCCCCCGTCGGTGGCTCGGGGGCGCGACTGCACCGCGACGCCGGCCACGACTACCGCCTGCCGAAGATGCTGCGCGCGATCACGACGCGCTGGATCTGGTTCGTGCCCTCGTAGATCTGCGTGATCTTCGCGTCGCGCATGAACCGCTCGACCGGGTACTCCTTGACGTAGCCGTACCCGCCGAGCGCCTGCACGCAGTCGGTCGTGACGCGCATCGCGACGTCGGACGCGTAGCACTTCGCGATCGCGGCCCAGTAGGAGACGTCCTTCGCGCCCTCGTCGACCGCGACGGCGGCCCGGTAGACGGCGAAGCGCGCGGTCTCGATCGCCATCGCCATGTCGGCGAACATGAACTGCATCCCCTGGAAGGCCGAGATCGGCTTCCCGAACTGCTGCCGCTCGTTGCAGTAGCCGACGGCGAAGTCGAACGCGCCCTGCGCGATCCCCAGGGCCTGCGCGGCGACCGTCGGCCGCGAGAAGTCGAGCGTGCGCAGCGCGATCTGGAAGCCCTTGTCGACCTCGCCGATGACGTTCTCCGCCGGCACGCGGCAGTTCTCGAGGATGACCTCGCGCGTGGGCGACCCCCTGATGCCCATCTTGTCTTCCTTGCGCCCGAGCGAGAAGCCCTCCATGTCCTTGCTCACGAGGAACGCCGTGATGTTCTTGCCCTTCGGCGCGTCCGGGTTCGTCACCGCGAAGTACGTGTAGAGGTCGCTCGACCCCGCCCCGGTGATGAAGCGCTTGCTGCCGTTGAGGACCCAGTCGTCGCCGTCGCGGACCGCCCGGCTCTTCATCCCGGCGGCGTCTGAGCCCGAGTTCGGCTCGGTCAGGCAGTAGGACATCCGGTGCTCGCCGTTCGTGATGCCGGTGCACACCTTCTTCTTCATCTCCTCGCTGCCGGCGAGCAG
>DATADL010000295.1:0-15564 GCA_036258555.1 Actinomycetota bacterium | reverse complement strand
CTGCAGGGCAACGCGGCCCTGCACCCCGGGCAGGGGCAGGGGTTGAGCCTCTACGACCTCGGCCAGACGGGCGGGAGCGACACCGTGACGTTGCTGCAGTCGGAGATGCCTGCGCACAACCACTTCATGGCCGCCAGCGGCCAATCGGCAAACCAGCTCGCCCCCGCCCCCGACCGGGCGCTGGCTCGCACCTCCGGAGGCTTCGGGTACCAGACGAACCTGACGCAGAACCTCGCGCAGATGGACCCGACCATGATCGCCCCCAACGGTGGGAACGCGCCCCACAACAACAGGCAGCCGTCGCTCACGTTCAACTTCTGCATCGCGATGCAGGGCGTGTTCCCGCCGCGCGGGTAGAGCCCGCGCGACAGGTGGCTGCGGCGGCGCGGGTGGAGTTGCGCGCGGTCGTTCCAGACGACCGTCCGTTCCTCCGCGCGGTCTACGGGAGCACGCGCTGGGAGGAGCTCGAGCAGACCGGCTGGACCGACGCGCAGAAGAACGCCTTCCTCGACCAGCAGTTCGCCGCGCAGGACGCGCACTACACGCAGAACTACGACGGAGCCACCTACTCGGTGATCGTGGTCGACGGGTTCCCGGCCGGCCGTTTGTACGTCGCTCGCTGGCCCGACGAGATCCGGATCATGGACGTCGCGCTCCTTCCGGCCGCGCGGGGCCGAGGCGTGGGGACCGGCCTTCTCCGGGACCTGATCGAGGAGGCCGCCGCCGCGACGAAGCGCCTCACGATCCACGTCGAGCGGGAGAACCCGGCGCTGCGGCTCTACCAGCGTCTCGGCTTCGCGCCTGTCGAAGAACGGGGTCCCTACTACCTCATGGAGCTGGCCGCGCCTAGTTGACGACCGCCTCGTACGTCGACCGCTCGCCGTCCTGCGCGAGCGGGACGATGAAGAGGTCGACCGGGCCGAGCGCGGCGTGCTCCATCCGGTACGTGCGCTGCTCGAGCAAGGGTTGCGCGGGGCCCGAGAACTCGAGGCGGAACGCGGTCTTGCCGCCCTCGGGACGTTGCCACGGACCGGGGGCCGCGTCGACGAGCGTCAGGTCGACCGGAGGATGGTCGGCGAACTCGAGGCGGAAGACGTCGCCGACGAGCGGCTCGTAGGACGAGAGCTCGTAGGGATCGGGCATCTACTACGCGGGCACGATGTTCGTGAACGTTCCCGTCACGGTCGTCGTGATCTGCTGCTGCCCGACGACGTAGTCGTACTTCTCGTAGCCCTGCCCGTAGCTCCAGGCGCTGTAGCCCAGGAGGACGTAGTTCGCGGGGAAGCTGACGTATGCGTTCGAGCTCCCGACCTCGCTGCCGGGGTTGGAATGCGTCTCCCAGTACTGGAGCGCGCCGCCGGCGCCGAGCTCGAGCAGTACCGGGAGGATGTCGGGGGTCGGGGGCATGTTGTTGTCGAGGCCGAAGCTGGCGACGATCGCGATCTGCGAGTTGACGTTCCCCGACACGTAGATGTCCCTGAACATGCCTCCGAAGACGTCGTCGTACATCGCGTGGTACGTGCTGCTCCAGAGGTTGTCTTTCGAGCGCAGCGACAGATACTCGTTCAGCAGGAAGTTCGCCGGGTTCTTGATGTCCTTGCGTGAGTCGATCAGGAGAAGCTGCCATCCCACCACGTTCGAGGGTGCCTTCGCCGGCGCCGGGACCGGCGTCCCGTTCATCGTGATCTTGGGCAAGACGGGCTGCGGGAGCGCGCCATACTTCATGACCTGCGACTGAGTCGTGACCGAGATCTCGACCTTCTCTACCGGCACGCGGCACTCCTTCGTCCCCGGGGCGGACGCTCCACCCCTCCTGAGTCGAGGCTAGAGGTGTTTGCCTTGCTCGGATAGGGGTTTTGACGGATTCGGTAACACGCCCGTCAGGAGCGTCCTCCAGGACTCGGCGATGGCGTCCCAGTCGAAACGGGGCTCGAGCGCGTATCTGCAAGCGGCTTTGCCCAGAGCGTCCCGGAGGTCCGGATCGCGGTAGAGCGTCTCGAGCGCGGCGACGACGCCGTCGCGGGAGACGATCCCGTCCTCCTCCCGGCCCTCTTCGACCGGGACCAGGAGCGCCTTGTCCCGCCACAGCTCCGCGCACGCGCTGTGGTCGGGCATGACCTGCGCCGCCCCGGTTGCGCCGTGCTCGAACGCGACGAGGCCCCAGCCCTCGCCGGTCGCCGTGTTCAGCCCGACGCGGGCGGCGTTGTAGACGACGTTCAGCGTCTCGTCCGGGACCCGCGGCGGTGCGTCATCCGTAGTCGTTGTCAACAGCTTGTCGCCGATCCCGAGCTCCCGGGCGAGCGAGGGGACGTCCACGCCGTTGTCCCGCATCCCCATGTGTAGGAGGAGGTAGGCGTCCGTCTTCCCGGCGGCGAACTCTGCGAACGCCGCCATGGTGATCTCGATCTTCTTCCGCGGCACGTTGCGGTTCGCGTTCAGCACGACGAACGCGTCCTCGAGCTCCGGCCTGTCCGGCCACAGCTCGCGGCGCGCTCCCGGGAGCGGGAAGAACGTGCCCGTGTCGACGCCGTGGCCGATGGTCGTGACGGCTGGGGCATCGGGCCGTCCGTCAAAGGCCGGGGCGACCGTACGCGCGCCGAACTCCGTGTAGGTCACGACGACGTCCGCCCCCACCATGGTCCGCACGTTGCCCGGCTTGGTGCTCTCCCACTCGACGGGGCAATAGACGACGACGCGCACGTCCGCCCGCCGAGCGCGGTAGTCGTCCAGAGCTTCAGCCATCACCGAGTACAGGTACAGGTCGTGGTGGAGAAGCACTACGTCCGGCCGCACTTCGTCCAGCAGCGCCGGCATCTGCTCGCGACCGAAGGGGTCGCCGAGCACCGAGTTCACGACGACACGGGCGCCGGGCACCGACGACGCCGCGGCCGCGTCGCGCGTGTTCAGCGCGAACAGCGTCACGTCCATCGAGGGCGCGAGGCGGGGCAGCACCTCGCGGAGGACCCGCGCGTAGCCTGTCGGGGCCCCCGCGCTGCCGGCTACGAGCAGCCTGGAAGTCAGCCGGTCCCCGTGAAGGTGTGCTGATACGTGCTCATCCGGGTGAACGTAGCGAGCCTTGACTTGCTCCGGTAGGGGCTTCGAAGAAACCGGTACTCCGCGGCGGGATCTACGTAATGTTGCTTAAGTGCGGTCCGTCGCCGGCCGACGACAGAGCGTAGAGAAAATCCCGTTTTCCAGGTTTAGGGCGCGAAAACGAGGGAATCGTGGGACCTGTAACGCTATGTAGTCATCCGAACACATAGCGGAGCAGCCAGGGCAAGGTCGGGGCAGACCAGAGGAGGACACGATGGGCAGGCGGCTTTCGGCGGCGGTTCTGATGGCGGTCGTGGGGGCGTTGTTCGCGTTGTTGCTGGCGACCGTTCCTGCGCTGGCTCATCACAAGGACGAGCACCTGCAGGGCGGAGGGAACGGGGCCGCGGCCTCCCAGGAGGGCAACGGCAAGGGCGACGCCGCCAAGGACAACGACGGCGACGCCGACTCCGACTCGAGCACCTCTCACACCGAAGACGACGACACCAACGACGGCGACACCCCGAACAACGTCCCCGACGACGGCGACAACGCCCACCCGTCCGGCAAGGACAAGTCCGTCGAGAACGGCGGCTCGGGCAACCAGGGCAACTCCGAGTCCGACCCCGACGACGACGGCAGAGGCCCCGACCGCAGCAACGGCGGCCCCGACAAGCCCAACGGCTCGGGCGGCGTCGACAAGGCCGATCAGGACGGCAACAACGGCTGCGGCAACGACGACGACTTCGAAGACGACAACGAGGGCTGGTGCGGCCGCAAGCCCAAGCCGGCCAAGCCCGAGGTCAAGCCCGCGGGCCCCTGCGACGCCGACGCCAGCATGCCCGGCACGCAGCCGTGCAAGGACGAGACGGGCGTCTCCCCCTCGACTCCCTGCGTCGAGGACGCCGCCATGGCGTCCGACGGCGAGGAGGTCTGCGACGAGGAGGAGATCCTCGGCGGCGTGATCTCGCGGCCGGCGGTTGCCGACGTCGAGGCGCCGGACACAGCCGACGCCCCGGAGGTTCTCGGTGAGCGACTGGCCGCAGGACGGCCAGACGTGGAAGACGCCCAGCGTGCCGCCACGGTCCTCGGCCAGACGCTCCCGTTCACCGGCTCCGAGCTGCTGAGCTACGCGGCGATCGCCGTGGGGCTCCTGCTGGCCGGGGCCGGCGCCCTCACTCTGCGCAAGCGCGCGTAGCGGAGCGGATCGACCCCGAGCGGACCGCCTCGTCGGGACGCCGGGCGAAGCGAAGAGGGGGCCGGGTGACCGGCCCCCGTTTCGCGCGAGGAACGCTCCTCCCGCCCCGGGGCATCCGGTGCAGCTAGCCCGGCCTCGACCCCCGGCTACCAAGGCTGCCGGCTCGCTGAGCGCGCCGCTCTCGGACGCGGACTAGTCCGTCCGGACCAGGAGGAAGTGGGCTCGAAATAGCCCAGGAAGATGTTGCCAGGATACCCAGGTTCTGGAAGACTACTACCAACATCTGGAAGCTACATCGGCAGCCGGATGGAATTCCTTTAGCGGTCGGTGCTCCCGCCGGTCGGTGGTCGGAACAAAGGAGTCGCAGGTGTCGAAGCTAGTGCGCAGGAACCAGAGGATGTCGGGGCTCGCCGCGATGATCGTGGGTGTCCTGATGATCGTCGCGGGGCCGGTCTTCGCCGACGCCGGGAACGGCAACGGCTCCGAGAAGAAGGACGAGGCCCTTCCCGCAGTCGCGACGGCCGCTGCCGAGGACAAGGGCAACTCCGGCGACAACGGGAACGGCAACGGGAAGAGCGCCGAGGCCCCCGGGCAGTCGGCCGAGGCCCCCGGCAACTCCGGCGGCAACGGCAACGCCGGCGGCAACGGGAACGGCGCCGACAACGGGAACGGCAACGGCAAGAGCGACGAGTCGGCTCCCGAGGCGAGCAACGGCAACTCCGGCGGCAACGGCAACTCGGGCGACTCCTCGTCCGCGGGCGGCTCGGCCTCCGAGGACAAGGGCAACGGCTGGGAGGGCGCTCCGGGCCAGGAGGGCAAGGGCTGCGACCAGGCCGGTCAGGGCTCGGGTCCGTACGCCTCGACCTGTGACGGCTCGCCCTCGCAGAACGGCAACGGCAACGGCGGTGGCGGCGGCAAGCCGTGTGCCGGCTGCGTCGGCAACGCCGACAACAAGAACCCTCCGGGCCAGATGCCGAACGGCAGCGACCCGAACAACGGCTACGAGTGCGACGGCAACAAGGGCATCGGCAAGGGCAACCCGGCGCACACCAGCTGCACGCCCGGGACTCCGCCCCCGCCGGACTGCAAGGGCAAGAAGTGCAACCCGTGCCCCGGCAACAGCTGCAACCCGTGCCCCGGCAACAGCTGCAAGCCGGACTGCCCCGGGAACAGCAAGAAGTGCAACGAGAACGAGAACCCCTGCCCGGGCAACAGCTGCAACCCGTGCCCCGGTAAGAGCTGCGAGCCCCACGGCCCGTGCGACGCCGACCCGACGATGCCCGGCAAGCAGCCGTGCGACGAGGGTGAGGAGCCGGAGGAGCCGTGCGACAAGAACCCGAACATGCCCGGTACGCAGCCGTGCAAGGACGACCCCGACGTCGTCAAGCCCGACGTGATCGACAGGCCGGGTCAGCCCGGTACGCCTGACGCCCCGATCGTCCTGGGCGACCGCATCACGCGGCCGGACGGCGACGACCCGGACGTGGCGACCCGGCAGCCGACCTCGCCGCTGGGGAACCTGCTTCCCTTCACCGGGGCGAACCTGCTGATCCTCCTCGGTGGCGGGCTGTCCCTCTCGGGGGCCGGGATCATGCTGAACGGCAGGAAGCGCAAGTAGGCAACGAGCTGCACCTCGCAAGGGAGAGAGAAGGAGGCCGGGAGACCGGCCTCCTTCTTTTATTGCGTACGCTCTAAGGCATGCCCGAGGTCGGCGACCGCATCGAAGCTCTGCAAGGGAAGCTCTCGCACGTCAAGGAGTACCTTTGACGTCGATCGCAAGCGCGCCCGCCTAGACGAGGTCCGCGCCGCGTCCGCGGCCCCCGATCTCTGGGACGACCCCCCCGCAGCACAGAAGGTCATGGCCGAGCTCTCGCGTCTCGGCGACGACGTCGGGGGGTACGACGGGATCGCGCAGCGGCTCGAGGACGCGGCGCTGCTGTGGGAGCTCGCCGAGTCCGAGGGCGACGCCGACTCCGCGCGGGAGGTCGACGCGGAGCTCACCGCCCTCGAGACCGAGATCGAATCGCTCGAGGTCGTCTCGTTGCTCGGCGGCGAGTTCGACGCCAACCCCGCAATCCTGTCCGTGAACGCGGGGGAGGGGGGCACCGACTCGCAGGACTGGGCGGAGATGCTGCTGCGCATGTACCTGCGCTGGGCCGAGCGCCGCGGGTTCAAGGCGGAGGTCCTCGAGGCGACGCCGGGCGAGGAGGCCGGCCTCAAGAGCGCGACGGTCACGGTGACGGGACGGTTCGCCTACGGGCTTCTGTCCGCGGAGCGCGGGGTGCACCGCCTCGTCCGCATCTCGCCGTTCGACGCGGCGAAGCGGCGTCACACGTCGTTCGCTTCGGTCGACGTCACCCCCGAGGTCGAAGACGACATCGAGATCGAGATCTCGCCGGACGAGCTCCGGGTCGACACATACCGGTCCTCGGGTGCCGGGGGCCAGCACGTCAACGTCACCGACTCGGCGGTCAGGATCACGCACCTCCCCACCGGGATCGTCGTCTCGTGTCAGAACGAGCGGTCTCAGATGCAGAACCGGGCCGTCGCGATGCGCGTGCTGAAGTCTCGCCTGCTCGCGAAGGCGCACGAGGAGCGAGAGGCCGAGATGGACGCGCTGCGAGGCGAGCGGCGCGAGATCGGGTTCGGCTCCCAAATCAGGTCGTACGTGCTGCAGCCGTACCAAATGGTGAAAGACCACCGCACCGAGGTCGAGACCGGAAACGTCCAGGGGGTCCTCGACGGCGACCTCGACGCGTTCGTCCAGGCGGAGCTCAAGCGGAAGGCCACGGTCGCGGCCGGCGAATAAGCGCATCTTCGCCGCCGAGGTGCCATCATCTATCGTGATGAACGACGACTTCCGCGCGGTCTCCGAACGCGTCGAGCGCGCGACGCTGCCCGAGCTGGGCGACGTCCACATCGACGACGTCTACGTACACATGGACTACCTGCTGCAGTCGCGTCCAACTCCCATGGACCTCTACTACCGGTGGGAGAGCCAGCAGTGGTCCGCGCGCGCGATCGACTTCTCCGAGGACAAGGTGCACTGGGACTCGATGACCGGCGCGTTCGAGGGCTTCCGAACCGAGCTGCAGCGCTCCTTCACGCTGTTCTTCGTCGGCGAGCAGGCCGTCACCGATACGCTGGCGCCGCTCGTGCACGCGGCACCCGACGAGCCCTCCCGCATCTTCCTGTCGACGCAGCTCGTCGACGAGGCGCGCCACTCCGTGTTCTTCTCGCGCTTCTTCGAGCACGTCGTGGGGTTGCCGGGCGGTCTCTCGGAGGCCCTCGCGCAGCTGCGCGGACGGACCGTCGGCGGGTTCCGCACGCTCTTCGACGAGGACCTCGTGCAGGTGACGGATGCGGTCCGGCTCGCGCCCCGCGACTACGGCGCGTGGATCGAAGCCGTCACCGTGTACCACCTCATCATCGAAGGGATGCTGGCGCTCACGGGTCAGAAGTTCCTCCTCGGCTTCGCGCGCGAGATGGGGATACTCCCCGGGTTCTACACGGGCTTCACCGCGGTCGCCCGCGACGAGTCGCGCCACGTGAACTTCGGCGTGCGCGCGATCATGGAGGCCGGGATCCGGGACCGCGCGCTGCTGACGAGGGTCGAGGACACCGTCCTGCGGCTGCTCGAGAGCGCCTGCCGCACGGTCGCGTCGCCCGACCGCAGGTTCGCCGTCTCGCCGGCGCTCACGCCGCCGAACCTGCTGATCAACCCGTACGAGGTCGCGTCGTTCTCGGCCCGCTCGCTCACGAAACGCCTGCGGGTCGCCGGGGTGTCCGCTAAGGTGTGTGACGAGATCGAGCGCCGAGCGGAGCGCTACTACCAAGCTGCCTGGGACGAGTACGAGGATCTCCACGGCGAAGAGCACCCCTACAGGTTCTTCGACCGCCCTACGGCTCTAGCGAACTGAGGTGGCTACTCTCTAGACCATGATCAGGACCGTAGACGTGCAAAAGGAGTACAAGGGCGGGATACGCGCCCTGAACGGCCTCTCGATCGACATCGAGAAGGGCGAGTTCGTCTTCATCGTCGGCCCGTCCGGCTCGGGCAAGTCGACGTTCCTCAAGCTGCTCACGAAGGAAGAGGAGCCCACCGCGGGCGAGGTCTACGTCGCCGGCAAGAACCTCGCGAGCCTGCCGCGCTGGCGCGTCCCCTACCTGCGCCGCAACGTGGGCTGCGTCTTCCAGGACTTCAAGCTGCTCCCGAACAAGACCGTCTTCGAGAACGTCGCGTTCGGTCTCGAAGTGATCGGGCGCCCGCGCGCGGTCGTTCAGCGGCAGGTGCCGCAGATCCTCGAGCTGGTCGGTCTCGGCGAGAAGCTCGATCGCTTCCCGGACGAGCTCTCCGGCGGCGAGCAGCAGCGCGTGTCGATCGCGCGGGCGTTCGTGAACCGCCCGCTGATCCTCATCGCGGACGAGCCGACCGGGAACCTCGACCCCGCGACCTCGGTCGGGATCATGCGTCTGCTCGACCGGATCAACCGGACCGGCACGACGATCGTGATGGCGACGCACGACCACGCGATCGTCGACTCGATGCGCCGGCGGGTGATCGAGCTCGAGAACGGCGACGTCGTGCGCGACCAGAGCCGTGGCATCTACGGAGTGGGGACCTAGACCGTGCGCGTCGGCTACTTCCTCGGCGAGACGATCACGAACCTGCGCCGCAACCTGCTGATGACGATCGCGGCGATCTCGACGGTCGCGATCTCCTTGCTCCTGTTGGGCGGAGTGCAGATCCTCGGCATGATCGTCAACAAGGCGACGCTCGGGTGGGAGTCGAAGGTCGAGATCTCGGCGTTCCTGCGCGACGACATCTCCGACGGCGAGCTGCAGTCGATCCAGGCGGACCTCGCGAGCATGCCCGAGGTGGACGACATCGACTACGTGTCGCAGGACGAGGCGTACGAGGAGTTCAAGCAGCTCTACCCGGACCAACCACACCTCTACCAGTCGATCACCCCGGCCGACCTGCCGGCGTCGGTGCGCGTGAAGCTGACCGACGCGAAGTACACCGAGGAGGTCTCGGCCCGCATCGACGGCGCACCCGGGATCGACGAGGTGCGCTTCGGCGGCGACGTCATCCGCCGGCTGCTCCAGATCAACGCGCTGCTGCGGACGATCACGCTCGCGATGTCCCTGATCCTGCTCGTCGCCTCGGCCGGCCTGATCGCGAACACGATCCGCGTCGCCATCTACGCGCGCCGTGAGGAGATCGGGATCATGAAGCTCGTAGGCGCCACGAACTGGTTCATCCGGATCCCGTTCATGCTCGAGGGCGTGTTCGCGGCCCTCGTGGGGGCGGCGGTCTCGGGCGCGGTCGTCCTGGCGGCCAACGCCTTCCTCTTCCCGCCGCTCCGGGACTTCCTGCCGTTCCTCCGCAGCGTGTTCGCGTTCTCGGGTGGCGAGATCGCGTCCGTCCTGCTCGTACTGGTGGGCGTGGGGGCCGGGGTCGGCATCATCGGGTCCTCGCTCGCCCTCAGGCGCTTCCTCGAGGTCTAAAGACGACTTCCGGACCCGCCGACCTCATCTGGGGGGCCTCGACGGGAGCATCCCGTTTGTCCGTTTCTGATGTTGTTAATGAGGAAGCTGTTGCTTAGGATGAGCCGAATGCGGAAGGTGCCGAACGGTCGTCCACGGCGTGTTCTGCCCGGGGCGGGGCGGGGCGTCGCGGCTGCCCTGCTGGTCCTGGCGATCGCCCTCCCGGCGGCTGCCGACCCCGGCAGCGAGCTCGAGAAGATCCGCCAGCGCCAGGAGCAGGTGGAGGCCGAGCGGGCCGACAAGCTGGCCCAGGCGGCCACCGTCACCGATCGCCTCGCCGAGCTCGACCGCGAGCGCGAGCGGGTCGAGGACAGGGTCGACGAGCTGTCGGCGGAGGTGGCCGATCTCGACGCCGAGATCGCCAAGACCGAAGAGAAGCTCTCCGAGGCGCAGAAGGAGCTCGCCTTCCTGGAGGCCCGCCTCGAAGTCATCGAGCGGAGGCTGGACCGCAAGCACGGCCTGCTGACGGACCGGGTGGTCGAGGCGTACAAGGCCGGGCCGAGCGGCTACCTCGACACGCTGCTGTCGTCCTCGGACTTCGGCGAGCTCGTCGACCGGATCGAGTACCAGAGCTCCGCGATGGACACCGAGTCGCAGCTGATCGCCCGTATCGAGGTGCTGCAGGAGAAGACCGAGGCGCGCGAGGAGCTGGCCGAGGAGAAGAAGCTCGAGATCGCGGCCGCGAAGGCGGCGCTCGAGACCGACCGGCGGGCGCTCGACCGTCGGCGCGACGAGCACGCCGCGGTGCTCGCCGAGAAGGAGGCGGTCCTCGACGAGAAGCGGACGCTGCTGGCGGGCCTCCGCTCCGACGCCAGACGTCTGGCCCAGGTCGAGGCTCAGCTCGAGGCCGACGAGGCCGAGCTGGTCGCGATAATCCAGGCCGCACCGACGACTGCGGGCCCGGCCCCCGTCGGCGGGGGGCAGCTGCTCATGCCCGCGGCCGGACCGATCACGTCGCCCTACGGCTACAGGACCCACCCGATCTTCGGCGACCAGCGCCTGCACACCGGGATCGACATCGGTGCCGGGTACGGGGCGCCGGTCGTGGCGGCCGATGACGGCACGGTCGTGTACGCGGGGACGATGAGCGGCTACGGCAACGTGATCGCGATCGACCACGGCGGCGGACTGTCGACGACCTACAACCACCTCTCCGGGTTCTACGTGGGGACCGGGCAGAGCGTCGCGCGCGGCACGACCATCGGCGCCGTCGGCTGCACGGGGTACTGCACCGGTCCGCATCTCCACTTCGAGGTGCGGATCAACGGGTCGCCGGTCGACCCGATGCCGTACCTGCAGTAGGGCAATACCCTAGGCCGCATGCAACAGTGGGTGAAGGTGTCGCTTGCCGTCCTCGGCGCGCTCGCGGTCTGCCTGATCGCCTTCTCGCTGGGGCTGGCCGTGGGGGAGCGGGATGCCGTCGAGATCGACGGCGGCCGCGCGTCGGCCTTCGGCGGCGGCGGGGCGTCCGGCGACTTCGACCTGGTCGAGGAGGCCTATCGCGAGATCCTGTCGTCCGCCGTGGACGCGCCGGGAGACGACGAGCTCGTCCGCGGCGCTATCAAGGGCATGGTCGAGGTGCTCGAGAAGGACGACCCCTACGCGCTGTTCTACTCGCCGAACGCCTTCCGCTCGTTCCAGCAGCTCACGTCCGGGAAGTTCTCCGGGATCGGGGTGTGGTTGAAGGAGAAGGAGGGCGGGCTCACGATCGTCTCGGTCCTCCCGTCGACGCCGGCGCTCGACGCCGGGCTCCACGAAGGCGACGTCCTCCTGACCATCGACGGGCATGCGGTCGGCAGCCTCACCTCCGACGAGGCGGTCGCGCGGATCAAGGGGCCTGAGGGGACCGAGGTGTCGTTGGGGATCGACCGAGGCGGCGAGCGGCTGGACTTCACGATCACGCGCGAGGAGATCGACCTCCCCAACCTCCGGGCGACGCTCCGGTCCGACGACGTCGGCTACATCCAGCTGTTCGGGTTCGCCCGCGGCGCCGGCGAACAGGTGCGCGACGAGGTGGCGGAGATGCTCGACGCGGGGGCCGAGGGGATCGTGCTGGACCTCCGGGACAACGGGGGAGGCCTGTTCAGCGAAGCCGTCGACGTAGCGAGCGTGTTCATAGAGGACGGCGACGTCGTCATCTACCGCGAGAGCCGGGACGGAGACCACCCGGAGGAGACGACGTACGAGGCCGAGGGCGACGCGTTCGAGGACGTGCCGCTCGTCGTCCTCGTCAACGAGGGGACCGCGAGCGCGTCCGAGATCGTCGCGGGGGCCTTGCAGGACCAGGAGCGCGCGACCCTGATCGGCACGACGACGTACGGGAAGGGCTCGGTCCAGGAGGTGGTGCGCCTGCGCGACGCCTCGGCGCTGAAGCTCACGACGGCCGCGTACCTGACTCCCGAGGGCCGCGACATCAACGGCAGCGGGATCGCGCCGGACGTCGAGGTCGCCGACGTGGTCGAGCAGAGGGACCGCGCGGTCGAGATCCTGAAGGGGATCATCATCTCGACCGACGGCGCGCAGGGCTAGGGTGGCGCCTTCTTCGGACCCCGTCGGGACGAAGCTGATCGCCCAGAACCGCAAGGCGCGTCACGAGTACCTGATCGAGGACACCGTCGAGGCGGGGCTGCAGCTCGTGGGGACGGAGGTGAAGTCGTGCCGCGAGGGCAAGGTGTCGCTGGCGGACGCGTACGCGGCGGTGCGCGACGGCGAGGCCTGGCTGCTGCAGTGTCACATCAACCCGTACTCCCACGGGAACAGGCAGAACCACGACCCGATGCGCCCGCGCAAGCTGTTGCTGCACCGCTCGGAGATCGAGCGTCTCGATGTCGAGGTGTCGCAGGGCGGGAGAACGCTGGTGCCGCTGAGGCTGTACTTCAAGCACGGGATAGCGAAGGCCGAGATAGCGGTCGCCCGAGGGAAGAAGACGTACGACAAGCGCCAGTCCGAGGCGAAACGAGACGCGGCGCGCCAGATGCAGCGAGAGCTGGGCCGCCGCCGCTAGCCAGCTAGCCCCGCCCCAGGCCGCTTGCCCCGTTTCGCCAAGTACGTACTGACTTGTCGTCATTCTTGGGGTTTCATCGCTCCACCTGACGACGGAGGTGGGGATGAAGAAACTGATCGGCGTGGCGGCGGCGCTCGTGATCCTGGCGAACGCATGTGAGATCGATACCGGGGGTGGCGGGCGTGACTCTGGGTTCGGTGGTTTTGGTGCGAACAACGGTCGTTCGGCCGGGTTCGAGCGACGTGTCGAGGCGCGCCGGGACCGACTGCAGGAGCGGCGGCGTCTCGCAGCGATCGAGCGGCGGCGTCAGGCGAGGCTCGCAGCGCTCCGCCGGGAGCGTCGAGCCGAGCAGCGCCGGGAGCGTCAAGCCGCGCTCGCCGCGCCGGCACCCGAGCCCGAGAGCTGCACCGAGGGATACGACCCGTGCCTCGCGCCGGCGTCCGACTACGACTGCGAGGGTGGGAGTGGCGACGGCCCGGCCTACACGGGCTACGTCACGGTGACGGGGTACGACCCCTACGACCTGGACGCAGACGGCGACGGCGTCGGATGTGAGTCGTGATGATCGACGAGAAGTGGCCACAGGCGCGCCTGATCCCGACTCTCCCCGGATCGGGTGTAGAGGCTCAGGAACGGCGTGCCGCGTCCGTCCTGCTCGCCGTCATGCAGGCGGTCGACGAGTTCGGGAGAGCCTTGCTGAAGCCGCTTGGTGCGCCCGCCGGCCGAATCCAGACGTTCATCGAGACGCCGGTGAGGCTCTCCGATGGGCGCGCGATCAGGCCCGACGGCATCATCGTCGTCTCACGGGGAGCCCGGTCGTGGACCGCGGTCGTCGAAACGAAGGTGGGGGCGTCTGCACTGGAACCGGACCAGATCGAAGCGTATCTCGATCTCGCGCGGGAGAAGGGCTTCGACGCGGTGCTGTCGATCTCGAACCATTACGTCACATCGTCGTCCGATTACCCCATCGAGTTCGACAGGCGGAAGAAGCGAAAGGTAGATCTGCATCACTGGTCGTGGTTCGAGGTCCTCACCGAGGCCGTGTTGCAGGGAAAGCTCAAGCGCATCGGCGATCGCGATCAGGCCTATATCCTCGACGAGCTCGTTCGGTTCCTCGAGGACGAGAGGTCGGGAGCGCTTCCGTTCTCTTCGATGGGCCCGAGCTGGACCGCGGTCAAGGAGGGGGCGCGTGACCAGACCCTCCGGAAGACCGACGAGCACGTCGCCGCTGTAGCGGCGCGCTGGGACGAGCTCGTTCGGTACGTCGAGTTGAAGCTGACTCGTGACCTCGGGAAGGACGTGCGTCCCGTAGTGGCCAAGCGCGAGGAGGATCCACTCCTTCGTCGGACGGCCTTGATCGAAAGTCTCGCCACGTCGGGGCAGCTTTACGCGCAGCTGCAGGTTCCCGACGCCGCGGGTCCGCTCAACGTCGTAGCAGATCTGAGGTCGCGACAGATCACGGTCAGCACGGAACTTGCCGCCCCGCGTGAGGGCCGCACGAAGGGACGCGTGTCCTGGTTGCTGCGACAGCTGCGGGATGCACCTGGCGACCTCGCGATCGGGACGAGGGTTCCCCGCAGCTCGTCGACCTACGCTGCCCTGTTGGGCGCGGCGCGAGAGAACCCGGAGGTCCTGTATCCGGAGCCGACCAAGGAGGTACGCGGGTTCGTCCTCAAACTCTCTCGAAACATGGGATTGAAGCGAGATGCCGGGAAGGGTTCTTTCATAGAAAGCGTCGCCACCACCGTCGAGGACTTCTACGAGAAGGTCCTCCAGAACCTGCGGCCGTGGAAAGCGGTGCCTCCGAAGCTTCACAAGAAAGAAGAGGTGGCCGAGGCCGAGGACCTGATCGAGGTTCCAAAGGAGCTGGAGCCAGCGGTAGAGGAAGCCCGTGAGGAGAAGGCCGAGGTCGCTTTGCCGTGATGCGGTCAAAATCGCACGTGCGGACCGTTGGCCTGCTTCTCGCCGTGACCCTCCAAACCGGGTGCGCGGACGCGGAGACGACCCGGCCGGCAGAGGAGCCCCCGGCTGGTGAGGCCGCGGAGGAGAAGATCGAGGAAGCTGTTCGCGAACTCGCCCCAAACGAGGCGCTCATGACGCGCGCCGATTACGGCAAGGATTGGCCGCTGACGGTCGATGAGGGCATCGTGAGCTGCGAGGGCGCGGGCGAGGTGTATTTCGAAGCGGAAGGGACGACATACGCCGTGAACGGGCTCGCACTCGGGCGCTATCGCGGCCCACAGATCGATCGGATCTGGGCGGCCGATCCCGAGATCAAAGGTTTGAAGATCGACATCGGCCCCATCATCGATACGGGTCTGGAACTCTGTGAGTAGCGAGCATTCGGCGTGTCGTGAGGACCGGAAGGAGCGATCCGGGCCGCCGATAGCCCCTGCCTCGTCGAGGAATCCGTGACGCCCTGCGTACGTTCTTCCTCAGTGAGGCGTCCGGGCCCACCGATAGACTCCTCACGGACATTGAAAAGAACCCAACCTCGGGGCTGAACTGGTATCGACTCTGATCAGACCGAGGCAGGGGAAGCGAGCCGAGGACTCCGGGTGTGACCTCGTTAAATCCTCTCGGAACAACAATAAATGCCGCTGCCTAACAGCACGGTCGCCATTCCTTAGCAATGGCCGTCGGCCCGGGGATCGCCTGCGCCCCCGGGATCCGGCGTCGCCTAGCAGGCTCACCGTCCGAAGTCCGCTCGGGGCGAAGGACGGGACACCCAGCCCGAGCTAGGCACCGGTCGCCGCCGTCTGCGGGCCGGCCGGGGCCGAAA
>DATADL010000294.1:0-6343 GCA_036258555.1 Actinomycetota bacterium | reverse complement strand
GCCATCATGACGGTCTTCTTGTCGTGGCTGATCTGGATGTCCATCTGGGTCATGTTGCACGGCAGGTAGCCGACGACCTTGGCCTTCGCGGGGTTGTCGACGTTGATCACGTAGAGACCGCCGTTCGGGTGGTTCGCGTCGGTGCGGGCCGCGACGAAGCCGTACTCGTGGCCCTTGATCGTCGCGAACTCCATGTCGGTCCCGCTCGCGGTCGGGATGTTCTTGATGAGCTTCAGGCCCTCGCCCTCACCGGTGAGGGGAGCGGGCTGAACGCCGCTGTTGGGGTTCGGGCTTGCGCCCGCAGCGCCGGAGGCGACCATGGTGACAAGGCCGGCGACGGCTGCGGTTGCGAGGACTTTCATCGTCAACCTTCTCATCGGTTCTCCCTTTCGGAACGGGCGGGCTTCGTCCGCACTAGCTGTTCGGTGGTGGGTGGATTCGACGGGGTCCGGTGGTCTCCTGCGATTCCGTCCGGCCCCCCGGAAAAGAAAGCGGCCGGCCGATCCGGCGGGCCGCTTCCGTTTGTCCGGGTTTCGACTACTTCTTGGGCAGCACGAACGTCTTCGTCTGGCGCAGCGTGAGCGTCATCGCGGCGTCGCCTGCCGGGTGCACTCGCCGCGCACCAGGAAACGGCTGCTGGCCGGGGTCACGGGGGGCGGGCAGCTCCCGGCGGCGGGGTCGCAGGCGCCGCGGCTGTAGTTGGTGAACTTGCCGTCGAGCTCGAGGTGCTTTCCCTCGACCGTGAAGTCCGTGCTGCGGCCGAGGTTCGACGGGGCCCGCGTCCGGTCCGGCACGCAGGAACGACGCCCTCCGGGGGCGAAACAACGTCTCGGAAGAGACCACGCGATCCGAGTTGGGGGACCCACGTGATGACCCGTAACGTCAGGAAGCTCGCCCTCGCGGCGCTGGCCGGCGCCCTGCTGCTGTCGTTCGCCGCGGCGCCGCAGACGTTCGCCCAGAAGTCGGCGCGCACCCCGAAGTTCATCGACCTGAAGAAGGTCCCCAAGCCGAAGATCACGGGGGCCGAGATCATCGCGGGGCTCGAGGAGCTCGTCGAGAAGTACCCGCTGCGGCAGAACCTTCCCGTGGTCGGTGCCACCCCCAACAACATCGCGGTCTCGGAGTTCCTCGCCGAGGAGGCCCGCGGCTACGGCTTCAAGACCCGGATCCTCGAGTTCCCCGTTCAGGCCGGCGGCGCCAACGTCCGCGTGGTCGAGGCCGTCAAGAAGGGGACCAGGAACCCCGACGAGTGGATCACGTTCATCGCCCACTACGACACGATCGCCAGTGCCGGCGTCACCATCCAGGGCGCGTACGACGACGGGTCCGGCACCAACATGCTGCGCTACTTCGGCAAGGCGTTCTCGAAGATCAAGACGAACAAGTCGATAGCGCTCCTCTGGTTCGACGCCGAGGAGAGCGGCCTCGTCGCCTCGCAGGCGTACGCCGACATGCTCGAGAAGAAGGACCAGCAGATCGCGGCCGCGTTCGGCTTCGACATGGTGGGCATCGGCTACCCGGCCCCCTACTGCATCTGCATCTACCACGGCCCCTCGCCGGAGGACGCGGTGAAGGCGCTGCCGATCATCGACTACGTGAACTTCGACTTCCTGAAGTTCCCGGAGGGCGACGGCGGCCCGGCGGCGACCGAGAAGTGGCCGTTCGGCACGGACCCGCACGTGTGCTCCTGCGGTCCGAACATCCGCAACTCGGACGAGTCGAACTTCGCGGAGAAGGGCTGGTTCTCGATGCGGTGGACGGGCATGCGGACGGCCAGCGACTACCCCGGCTACCACCACCCGTGGGACACGGTCCCGTTCATGGAGGTCGTCGCAGGGGGCCGCGAGAACCTCGAGATGGGGACCGAGAACACCTTCCTCTCGGCCTACTACTCGACGTTCGTGGTCGACAACCTCTGAGCGACTGGGTCCCGCTCCACCCGCTATCCTCCCCGGCGTAAACAGACCGACCTGGGGAGAGCCATTGCGCCTACGCCTGATCCCGCGCGTGACGGCCTCGGCCGTCGCGCAGAGCACATTGCCAGTGACGGGAGACCGAATATGCGCCTGCGCCTGATCCCACGCGAGGAGTCGTTCTTCGACCTCTTCGAAGAGATGGCGGGGAAGGTCCAGCAGGGAGCCGAAGGGCTGCTGGACCTTCTGCGCGACTACAGGGACCTCGACATCAAGGCCGGGCGCGTCGTCGACATCGAGCACGAGGGCGACGAGATCACGCACGAGATGATCCGCCGGCTGAACACGACGTTCGTGACGCCGTTCGACCGCGAGGACATCCACCGGCTCGCGTCCAGCCTCGACGACGTCCTCGACCACGTCGAGGCCGCCGCGGAATACCTGCAGCTCCACAAGATCGAGAGCCCGCTCCCGCAGATGCTCGCGCTCGCGGAGATCCTCCAGAAGGCCGCGGCCACGACCGCGACCGCGATGCCCGCGCTCCGGAAGATGAAGGGCCTCGACGAGTACTGGGTCGAGATCAACCGGCTCGAGAACGACGGCGACCGCGCCTACAGGCGGACGATCGCGGAGCTGTTCTCGGGTGACTACAAGGCCATGGACGTGCTCAAGTTCAAGGACATCATCGAGGAGATCGAGCAGGCGATCGACCGCCTCGAGGACGTCGCGAACACGGTCGAGAGCATCGTCATGAAGCAAGGCTGACGTGGACGACCAGGTCTCCCTCTGGCTGGTCCTCACGCTCGCGTACCTGTTCGAGTTCTCCAACGGCTGGACCGACGCCCCCAACTCGATAGCGACGGTCGTGTCGACGCGCGTGATGCGCCCGTTGACCGCCGTCGCGATGGCGGGTCTCCTGAACCTCCTCGGTGCGCTGTCCGGCACGGCGGTCGCCAAGACGATCGCGTCGGGCATCGTCGACGCCGACTTCGTGACGCTGAACACGATCGCCGCCGCGGTGCTCGCCGCGACCGTGTGGGCCCTCGGCGCGCAGTACTTCGGTCTCCCGTCGAGCGAGTCGCATGCGCTCGTCGCGGGGCTGCTCGGAGCGGGCTTCGCCGCAGGTGGGACGCCCGGCCTCGAGTGGGACGGGACGCGCAAGGCCCTCATCGGCCTCGTCACGTCGCCGGTCGGCGGCTTCTTCGTCGCGCTGCTGTTGATGGTCGGGATCTACTGGGGATTCTCCAAGACGCGGCCGACGGCCGTGCGCAGGTTCTTCGGGAAGGCCCAGATCGGATCGGCTGCGTTCATGGCGTTCAGCCACGGCGCCAACGACGCCCAGAAGACGATGGGGATCATCGCCCTCGCCATCGCCCTCGACCAGGTCGGCACCGGTGCGGCCGCTCCCGAGGAGTTCGACATCGAGCTGTGGGTCATCATCTCCGCCGCGGTCGTGATGGGCCTCGGCACGATGGTCGGTGGATGGCGCGTGGTGAAGACGATCGGGCTCCGGCTGACGAAGCTCGAGCCCGTCCACGGCTTCGCGGCCGAGACCGGGGCGGCCGCCGTCATCTTCGGGGCGGCGCAGGTGGGGATCCCCGTTTCGACGACCCACGCGATCGGCTCCGCGATCATGGGCGTGGGCGCGACCGAGCGGCTGTCTGCGGTGCGGTGGGGGGTGGCCCAGCAGGTGGTGACCGCATGGGTCCTCACGTGGCCGTCGTGCGCCCTGCTCGGCTACTTCCTCGAGACCTCGTTCGAGACCGTGCAGGCCGAGCTGGTCATCGGCCTCGTCATCGCGGGCTCGGCGGGTCTCTGGGCGAGGGGGACCCTGCGCCGGCAGAAGGAAGAGGCGGCGCGGCTAGCATTCGCCTCGTGAGCGAGGAGAACGCGGAGCTCGAGCGACTTCGCAAGCAGGCGAAGGACGACCGCAAGCTGATCGCCGACGCGGCTCAGGTCCTCGGCGAGATCGACCGGGGGCCGGGCCTTTCCGCGGAGCACGCGGACGTCCTGGCGGCGTTGCGGATTCGGCTGGAAGGCAAGCCGAGGGCGAAGCTCGAGGACCTGCTGTCGGCCGCGGGTGACATCTCCGGGAAGAAGGACCTGGCGGACGTGCTCGGCGGGGAGGCCGACGAGCCGGCGGCGGGCGACTGGCCGGTGATCGAAGAGAAGAAGAGGGACTGGCCGGGCGTCTAGCGTCTATTCCGTAGCTATTCGTCGTTGCCGCGGTCGCGCAGGAACGTCTCGAGCTCGGCCGCCAGCGCGTCGCCCGTCGGGAGCTCCATCTCCTCCAGCGAGTCGCGGCTGCGTTCGTCGGCCCTCTCCTCGAGCAGCTTGACGTACGCGGTGACGTCCTCGTCCGACGACACCATCTCCGACACTCTCTCCTCGTACGCGGCCGAGGCGCGCTCGAGGTCGTCGACCTCGGCGGGCCACCCCACGAGCCCGACCGCCTTGTCGACGAGCGCGAGCGCGGCCTTCGGGTTCGGCGTGACGGCGAGGTAGTGCGGGACCGCGGCCCACAGGCTCGCCGACGCGATGCCCTCCTGCGCGAGCGAGTCGTGCAGCACGCCCACGATCCCCGTCGGGCCCTCGTAGCGCGACCGCTGCAGGCCGAGGCGATCTATCAGCTCCTGGTCGGCCGCGGTCCCCGTGATCGGGACGGGACGCGAGTGCGGTACGTCCGCGAGCAGAGCGCCGAGCGTGATGACGAGCTCCACGTCGTGCTCGCGCGCGAGCGCGACGACGAGGGCCGTGAACGACTTCCAGCGGAGGTTCGGCTCGGTCCCGACGAGCACGATCACGTCGTGCGCAGCGCCGCCGAGGTGCGCGGCGCTGAACTCGTTGGCCGGCCACGTGATCCTGCGCGTGACCCCGTCGACCAGCTCGACCTGGGGGCGCGTCGCCTGGAAGTCGAAGAACGTCTCCGGGTCGATGGACGCCATGGGCTCCGCGCCCCAGACGCGCTGCAGGTGCTGTGCGGCGAACGAGGCTGCGTCGCCGGCGTCGTTCCAGCCGCGGAACGCCGCGACCATGACGGGGCGGTTCAGCGCGGGGCGCCGGTCGTAGACGAGCGCGTCGTCGGTCATCGCGCCAGGCTACTGCCGAGGGGGAAGAAGGGTCGCGCTAGGCGACGGCGTCGCGCTGGTCCAGGTGGCGCTGGAGCTTGCGCTTGATGCGCTGCAGGGCGTTGTCGATCGACTTGACGTGGTTGCCGAGAGCGCCGGCGATCTCCTCGTAGGACTTGCCGTCCATGTAGAGCCGCAGGACGTCGCCTTCGAGCTCCGTGAGACTGCCCCGCATCGAGTCGCGGATCGCCTCGATCTCCTGTGCCGAGATGACGAGCTCGGCGGGGTCCGAGAGCGTCGTGGCGACGAGGTTGTCGCCGACGGACGACTCGCCCTTCTCGTCGCCGTACGCCGGTGCGTCCAGCGAGACGGAGGAGTTGAGCGGCTGGTGCTTCTGACGGTTCGCGGTCTTTATGGCCGTGAGGATCTGCCGGGAGATGCACAGCTCGGCGAACGCCCGGAAGGGGGTGTCCTGGGAGAGGTCGAAGTCCCGGATCGCCTTGAAGAGCCCGATCATGCCCTCCTGGACCACGTCCTCCTTGTCTGACCCCGCGAGGAAGTACGAGCGGGCCTTCGAACGGGCGAAGTTGCGGTAGCGGGACAGGAGCATCTCGAGGCAGCGCTCGTCGCCGTCCCGGACGCGCTTGACGAGGTCGAGGTCTTCCAGCCCCTCGAGGTCTTGCCTCTCTTCGGTCCAGACGCTCATGCCAATTTCCCCCTGTCGCCGCTCCAGGTAGGTCGCGAGACCCCAGCTGCCCGGATGCCCTGAGGAAAGGCTATTTGTCCGGTTTCGACCGAACAATGGCCCGTCCAGGTGGTTGTCGGCGGCTCCATATGACTAGGTACGCAAGAGCTCTCGCCAGGTCACCCGGGGGCGACGTCCTTCTATTTTCCCAGGTCGGCTGCTTTTGATGCGTGCATCCGGCTTCGGCGAACCCCCTTGGTTACAGGCGGTCACGTCCCTACGATGGAGGCGTCGCCCAGGCTTGGCCAGCCTCGGAAAGGAGTGCCTATGAGGACGCGGGCACACAACGTTCGGGCGGTCGCCGTCACCGCCGCCGTGCTCTCGGGGCTTGCGCTGCTGCTCGCAGTGGTGGTCACCGGGCCCGGCCAGGGGGTCCGCGCCCAGGGCGCGTCGGCCGACTACTTCCTGAAGATCGACGGCATCGAAGGCGAGAGCACCCACGATCTGCACCCCGGGGAGATCGAGGTGGAGAGCTGGTCGTGGGGCGAGACGAACTCGACCCGGCCGCTCGGCACCGGTCCCGGTGTGGGGAAGGTCTCGATGAACGACTTCCACTTCACGATGCGCGTGAGCAAGGCAACGCCGAAGCTGATGCTCGCAGGTGCGCAGGGCAGGCG
>DATADL010000293.1:0-12898 GCA_036258555.1 Actinomycetota bacterium | reverse complement strand
CGCGTCGTCCACCGACGCGATCACGTCCTCCTGCTCGGGGGCGATCATGTTCCAGGTGTGGCCGGCCTTGTCGGGGGCCTTGTAGTTCACGTAGAAGAGGTCCGTCACGTCGTCGGCGCCGAAGCCCTCGCGCTCCATGATCTCGAACATCGCGTCGTTCTCCCACGGTGCGAACGCGGGGGAGCCCTCGAGCGGCTCCACGTCGTGACCCCTCCACTTCCCGTCGGCCTGCCCGTCGGCGCGGTCGACCTCCTCCTGATACGTCTCGGGTCCCGGCACGTCGGTGTTCACGTACTCGGGCAGCGAGTAGAACTCCGGGTTCGTGGCCCACACGCCGCGCGACAGGATCGCGGCGATGTCCTTGTCGCCGCCCTCGAGCGCGGAGCCGTGCCCGATCATCCCGAGCTGGAGGTTGCCCGCCGCGAGCATCCCGATCAGTGGCGCGTTGTCGTTCGCCCGGTCCCACAGGTCGGCGAGCGTCGTCTTCGTCATCGTGACGCGCGCGTCCATCACGGCGGGCCCGGGGTTGCCGGGGACCTCGGAGAACGACCCGACGATCGACCCGTCGTCGGCGCGCACCGCGATCGCCGTGACGCCGTGGTAGCGGGGGAACGTCCCGGTCGACAGGTTCGTGTGCGTCGCCGGCGTGATCGACGGAGACGACCCGACGATCGTCTCCTCGACGTTCAGCCCGTCGGAGATCATCTGCTCCATGAACGGCCACGCGTCGGGCCACTCCTCGAGAGCGTTCCACCCCCCGCCGTCGATGACCGCGGTGACGATCAGCTTCGGGGTCTCGTGGGTCTCCCTCAACAGGTCCGCCAGGGACGTCGCCGTCCGCTCCGGCCATCCGTCGAAGCCCATCAGGTCCGCATACGTCGGCGCCAGGTCCGCGATCGTCGGCTCGCGCTCGAGGCGGACGTGCCCGGTCGGGTCCACGAACCCCTTCCCGTAGAAGATCAGCGGGACCTTCTGCAGGAAGTCGTACGGCGCGGAGTGCGACGTGTTCACGAACGTCCCCGCGTAGTTGGGGGGCTTCGGGACGACCACGAGGTCGTAGTCGCGGATCCCCCCGGGGGCCCAGCCGCGGTGGATCCGCTTGACCCACTTCGGCGGGAGCTTGCACGCGTCGCGCAGGTACGCCTTCTTCGGCAGCGCCACGTCCGGCTCGCCGTCGCCGGTCTTCAGCGGCTCGGTCGTCGGCGGCGGCTCACTCCGCTCGCCGCCCTCCGACCGCGTGAGGAGGTATCCCCCTCCGCCGAGGAGCACGACGACGGCGAGGAGCAGCGGGAGCGCGCGCGCCCGGCGCCGGCGGCGGGCTTCGCTCACGCGCGGCTCTTGGCGCAATGCCAGATGCGGGGCAGCTCCTCCGACGGGAACGCCGCCGCGAACAGCAACGTGTCCTCCATCCCGCGGTACTCGTCGGGGATCGGGTCCGGCCGCTTGTTGTCCTTCAGGCGGTAGCCCACGAGGAAGTCCGCGAGGTCCTCGGCGCTCACGCCCGTCTCCTCCGAGACCTCGGGGTGGATCCACCAGCCGACGGGCCGGCGGTCCTGGAAGAGCTCGGACGGGTCGACGTCGAACTCGGCCGCGATGTCCTCCTCGATCAGCGCCTGTCCGATCGGCCACGCCCCGACGGCCTCCGGATCCGGACCCTGCCCGTGGTCGGCCGTGAACGCGAGCACCCACTCGTTCCTGCCGACGTGGTCGTTCAGGAAGCGGACGATCTTGCGGAGCTCCTTGTCCGAGTAGATCAGGATCTCCCGCATCTCCGGGTTGAGCATGTTCCAGTCGTGGCCTACGTCGTCGACCTGCTTGTAGTTGATGAAGAAGAGGTCCGCGACGTCGTCGCCGCCGAAGTCCTCCCCCTCGAGCACCGCCTTCAGGAGCCGCGTCTGGTACAGGGCCCAGACGGGGGTGTGGCGCAGCTTGTTCGGGTCGTTCAGGACCTCGTGTCCCATCCAGAGGTCGTCGATCTTCCCGTCGTCGAGGTCGACCTTGCGGACGTCCTCCTCGAACCCTTCGACGTCTTCGAGATAAGGGGGCAGGTAGTAGTACGCGGGGTTGGTCTTGAGCTCGCCGGCGAACTTCTCCGAGATGAACGCGATGTCCTTGTCGCCGCCGGGGACGTAGCTGCCGTGGCCGATCATCCCGAGGTGCCACGGCTTGTAGGCGAACATGCCGATCTCCGCCTCGTTGTCGGTGCGCCTGTCGTAGAGGTCCGCGAGCGTCGGCACCTCGAGGAAGCGCGGCGTGAAGCCGTCGTACGCACCGTAGAGCTCGAGCCCTTCGCGCACGGGGATGTCGACGATGCCGTGCTGCTTCGGGAACGTCCCGGTCCCGAGGTTCGTGTGCACGGCCGGCGTGACCGAGGGCGACGATCCGACCTCGGTGTTGCCGATCGAGGTGCCCTCGGCCATCAGCTTGCGGAGGTACGGCCACGCGTCGGGCCACGCCTCGAGCACGTTCCAGCCCCCGCCGTCCCACACGACCGTGAGGATCAGCTTCGGGACGCCGTTGCGCTCTTCCTCCGGCAGGAGCGCCTCCGTGACGGCGTTGCCGGGACGGCCCCCGGGGAACGGCGTATCGAGGAGCTCCGCGAGCGTCGGCGCGAGGTCCGCGATCGTCGACTCCCGGTCGAGCGTGATCTCACCCTGCTCCTGGATGAAGCCCGGTCCGTAGAACACGAGCGGGATCTTCTGCACGTAGTCCCAGGGCCCGGAGTGCGTGTACGACGCGAAGCTGCCGAAGTAGTGGGGCTCCCGGGGGACGACGAGGAGCTCGGGAGAGCGGCCGGGCACGTAGCCGCGGCGCACCCGCTTCAGCTGCTCCAGCGGCAGGTTGCACGCGGCCTCGAACCAGCCGTCGGGCGCCTGCGTGACGGGCTCGGGAGACGCGATGGCGGCGCGGCCCCGGATGGGGGCCTGGCTGGGGCGGGGAGTTGCCTCGGCGTCCTCCCGTTCCTCGGCGCCGCTGCCGGTGCACGCCGCGGCCAGCAGCAGCGCCACGACCGCCGCTACGACTTTGTCCCATGGCCGCCGGCCGAGGCCGCCGGTCGGTTTCTTCATCGCCGCTTCGTCACTCCCGACGTAGTCGTCCGGTCCGCTCGCGCTGGCATTACGGTGCCCCACGTGGAGACGGTCGAGGTGCTCGGCGTACCCGTGGCTCGCCTGACGGCAGCCGCTGCGAGACAGGAGCTGGTCCGTCTCTACGAGCAGGACCGCCCGGCCCTCGTCGCGTACGCCAACGCCCACACGCTCAACCTGGCCAGCAGGGACTCAGGGTACAGGGAGGTCCTTCGTTCGGCGGACATCGTGCTGAACGACGGCGCGGGGCTTGCGATCGCAGGCCGCGTCTTCGGCCGGCCCTTCCCGGAGAACCTCAACGGGAGCGATTTCAACCCGGTGATCCTGGAAGAAGCTGCCGAGCGCGGTTGGCCGGTGTTCTTCCTGGGGGCGAGGCCCGGCGTGGCGGCGGAAGCGGCGCACCGGCTGAGCGTGCGCATCCCCGGGTTGCAGGTGGCCGGCAGCAGGGACGGTTACTTCGCACCCGCCGAGACGGGCCGGGTAGCCGAGGCCGTCGCGGCGACGGGGGCCGGCGTGCTCATGGTGGCGATGGGCAACCCGCTGCAGGAGATGTGGCTGAACCGTCACCTCGAGGCCACGGGGGCCCGGCTCGGGGTCGGGGTCGGGGCGTTCTTCGACTTCACGGCCGGCGTCGTGCCGCGCGCGCCCGTATGGATGAACCGGTTGGGGATCGAGTGGGTCTACCGGCTGGTCCAGGAGCCGCGCCGCATGTGGCGCCGTTACGTGTTGGGCAACCCGCTGTTCCTGATGCGCGTGCTGGGGGCCCGGCTGCGCCCTCGCTGAGGAACCCGTGACGCGATGCGTCACGGATTCCTCACCGAGCCGAGCGGGCTCAGCGACTCCGGGCTGCGAGACGGTACACAACGCCGCCCCCCACGAGCGCGACCAGCGGCGCGATCGCGAACCCCGCGTACATGTTGGGCCAGACGAAGCCGGAGAGCGTCGACGCTCGTGGGCACGCGTCGGCGGGGGCCGGGGTCCCCGGGGGGGCGTCGTCGGACGAGCAACCGGTCGGAAACGTCAGGAGCACCACGACCACGAAAGCGGCCAGTCCGGCTAGGACCGGACCCAACAGCGACTTCTTCTTCGAAAGAGCATCCACAGCGAACATCCTTCCCGAACGCGGACCCGAACGAAAGCCGGAGGGAGTCGATCTCCCTCCGGCTTTCGGCTTGCCCGGAACTTTCGAAGGTTCGGGGGCTAGACCGCCGGAGACAACCCTGGGCTTCCGTAACCCGGGTGCGTCTCCTGCCACTGCCTCCCACTCGCGGCACGCTCGCGGTGGCCCGACGCGCCCGCCGGATAGGGCGTCCGCGCCTTTCGCACCTTGTCGGCGTACCACGAGACCAGCGGATCGTCCGGCCCGGTCACCTCGACCTTGTTGCCCATCCCTTTGGCGCTCAGGAGGATCAGGGCGTCGCTCGGCTCGTGCACGGAAGGCGGCACGACGCTCATGACGTACTGGTGACCCTCCTTCATCAGCGGGAAGTCCTCGAGCTCCCATGAGTGCTCGCCTTCGACCTTCCCGAGCTGGGAGACGAGGACGGAGTCGGGCGTCGAGCCCTTCAGCTCCTTGGTCACGGCGACCTCGAAGACGGTGCGGTCACCGTCGACCCTGACCGTCCGAACCACGCGGCCGACGACGACGTAGAAGGAATCTCCCGCGATCAGGGACGGGTCCGAAACGTCGTACCAGAAATCCGCGCTGATGGCGGTCTCGGGCTCCACGCCGTGAACGTGCTGAACCGGGTTCGAGAAGAACGCCGTCTGGAGCAGGAGCGCGAGGGTGGTCCCCACCACGACACCTGCGGCGAGCTTGATGACGCGTTTGGGCGAGTGGCTCACGATCGCAAGGCTCCTCATCTAGTTCCACCTGTTGTCGTCGTCGGATTTGTCGTGTGAGCCCAGATATTCCTGGAAGCGTTTCCCCTGCCGCATGATCGACGTCGGCCAGTCGAGCTCGTTGTGGTCGAAGTCGAGCGAGTGGCCGAACTCATGGAGCGCCGTCTTCGCCTTGTGCTCGTACGACCAATCGGAGCCGTCGAGGATTCGAGTGTTGAACGTGATGTTGTCGGCGCCCGGGTTCCACGTGAACCTGCCGTGGAACGTGTCCGAGCTGTACGTGTCGCCGATCTCCAGGTCCTTCACGGTGTTCCAGGCATCCGGAAGGATCTCGACCTTGCTCTCCGCATTCCAGCGGTCGACTGCGTTGTTGACTGCGCCGGTGTACTTCGAGTTCGTCGAGTAACGAATCTGCGCGGGACTGGTGCTGCTGTCGACGGAGTTCGGATATGACGTGAGGTGAGCGGCTGCGACCGACGAGACCACGGCCGTCACCACGAACGATGCCACTAGAGATTTCAGGATGTGCCCCCTCTTTGATGTTGCCGAGGCCCGCCAGACGCCTCGAGGTGCGGGCGCTGGCACGCCCGCCGTGACTCAGAAGAAAACCACGGTTACAAAGGTGAGTGAATAGCTCGAAATGCCCATATCGCCCGAGACGGAGCGTCTGCCCGAGCCCTCGTTGAGAAACCCGTTACGCGATGCGTCACGGATTCCTCACCGAGCCGAGCCCGCGCGCCTCCTCGCGCAGGCCAGGGCTTCCTCCAGGGCTTCCGGCGTCAGCGCCGTCAGGAACAGCCGCTCGTTCGTCCGCTCCTCGAAGCGCGGCCCCACCTCGTTCGTGTCCGTCACGTTGTCCCGGATCCGGTAGTCGCGCACGAACTCCGCGACGTCCGCCGCGGTCACGTCGTTGCGCTCGAGCTCCTTCCGGTCCAGCATGATCTGGTAGCCGCGGTTCGACTGGATCAGCGGATTGCCCGGCGTGACCTTGTCGAACCTCTTCTCGATGTCCGCGGACATGTCGCGCGTCTCGATGTCCCAGCCTCCCGACACCTGCGCGTACGGCGTCATCCCGTGGTCCGCCGTCAGCGCCAGCACGTACGAGTCCCGCCCCACCAGACGGTCGAGCGCCTCGACGATCAGCGGTAGCTGCGCGTCGGTCTCGCGCAGGTTCTCCTGGACCTCGGGTTCGACCATGTTCCAGTAGTGGCCGGCCAGGTCGATCGGCTTGTAGTTGACGTAGAACAGGTCTGCGACGTCGTCCGCCCCGTAGCCCTCGTTCTCCAGGAGCTCCACCATCTTCTGCGTCTGGAAGATCGACCACGCGGGCGTGAACCGCACCTGCGCGTCCGTCGCGAGGATCGGGTTGCCGAGCCACTCCCCGTCGACCTCGCCGTCGCGCCCGTCGACCTCGGCGACCGCCTCCGCGAGCCCTTCCAGCCCGAGCAGGTACTCCGGCAGCGAGTAGTAGTCGGTGTTCGTGCGGAACTCGATGCCTCCGAGCTCGTCGAGGACGGCGTGGTCGTGGTCGCCCTCGGGGAGGTACGCGCCGTGCCCCACCATCCCGAGGTGCCACGCGTCGCGCGCCATCATCCCGACCAGGGGCACGTTGCCGTTCGCCGCATCCCACAGGTCGCCCAGCGTCTTCGAGCGCAGTCGCGCAGGCGAGCTCTCCTCCCACGGGTCGGTCATCTTCCCCTTTACGCGCATGCGCGTGTCGGTGATCCCGTGCGTGTGCGGGAACACCCCGGTGCCGATCGTCGCGTGGACCGACGGCGTTATCGACGGCGTCGAGCCCACCGTCGCGTCCGTGTACTCGGTCCCCTTCGGGACGAACGCCTTCAGCTCCGGCCAGTCGTCGGGCCATCGTTCGAGGACGTTGTCGCCCCCGCCGTCCCATACGAGCGTGAGGATCAGCTTCGGGACGCCGTTGCGCTTGCGCGCGGGCTTCAGCGCCTCCTGGAGCACGCGGCCGTCACGGTCGGGGAACTCGTCGAAGCCGAGGAGCTTCGCGTACGTCGGCGCGAGGTCGGCAACCGTGACCGGGCGGTCGACGGTGCGGCCGGAGCGGATGAACCCCGGTCCGTACAGCACGAGGGGGACGTCCTGGTGATACGGCCACGGCGACGAGTGCCGGGTGCTGTACTGGTTCGGCTCGTGCTCGACGGCGATCACGTCGCCCGACCGGTTCGGCACGTAGCCGTTCCACATCCGCTCGAGGATCTCGACGTCGACGTCGCACGCCCGCACCAGCTTCTCCTTCGCCGCCGGCTCGTCGTCCGGGGACCGCAGCACGAGGTAGGCGCCGCCTCCCGAGGCCGCCACGAGGAGCAACAGGACGAGCGGCAGCGCCCGCCGCCGGCGTCGTCTCTTGAACGAGAGCGCGGGCGACGACCTGCCGGAGGAACGAGAGGGCATGGCGCCTACCCTATGGGCAGCCGAGGCTACCCTTCTCGATGGACACGATGGTCCCGGCGGCCAGCGTCGCGCAGTCGACGGCGCCGCCGGGCCACTTCACCTTGACCTCGGCGGTCTCTTCGTCGCCGAACCCGAGGTGCACGTACCCGACCTCGCTCTGGCCCTTGAACACGACCGCGTCGGTGAGCTGGCGGCGCAGCACGCGCTCGCCGACCTTCCACTTCACGACGACGCCGTACCCGAGCGGGTTCTTGCGCGACCCCTCGAGGTCGACACCGCCCCAGTTGGCGGAGCGCGACCTGTTCTGCAGCAGGGCTGTGGGTCCTTTGTAGTAGTGGAGCCCGTTCGTCACGAACACGTCGAGTCGCCCGTCGCGGTCGTAGTCGACGATCGTGGCCTGCTCGCCGTTGCCGCTCGCGGGACCGCGGAACGACCCCTTCTCGACGCGCTTGAAGCCGCCCTTCTTCCGCACGACGAGGAAGTCGCGCCAGTTGACGGCGCCGGGCTTCGGGCGGTTGCCGGCCGCTCCCTGCACGACGAACGAGTCGAGGTCGCCGTCGTTGTCTACGTCGAACCACGTGCCGGCGCGGCCCTGTCTCAGCCGGGTCTTGTAGACGGGGCGGAACCGCCCCTCGACGTTGCGGTAGATGCGCAGCCTCTTGCGCCCGGCGAGCTGCAGGTCGATCCACCCGTCGCCGTTGAAGTCGCCCCAGTTCGCGGAGATCCACTTCTTTCCCGTGACGCGCGGGAGGTGGACCGGCCGGAAGGCCTTCCCGCGGAGGTTCTCGTAGGCGACGGTGATGAAGGGGTAGTGCTGCGTGACGAGCAGGTCGGGGTCCCGGTCGCGGTCCCAGTCCGCCCACGTGGACGACAGCACCGACAGCTCGTGCGCCAGCCCGGCGCGCGCCTTGCGGAAGTTCTTGCGGCCCCTGCGGAACAGTTGCTGCGGGTAGCCGGGCCGGTTGGTCGTGCCCTCGAACGCGTCGAGGTCACCGTCGCGGTCGTAGTCGACCCAGTTCGCCGTGCGGCCCCGCCCCTTCGCGTACTGGATGCGGAACTGCGGTGCGCGGTCCCAGAACCCTTCCCCCTTGCTCACGAGGAGCTGGTTCGGGCCCTCGCCCTGGCCGTTGTCGGCGCCCTGGACGCACAGCAGGTCCGGCCGCCCGTCGTGGTTCCCCTCCCCCCAGGTGCACTGGTGGCGGTCCATGTGCGTCCCGCGGAGGACCTTGGGCGTGGGCAGGGGATCGAACCGGTCGCCGTCGTTGAGGAAGAGCACGGGCTCGCGCCAGTGCCTGACGAGGAAGAGGTCGGGGTCGCCGTCGTCCTCGAAGTCGACCCACGACGAGCCCCACGTACGGCCGGCGTCGAGGACGCCGGCGGCCCTGGTCACGTCCGCGAACCGGTAGCGGGAGGCGCGCGCCCCGGCCGCGTCGTCGTCCCGCTCGGTCGTCGGGGTCTGCTCGAGGGCGAAGCTCGCCGTGACGATGCCCGCGGCGAGGAGCAACACGCCCACGGGGAAAAGGACGCGCTGGCGGAAAGTACGTCCTTGCAAGTCTCCCCCTGGGCGAGCTCGTCTCAAGCTTCCGTCGGGTCGCGCCACCGCTGGTGACACTCGTGAGCCGCGCGGACCGTTCCACCGGCTCCGGTCCTCCTGACGGTACCCTGCCTCCCGTGCCCGCGACGCCAACCCGAGCCGAATCCTCGTTCGTCATCGCGACCCGCAACAGGCCGGACGACCTGCTGAACACCGTCCGGAGCCTGGTCGCGCAGACGGTTCTTCCCGCCGAGCTGGTCGTCGTCGACTCCAGCGACGAGACGCCGACGCGGCCCGAGGTCGAGGCGCTGTGCTCGTCGGCGGGGATCAAGCTCGACTACCACCACCCGGCCCCCCGGGGCCTGACCGTTCAGCGCAACGTCGGGATCGATCGCTCCAGCGGCGACCCGGTGTTCTTCGTCGACGACGACGTGTGGCTCGACCCCGACTGTCACGAGGAGGTCCTCAGGGAGTACGAGCGCTGGGGGCCCGAGCTGGGGGGAGTGAGGGCGACCCCCAAGCGGCCCGCCCGGCCCTCCCTCGGCACCCGCGTCTACCGCCGCATCTTCGGGATCGGTGGATGGTGGCCCGAGGCGAGCGGGAAGGTCCGGCCGGGCTTCTACGCCGAGGGGGTCTCGGACTCCGCCGGCGTCCGCAAGCTCGAGTACTTCAACGGCTGGTTCATGTCGTACCGGCGAGAGGTCTTCGAGCACGAGCGCTTCGACGAGGCCCTCGCGGGCTACGGCTACAAGGAGGACATCGACTTCTCGTACCGGGTGTCGCGGCGCTACACGCTCGTGCAGACGCCGAAGGCGCGCTGCGACCACCTCAAGAGCGGCGCGTCGCGGATGAGCTCGCACCAGCTCCAGCGCATGAACCTCGCCAACCAGTTCTACCTGCACCGCAAGCTGATGCCGCAGACCGCGTTCCACAAGGCCGCGCTGTGGTGGGCGTGGATCGGGTTGTTCATCCTGAACGCCGGCAAGGCCGCGCAGACGCGCGATCCCGGGCTCGTCACCGGGATGGTCGCGGGAGCGTGGGAGCAGCTGCGCGGCCGCGGCCTGGTGGACCCGGCCGTGGAGTCGAGGGCGTGATGGCCGCGACGGCACCGCCCGGCGCGAAGACGCGCGACTACTGGTGGACCGTCCTCGCAACCGACCCGGTCGCGGTCCCGCTGGTCGGGTTCCTCGCGCGGCGCAGATGGCTCACGCCCGACCAGGTCACCGCGCTCGCGCTCGTGTCCGGGCTCGCCGTCGGCGTCGCGTTCGCCACCGGGACGCGCGGCGGCCTGATCGCGGGTGGGATCCTGTTCTACCTGGCGTTCCTCTTCGACTGCGTCGACGGGAAGCTCGCGCGCGCTCTCGGCGTCACGAGCCCGAAGGGCGAGGCGCTCGACCACCTCGCCGACGGCGGCCGGCGCGCGAGCGCGTCGCTCGGCCTCGCGCTGTGGGCGTGGCGGTCCGACGCGGCGGAGCCCGGCGACGTCCTGTGGGTCGTGGTCTACGCGGTGCTCGCGTACTACTTCATCGAGATCTCCGGAGCGGAGAAGGGGGAGCCGCGCGCGGGCATGGCAGGCCGCGTCTCCGGGGCCCTCGCGCGCCGGCGTCTGCTGCCGAACCCCGGGATGCCCGACGTGCAGGCGGTCGCGTTCATCCTCGGTCCGATCAGCGGGCTCGTTATCCCCGCGGTCGGGCTGGCGATAGCGATGGTGACGGCCGCGCTCCTTCTGACCGTGTGGAGACGCCTTCGTTGAGCACCCCACGCGTACTGATGCTGGGGCTCGACGGCATGACGTACAACGTGCTCGACCCCGCGTTCGAGGCCGGCCACATGCCGGTCTTCAAGCGACTGCTCGACCGCAGCGCGTCCGGGATCCTCACGTCGACGGTCCCGCCCTACACGCCGCCCGGGTGGACGTCGATCTTCACGGGCGTCAACCCCGGCAGGCACGGGATCTTCGGCTTCACGCTGGGAAACGTGCAGTCGAGCAAGGGCCTCGTTAGCCTCGACCGCGTCGCGGCCCCCGCGATCTGGAACGCGGCGAACGCGCAGGGCGTCCGCATGGGGTTGTTCAACATCCCGATGACGTATCCGGCCCCCGCCGTCGACGGCTTCGCCGTCTCCGGCATGCTCACGCCCGAGGGCGGCGGGAAGACCCCCGAGAACTTCGCGCATCCGGAGTCGCTGTCGAAGGCGATCGCGGATGCCGTCCCCGGCTACGAGATCGACATCGAGGTCGACTACGAGCAGGACTGGAAGTCGACGGCGATCATCGAACGGCTCTCGGCGAACCTCGACCGGAAGCGGCGCGCGCTCGGCCACCTCCTGGAGACGCACGACGACCTCGGGATCCTGTTCGGCGTCCTCGAGGCGCCCGACCGGCTGATGCACGTCCACTACAAGTACATCGACCCGCGCCAGGAGCACTTCCACCGGCCCGAGGCCGCGCCGATCCGGGAGCGCGCGTGGGAGTTCTTCGACGAGATGGACGCGGTGATCGGCGACATGCTCGCCTGGGCCGGCAACGACGGATTCGTCGTGACGATGTCGGACCACGGCTTCGGGCCCAAGGACAAGAGCGTCAACGTCAACCTCGCGCTGCGCGAGTGGGGGCTGCTGGCGATCGGCGGGGCGGGCGCAGTGACGAAGTCCGCCGGGGTCCGGAAGCTCGCGCGCAGGGCGAAGAAGGTCCTGCCGAAGTCCGTGTGGCAGAAGGCGAAGGGAGCCGCGCAGGCGTCGATCGACTGGAGCCGCACGAAGGCGTTCTCCGCCCCGATCCCGCAGCAGGGGATCTACGTGAACCTCGAGGGGCGCGAGCCGCACGGCATCGTCGCGCAGTCCGAGTACGAGGCGGTGCGCGACGCGATCGTCGAGCGGTTCTCCGCGCTCGTCGACCCCGACGACGGCCGGCCTGTGCTCGACCGGATCTACCGGCGCGAGGAGGTCGTGTCGGGCCCCGAGGCGGTCGACGCGCCGGACCTCTTCCCGGTGTGCCGCGAGTATTCGTACGAGCTCTCGGACGGCCTCTATTCGCCGCGCGTGCTGGACGACTACCGGGCGCTGCCGCGGGGATTCCACCACATGGACGGCATCTTCGGGATCGCCGGGCCGGGGATCGAGCCGCAAGCGGGGCTGAAGGCGAGCCTCTACGACATCATGCCGACGTCTCTGTACCTGGCCGGCTTGAGGATCCCCGAGGTCGACGGACGCGTGCTCACGGAATGGCTGCCGGCTTCGATGGTGGAGGCCTCGCCCCCGGCGATCGAGGCGATGGACCTGCCGGCGGCGGGCTCGGGGGCCGAGGCGTCGCCCTACTCGGCGGAGGACGAGGCCGCGATCGAGGAATCGCTGCGCAACCTCGGCTATCTGTAACCCGCGGCGGCGGAACCCGTCCAAAGACACGCCGATCCGGGGAGTACGTCTCACTCGAACAGGGAACGAAGATGCCTGACGGGTGTGATGGGTGAGGAAAGGGGATAGTCGTGTCAACTAGTGCTTCGGGTCTGAACAAGACGCCGGCTCAGCTGTTCGGGCTCGTCTTCGGGGTGGTCTACCTGGTCGTCGGGCTCGTCGGCTTCGCCGTCACGGGGTTCGACAACTTCGCGGGCGAGACCAACGAGAAGCTGATCGTCTTCGCCCTGAACCCGCTCCACAACATCGCCCACATCGGCGTGGGGGCGCTCCTGCTGGTGGGGTCGAGCCGGCACGAGACCGCGAAGTCGATGAACCTGCTGGTCGGCGTCGTCTACCTGCTGCTCGCGATCCTCGGCTTCGCGGGCGTGCTGGTCGACGAGATCCTGAACGTGAACTCGGCCGACAACTTCCTCCACATCGGGACGGCCGCCCTGGCGCTCTACTTCGGCACGGTGGGCGCCGACGCCATGCCGGGGGCGGCGCGCACGGCGTAGCGGCGCGACAGCTCAAATCCCTTCCGGTTCGCCCGAGGGCGAGCGACCCTTCCTGACTCTCTAGAGCGGGGGCGGGAGTCGGTGGTCGCGATGGTCGATGTGGTCGAAGG
>DATADL010000292.1:0-3331 GCA_036258555.1 Actinomycetota bacterium | reverse complement strand
GGGCGGCCACCGGCCCGGTGGGGCTCGTCGCGCTCTGTTCGTTCGCGGGCGTCATGAGGGCGTTCCTTTCTCCTATCGGGCGCTCCGCGTCGCGCTTACCCGGCCCCCCTGGGGGCAAAACGCGAAACAGGCCGCCGGGGTCGCCGGCGGCCTGTCGCTGAGGGTCTGTGTCTAGCCGTTGTAGCGCAGGATGTCGAACCCACGCTGGTAGTCGATGGCGTAGACGAGCTCGTCGTTGATCCAGTAGGCAGCCGAGGTGCCGCCGCCGTGCGGGATGAACCAGCCGGTCTGCTCGATCTTGCCGTTCTTCGCAACGTTCAGGAAGCGCGTCCCGTGGTTGTAGAAACCGGCGGCGACGAGTCCCCCGTTCTTGAAGTCGGGGTGCTCCTCGAACCAGTGCGACGAGCAGCCGAACGGAGCGTTGATGACCGGGTTCCCGTCGGTGACGGTGCCGTTCTGCGGACGCCAGACGTCGACCATCGTCATCGTCTTGCGACTCTTCACCTTCGAGGTGTCCCACGTCGCGAGGCCGGCGGAGTTGTCGTCGCAACGGGCCTCGGCGCCTGCGGTCCAGGTCTCACCGGACGAGAGGGCCCAACGGTCCTTCGCCTGGTTCGGCCACTGGTTCGAGTGGATGAACTCCTGCATGGGCGCCGCGACCGCGAGGAGCTTCGGGTGACGCGGGTCCTTGCGGGCGTCGAGCAGCAGCATCGGGTCGGACGAGGTGAGGACCAGTCCCGGAGCCACCTCGTTGACGTCGTGGCCGCCGCTGACCGGCATGCCATCGCCCCACTTCTCCTTGGCGAGCTTCGGCTGGGTCGGGTCACGCAGGTCGATGATGTTGCCGTCGGAGCCGTAGAGCCACTTGCAGTCGAGGAGGCAGCTCATCGTGTGCTGGCCGGCGCCGTCGAGGGTCGTGATCAGCGTCGGGTTCGTCTTGTCCTCGACGTCGTAGATGTGGACCGCCGGGACCGGGAGCTCCTCCGAGAAGATGAGCAGGTCGCCGTTGGTCGCGACGTCCTCGTTCTCGAACTTGAAGCCGAACGGGGTCGTCGACAGACGGGCCGGGTTCGCGGGGTCCGAGATGTCGTAGATCGAGAAGCTCTTCCAGCTCGTCACGTACAGGTACTTGCCCACGACGCGGGCGCCCGTGGCGGTCCCGACCTCGAAGGGCACGAACTGCACGAACTCGACGTTGTCGGACGACACACCGCCGGCGCTCGGGCCAGCGGTCGCCGGGGACAGGGACATCGCCAGCGCTGCCGCGGCGAGCAGAGACAGTAGCCGTCTCACTGGATTCCTCCTCTGGTTGCGTGGTGGATGAAGCATCGAGGAGTGAATACGCCCCGGCCGCCCGGTTTCCTGCCCTGCGAAGAAGCCCGAGCGGCATCCCGACGGGCGAGCTCTCACCCTGGTGGGGGATTTTCGGTGGCGAACCCGCGCGAACCTCGCATCGGGGACACCCCCCTTGCTATGTTTCGGCCCGTTCGCGAAAGCGAGGAGCAAGGGGGACGAAGGATGAAGCTCAGGGCCTTGTTGGTGGGGATCCTCCTGGCGGTGCCGGTCGTGGGGGCCGCCGCCCCCGCGCAGGCGTGCGCGGAGGGCGAGGCCTGCGCCTGGATCAACCGGATCTGCGACAAGGTCGCCGGTCCGTGCATCCCGTAGGAGACCCGCACGACGAAGGGACGGTGGCATGCGCAAGGTGAGGATCCTGGCGGTGGCAGTGGTGATGAGCGTCCCGGTGGCGGGCCTGACGGCGACACCCGCGCAGGCCTGCATGGGTCCGGTCTGCGACGCGATCAACTACGTATGCGCGACCGCTTTCAAGGGAGCCCAGTGCGTCGGATAGCGCCCCGATAGCCACCCGAGGTCTTCGGTTCCGGGGCCCCTTCGGGGGCCCCGGCGCCTCCGGGCGTTCCGCCGCTAGCGCAGGTGCGGTGGGTCGGGTGCGGGCTCGGAGGTCCCGGGGACGAGGACGAGGTGGGCCACGGTGGGAGGGCCTTCGACAAGCTTGGCCACCGTGGCCTTGCAGCGGTTGCCTTCGAAGTCCTCCGCAACGACGGTCTCGCCGGCGCGGACGAGCCCCCGTTGGTGGGGCTCCACGAGAGCGACCACGCGCCCCTCGTCATCCGCCATGTTGAAGTCCACCCTCAAGGTCATCTTCGCCTCCTTCTAGAGAGGATGCGGGTTCGGTCGAGGAGGGTCAAACAGCTCCGCGAGCCGGCGCAGCTCCTCGTCGGTAGGGACGTCCCTGAACCTCAGAACCAAACGCGAAACCGGCCCCGGCCCCTAAAGGACCGCCCCCCTCGGACGATCCCTTTAGTAGGAACTGCCTATTCCGGCGGGCACCGCGGCCTCCTACCGTGGAGCCAACCGACGAGGAAGGGGTACCGCCTTGCCCACCGACCTCCGCGTGCCGCTTCGGCGGGCGCTGGGCACCGCGCTCTGCGTCGTGACCGTGCTGGCGGTCCTAGCCGCCGGTGCGGGCGTGCGCCGCCTCGAGTACACGACGCTCGCCGCCGGGCCCGCCGCCTCGCCCGCAGGCGAGGTGTTCGTCGTGACGGCGAACCTCCAGGAGGCGTTCAACCGCTCCGACTACCGCAATCTGAAGGAGATGGGCGTCTTCGTGAAGCGCCTGCTCGACCGGGTCCCCCACCGCCCCGACGTGCTCCTCCTCCAGGACGTGCGCCGCAGCGCCGTCCGCAAGGTCGTCGAGCTGCTCACGAAGAAGACCGGCGACCGGTACCGCGTCGCGCAGAAGCTGCGCAAGGAGCCGTGGCAGAAGCTCCCGAACGACGTCTGGCATTCGACCGAGACCGCGATCGTCGTCAACGTCGCGACGATGGAGCTGAAGGGCAAGGAGGGCTTCGTGCGGATCCGCAACCCGTGGGGGAACCCGAAGGGCGACTACGTCGAGTACAAGGGTCAGGCGTACGCCCGCGCGATCGAGCGCGACACCGGCGAGGTCGTCGGCCTGATGAGCGTCCATCTGCCGAAGGAGCCCTCCGAGGCCAAGAAGTACGCGAAGCGGTTCGGGCCCTGGGTCGACAGACTCGCGACGTTCATGAAGAAGCGCTATCCGGACGGGACGCGCGTGATCGGGGGCGACTTCAACCAGACGCGCTGCCTCGGGAAGGACCCGTGCAAGGAGGCGCCGTTCTGGAAGGTGCTGACGTCGGCCGAGCACGGCTACACCGACGCGCTGTGGTGGGAGATGGAGCCGCGGCACTGGAAGAAGCGGCTGCCCCTCGGCGTAGACCTGATCTTCACGACCGGCGGCGTCGAGAACGCCGGCGGCGACGTCAAGAACCCGCCCGTCTTCTACTCGGAC
>DATADL010000291.1:0-6360 GCA_036258555.1 Actinomycetota bacterium | reverse complement strand
ACGCGGACCTTCGTCGCGTCCAGGTCGATCTCGACGACCTCGTGCCGCACCCGAGCGTCGATCGCGTGCCGCGCGAAGTCCGCCGGGGTTCGGACGATCAAGGTGTCGAGGTCGTCGACGACGTCGCCTACGAAGTACGGGATCCCGCACGACGAGTACGAGGTGAAGTGGCCGCGCTCGAACGCCACGATCGCGAGGTCGTCCGGCCCGCGGAGCCGGCGCGCCTGGCTGGCCGCGGTCATCCCGCCGGCGTCGGCGCCGACTACGACGAGTCGTTCGGTCACGAGCGTGTCCTTGCTTCGACTGCTGGCGCTCTCCAGGGGTCAAATCCCCCCGAATGGGGACACTACGTGGAGGATTCGCGGGGGCTCGCCCCGAAACATTCCTACAGCCAGTCGAGCAAGGGGTGGTCGCCATGCAAGTCGAAGAGAAGGTCTGCCACGAGCTGAAGGAAGGGCTGACGCTCGCCCTCGGCTGGTTGGAGACGCTGTTCCAGCGGTGGCAGACGCTGCCGGAGGCTCAGCGGCAGCAGATGGTGGCCGGCGCGCTACTCGGCGTCAACCGCGCGACGTTCGCCCTCGACCAGATAGAGGGCAAGGCAGTCGAGGACATCGCGTCCCCCGAAGAGCGGATGGCGAGCGAGCTGATCAAGCTCGTCGAGGACCCGATCGAGATCGCGCACGGCAACGGCCGGGTGAGCTAAGCCCGAGCAGTCCGAGCACCCGACAAATCGGACATTTCACGCAGGACTTTCCCGTCCGGGACCGAAAAAGTCACGCAGCGCCGGCTTCCCCCCACCGCGCCGAGACCCTGTCCCGCGACGAGAGGAAGCGTCCATGCCTGCGTTCTCGACCCGTCTCGTAGCCCTGTCGGCCCTGGCCGCGGCCGTCCTCGCGCTCGGCCCCACCGGCGCCGGTGCGCAGACGACGGCTCCGAACGACCCGCTGTTCGGCGACCAGTGGGGGCTTCAGAAGATCCAGGCGCCCCAAGCGTGGGCGCTCGCGGACGGCTCGGGGATCACGATCGGGATCGTCGATTCCGGGGTCGACCTCGGCCACCCGGACTTCGCCTGCGGGAAGCTCGCGGTTCACCCGGGCTCGAACATCGGCTCCAAGAAGTCTCCGAACACCCCGCAGGACAAGGACGGCCACGGGACCCACGTCGCCGGCATCGCGGGGGCGTGCACCAACAACGGCGTGGGGGTCGCCGGCGTCGCTCCGGGGTCGACGATCATGCCCGTCGGGGTCTTCGAGGAGAGCGACCTCGATCGGGCGATGGCCAACGGGATCCGCTTCGCGACCGACAAGGGCGCGCACGTGATCAACCTCTCGATCGGCGACATCCCGCCGTTCAGCCACGCCGGGGCGTTCCTGTTCCCCGAGACCGAGGACGCGATGCAGTACGCACGCGACGCGGGCGTCGTCATTGCCGCGGCGGCCGGGAACTTCGTCCAGCCGACGTGCGAGTACCCCTCGCTCTCGCGCAACGTCATCTGCGTCGTGGCGACGGACCGCAACGACCTGCGCTCCTACTACACGGACTTCCCCGTGAACTTCGACCCGAACGGTGGCACGGGCATGCAACCCGTCGTCGCGGCCCCCGGGGGCCAGGGCACGTTCTGCGACGAGGGCATCGTCTCGACCTACCTGCGTAGCCTCGAGTCCGTCTGCTACTCGTCGGGCTACGAGACCCTCGACGGCACGTCGATGTCGTCGCCTCACGTGGCCGGGGTCGCGGCTCTCGTCTACGACCGCCTGGGCGGCGTCCGCTCGAAGGCGAACGCCGACCTGGTCGTCCAGACGATCCTCGAGTCGGCGGACGACCTCTATTCGCCGGGATGGGACCCGATCGTCGGCCACGGCCGCGTGAACGCGCTGTCTGCGGTTCAGGCAATCCCCTAACCCAGTCCTCGTACGAGCCGAACGCCCCCGCCGATCCCGCGGGGGCGTTCGCCGTCTCGACGCAGGAGTTTCGGGGTCCCGCACAGAACAAGCTTCCTCGTGAGGCGGAGTGGCCGGACCTTCTCGTGCTCTGCCCACCCCACTGGGGTTCTCTAGGTCACGGGAGGAACACATGCGCCACGGGCTCCGCCGCCGCGTCCATACGACCGCGCTCGTAGCGGTCGCCACACTCGTCGCCGGCCTCGTGGCGGCGTTCCCGGTCCGGGCGGCGTCGAGCGGCCCCGCACCGGTCGATGCCCTGGTCCAAGACGCCGCCGGGCGCACCAGCGCGCTCGTCCACGTCGAGCCCGAGGCCTCCCTGAGAGACGGCCTCGCCGCGGCCCGCTCGGAAGGCCTCGAGACCGGCACGGTCTACGACGCCATAGGGGTATTCGTCGCGTACGGCTCGGCGGCGGAGTTCTCCGCTCTCGCCGAGCAGGAAGCGATCCAGTACGTAGAGGCCAACCGGCGGATCCGGTTCTCGACCAACTCGTCCCATCGCGCGACGAGGGGGCAGGACGTCCTCGACGGCGCGGTGACCCTCGCGGGCGGCACGCGCATCGACGGCCGCGGCGTGGGCGTCGCCGTCGTCGACTCCGGGGTCGACGGGACCCATCCGGACCTCGCACCCCAGATGGGCGGCAACGTCAAGATCGTGTGCACGTCTCCCCTCCCGGCCACGAACGCGTTCCTCGGCGGCTTCCAGGAATGCCGGACGCCCAAAGAGGCCGTTCCGATGGACGACACCGACCACCCGTCGGGCGGGGGTCACGGCACGCACGTGGCCGGCATCGTCGCCGGCACGGGCGGGGCCTCCAACGGCCGGTACCACGGGGCGGCACCGGGGGCAACGATCTACGGCGTGAGCGTCGGCACGACGCTCCTCGTCGAGAACGGTCTCGACGGCCTCGCCTGGGTGCTCGAGAACCACGACCAGGTGACCCCCGCGATCAAGGTCGTGAACAACTCGTGGGGCAGCGGCTACCGGAAGTACGCCGCGAACGGCGACGTCCTCTACAGCGCGACGTGGAAGCTGCAGGAGGCGCTCATCGCCGAGGGCGTGACCGTCGTGTTCGCCGCCGGCAACGCCGGTGGGAACGGCAACAACCCGACGACCGTAGCCGAGTGCGTGAACCCGACGCCGGGCCTCGTCTGCGTCGCCAACTACGACGACCAGAACACCGGCACGCGTGCCGGGACGATCTCCAGCACGTCGTCGCGCGGCAGCAGGACCGACGTCGAGAGCTGGCCGGACGTCTCGGCCCCCGGCACGATCATCACGTCCACGTGCCGCGCCACGCTGCCCGTGTGCCACATCCACGCGGGCTTCGTGACGAACCCGCCGAACCTCTACGCCAGCCTCTCGGGCACGTCGATGGCGGCGCCGCACGTCGCGGGGATCGCCGCGCAGCTGTACCAGGCGGACCCCACGCTGACGCCCGCCGAGGTCGAGAACGTCCTCGAGGACACCGCGCACAAGTTCGCCTGGGGCAGCGAGTACGGCCTGCTGGCGGATCCCACGAACCCCGACGACACGACGTCGTTCGAGAAGGGTCACGGCCTCGTCGACGCGCTGGCCGCGGTGCAGACCGTCCTCGACGGCGGCTCGACGGAGCCCACCACGCCTCCGACGACGTCGCCAGACCCGACCGCGACCCCGACCTCCACGCCGACGCCGACCACCGCTCCGCCCACCTCCGATCCCACGGGCGGGACCCGTTACTACTTCCACTCCGCCAGCGGCATCGGGAACGCCGACCTGTTCCTCACCGACGGCCACCCCTTCGACACGAACCCCCCGGAGACCGCCGGCTACTCGGAGTGGCACGACCTGCCCGACTCGAACGGCGCGCCCAACGCGATCTACGACCCGAACTGGACGGGGACGATCGACTCGAAGATCACGAGCCTCACCGTCGACTTCTGGGCGAAGTCCCCGGTCGGCGACGTCCTCGACGAGGTGAACTTCGACGTCTACGTCTGGGTCGGCGACACGCGCCATGCGCTTCCGACCGCGACCTCTACGCCGACCGCGGCCCCGATCGGTAACGTCCCGAGCCGCGTGACCCACACGTACACCACGATGCTGGACGCGGCCGGCACCGAGGTGCCGCTCTCGATCGACCCCGCCGGCAAGCCGGTGACGATCGCGATCAGCGGCCACTACATCGACACCGACGCGGGGGCGTGGATCGTCTACGACTACGAGGACTACCCGTCGGGCTTCGTCGTCGGCGGTGACGGCGGCACGGACCCGATCGAGTCGCCGAGCCCGAGCCCGAGCATCTCGCCGACGATATCGCCGACCATCGACCCGACGACCGAACCGACGCCGACCCCAGGCCCGGGCCGCGGCACGTACCCGGCCGATCCGAACGACCCGCTGTTCGACGACCAGTGGGGCATGACGAAGATCCAGGCGCCCGAGGCGTGGCAGGAGCGCAATGCGACGGGCTTCGGCGTGAAGGTCGCGGTGGTCGATTCCGGCCTCGACCTAGGCCATCCCGACTTCGCTTGCGACGGCAAGCTCGAGGTCCTTCCCGGCTCGAACCTCGGTGTCACCGGTAACAACTCCGGCCGTCCGCAGGACACCGACGGCCACGGCACGCACGTCGCCGGGATCGCCGGCGCTTGCACGAACAACGGCACCGGGGTCGTCGGCGTCGCACCGGACTCGACGATCATGCCCGTGAGGGTCGACGGTGTCGGCGACATCGACCAGGCGATGGCCGACGGCATCCGCTTCGCGACCGAGAACGGCGCGCACGTGATCAACCTCTCGATCGGCGACATCCCGCCGTTCAGCCACTTCGGCCCCGACGGTTATCCCGAGACCGAGGACGCCATGCAGGAAGCGCGTGAGGCCGGCGTCGTGATCGCGGCGGCAGCAGGCAACTTCGCCCAGCCGACGTGCGAGTACCCGTCGCTGTCGCGCAACGTGATCTGCGTGGTCGCGACGGACCGCGACGACGTGCGGGCCTGGTACACGGACTTCCCCGTGAACGTCGACCGCAACGCCGACGAGCCGACGCTCGAGCCCGTCGTCGCCGCACCGGGCGGTGCCGGCAACCCGCTCGACTGCTCCGCGGGCGTCACCTCGACGTACCTGCGCTCGGCCGAGTCGTTCTGCCACGATTCGGGCTACGACAGCCTCGATGGGACGTCGATGGCGTCGCCGCACGTAGCCGGCGTCGCGGCACTCGTGTACGACCGCCTCGGTGGCGAGCGTTCCAAGGCCAATGCGGACTTGGTCGTGCAGACGATCCTCGACACGGCGGACGACCTCTACTCGCCGGGGTGGGACCCGATCGTCGGCTACGGCCGCCTGAACGCGCTCTCGGCCGTGCGTGCGATCGAGGTGCCGGAGCCCACGCCCACGCCGACCCCCACGCCCACGATCACTCCGACCGAGGAGCCGACGCCCACTCCTACTCCGACTCCGGACCCGATCGACACCACCGTCGCGTTCACGGAGAACACGTCGGAGATCGCGCAGTTCACCGACGAGGCGCAGCTCGAAGCGAGACTGACGAACGACGACACGAGCCAGCCGATCCCCGGCGCGGAGCTCGTGTTCACGCTGACGGGAGCGGAGGGGTCGCGCGAGTTCCCGGCGCTCACTAACGAGCAGGGGATCGCGGCCGTCACCGTCGACGTCACCGATCGTCCGGGCGCCTACAGCGCGGCGGTCCGCTACGCCGGCGCGACCAACGTCTACGAGGGCTCGGCCGACCTCCGGAGCCTCGAGGTAGTCAAGGAGGACACCGACACCGTGCTCGAAGTGCAGGGGAACGGGTCGAACAGGACGCTGAGCGCGCGGGTCAGCGACCGGGACACGAGCTCGTCCGGGGTCGTCGGCGTCGTGGTGCAGTTCTTCTCGGACGGCTCGCTCCTCGGAACGGGGACGACCAACGCTAACGGCATCGCGACGTTGAGCGGCGTCAAGAAGATGTCGGGCAACCGAACCTTCTCGGCGATCTTCGACGGGAACGACTACTTCCGAAGGTCCGAGGGCCGCGCGAGCGGATAGCCTCAGACCTCCTCTCAGTGTTGAGCGAAGCCGGCCCGCGACGAGTGGGCCGGCTTCTGCTCTTCTAGACTCTAGGCAGGCCCTCGTAGCTCAGGGGATAGAGCACAGGTTTCCTAAACCTGGTGTCGCAGGTTCGAATCCTGCCGGGGGCACCGACGTAGGACAGGGGGCACCGACGCAACCCTGATCTTCGTCTGAGAAGAGGCGGAAGGCGGGCCGTGCCTAGTCCGATTGCGTCACGGCTCAGTCGCGCCTTTGGTAGTTCACGCGCCTCGAGAAATGATCCTCGCGGCCGCCGAATATGGTCTCCCATCCCCCTAGCTCGCGGATGTCGCGGTCCTTAACCTCGATCACGACCGGAGGTTAGGCGGACGGCCCGAACACCCGGCG
>DATADL010000290.1:0-1643 GCA_036258555.1 Actinomycetota bacterium | reverse complement strand
GCGGCCGTGCAGCCGGCCTCGCGCATGTGGTAGCCGGAGATCGAGATCGTGTTCCAGCGCGGCAGCCGGTCGCGGCAGTAGGCGAAGAGGTCGGTGATGATCCGCATCGAGGGCCGCGGCGGGTAGATGTACGTCCCGCGCGCCGCGTACTCCTTGAGGACGTCGTTCTGTGTCGTCCCCGAGATCCGGGCGGGGTCGACGCCTTGCTTCTCGGCCACGAGCTCGTAGAGCAGCAACAGGATGGACGCGGTCGCGTTGATCGTCATCGACGTCGAGACCTCGCCGAGCGGGATCTCGCGGAACAGCAGCTCCATGTCGGCGAGCGAGTCGATCGCGACGCCGACGCGGCCGACCTCGGCCTGTGCCTTGGGATGGTCGGAGTCGTAGCCCATCTGCGTCGGGAGGTCGAACGCGACCGAGAGGCCGGTTTGCCCCGCGCGCAGCAGGTAGCGGAAGCGCTCGTTGGTCTCCTCCGCGCTCCCGAAGCCGGCGTACTGCCGCATGGTCCACAGCCGGTCCCGGTACATCCCCTTGTAGACGCCGCGCGCGAACGGCCATTCACCGGGCGCGCCGAGCTCGGGTTCGGTGTCGCGGGGGCCGTACAGAGGCTGTATCTCGATGCCGGAATCGGTCCGGCGTTCTTGGCTCACGTTGCAATGCTAGAGCCTGACCCGCTCCGTTAGGATGCGGCCCCATGGCGACCGTGGAGGAGGTCTACAAGAAGCACAGGCCGAAGGCTTTCACCGCCGACCGGCGGCCTTCGTCGTTCGAGGTGTGGTCCTGGTTCTTCATGCGGTTGTCCGGGATCGTCCTGCTCTTCCTGGTGCTGATCCACCTCTTCGTCATGCACATCGTCGACGAGGGCGTCGAGCGGGTGAACTTCGCCTTCGTCGCCGAGCGCTGGGACAACGTCGGCTGGAAGACGTTCGACTGGATGATGTTGTTCCTCAGCCTGCTCCACGGCGCGAACGGGATGCGGATCATCCTCGAGGACTACGTCAAGAACTCCGCGTGGCGGGTGACGGCCAAGGGCGTCCTGTACACGGCGACGCTCGTGTTGATGGTCATGGGAACCGCCGTGATCGTGACGTTCGACCCGAACGTGGGCGGCTGATCCCGTGGCGCGATTCCACACCTACGACGCGGTCATAGTCGGTGCCGGGGGGGCCGGGCTGCGAGCGGCCCTCGAGGCCGGCAAGCGTTGCAAGACCGCGGTCGTCTCGAAGCTCTACCCGACTCGTTCGCATACGGGCGCGGCCCAGGGCGGGATGTGCGCGGCCCTCGCGAACGTCGAGGAGGACTCCTGGGAATGGCACGCGTTCGACACCGTCAAGGGGTCTGACTTCCTCGCCGACCAGGACGCCGTCGACATCATGTGCAAGGAGGCCGTCGACGCCGTCCTCGAGCTCGAGCGCATGGGCCTGCCGTTCAACCGGACCCCGGACGGCAAGATCGACCAGCGCCGCTTCGGCGGGCACACGAGGAACCACGGCGAGGCGGCGGTCAAGAGGGCGTGCTACGCCGCCGACCGGACGGGGCACATGATCCTCCAGACGCTCTACCAGCAGTGCAACAAGGAGGGCGTCGAGTTCTACGACGAGTTCTTCGTCCTTGACCTGATCATGGTCGACGGCTCCTGCGCG
>DATADL010000289.1:0-6230 GCA_036258555.1 Actinomycetota bacterium | reverse complement strand
CCGGTGATCTGGACGGTCGCCCCGGTCAGCATCGGGTTGTCGATGTCGGCCAGCGAGAGGTCGGTCGTGATGGCGGTCGCGGGATCGTTCTCCTGGTAGTCGAGGTTGGATCCCGTGCTCGCGATCTCGGGTGCGTCGTTGACTGCGGACACGTCGACCGTGACGAGCGCCTCGGACGAGTCCGTGCTGCCGTCGTTGGCCTTGAAACCGAACGTCTCGAGCCCCGTCCCGAACTGGTTCGGAGGAGGCACGTACGTGACCTTGTCGGCGGGCAGCGAGTACGGCAGCGCCCCGGCCGTGATCTGGGTCCCGGCCGAGCTGGTGCCCTCGTGGAGCTTCCCGGTCGCCGGAAGGGTCGTGATCTTGAACGTGAGCGGGTCGGATTCCGCGTCCGTTCCTGCGAGCGTGACCGTCTTCTCCGTGTCCTCGCTCGTCGACACCGTCTGCGCGGTCGCGACCGGAGGCGTGTTGAACTGGATCGTCACGTTCGCCGCGTCGACCTGAGCCGCCCCCGACCCGTTGTTGCCGTTGTCGTTGACGGCGATCGCCAGCGTGTCGGAGAGGCCCGAGAACCCTGCGTCGCTCGTGTAGGTCAGGCCGTTGGCGGCCGCGAGGGTGTTGTTGATCTCGGTCTGGCTCCCGCTGATCGCCAGCGCGTCGGTCCCGTTGCCGCTGACGTTGCCGCCGGCAAGGCCGTTGACCACGGTGGTGTCGATGCTCAACGTCCCGTCGAGCACCCCGAGCGTCATCGCGATGTCGTCGTTGCCGGCGTCCGGGTCGGCGACAGAGATCCCGGAGATCGCCTTCGCGACCTGGTACTGGGCGCTCACGGTCGAGGGGGCCGTGATCACCGGCGCCTCGTTCACGTTCGTGAGGTTGACCGTGATCGTGTTCGAGCCCGACCGGTTCGGGATCCCGTTGTCCGTCGCCTCGACCGTCAGCGAGAACGGGTGGTTGGTCTCGAAGTCGACGTCGTTCGAGTCGGCGACGGTGATCTCGCCGGTGCTCGGGTTGATCTGGAAGGCGCCGCCTGTGTTCCCGCCGGTGATCGCCCACGTCAGCACCTGCGCAGGGCTGTCCTGGTCCGTGGCCGTCGCGGTGCCGGCCGACGTCCCGTTCGCGCTGTTCTCCGCGATCGACAGGGTCGCCGCGTTGACGACGGGGTTGTCGTTCACGTCGCTGAGGTTGATCGTGACCGTGCCGGTGTCGTCGAGCGCCGGCGACCCGTTGTCGGTGGCCTTCACCGTGAGGACGAACTGCGGGGTCGTCTCGAAGTCGAGGTCCCCGGTGTCGGCGACGGTGATCTGGCCGGTGTTCGCGTCGATGGCGAAGGCGCCGACGGCGTTGCCGGCGGTGATCTGCCACGTCCGGGTCTGGCCGGCGTCGGGATCGGTCGCGGTCACGGTGCCGACCGCGGTGCCGTTGGCGCTGTTCTCGTCGACCCCGAAGGTCGCGTCCTGGACCTCCGGCCACTCGTTCACGTCGGTGACCGTGATCGAGAAGACCTCCTCGTGGACCAGGTTGCCGCCGTCGGTGGCGCGCAGCCTTATCGAGAACGGCCCGTCGGGCCCCTCGAAATCGAACACGTCCGACGTCCGGAGCGAGTTGGACGGGCCGACGTTGAACTTGGCGTTGTCGGTGTCGCCCGTTCCGGGGGCGAGGCTGAACGTCAGACCGGCGGTGTCGCCCGCGTCGGGGTCGCTACCCGAGATCGTCCCGACGACCGTGTTGATCGACGCGTTCTCCGGCACCGAGGTGTCGTCGAGGGAGATGTCGGTGGGGCTCTCGTTGACGTTCGTGAGGTTCACCGTGACGGTGTTCGAGCCGGTGAGGTTCGGCGAGCCGTCGTCGGTGACCTCGACCGTCAGCGAGAACGGGTGGTTCGTCTCGAAGTCGACGTCGTTCGAGTCGGCGACAGTGATCGCGCCCGTGCTCGGGTTGATCTGGAACGCGCCACCCGTGTTGCCGCCCGTGATGGCGAACGTGTGGGTCTGACCGGCGTCGGGGTCCGAGAACGTGACGGTCCCGACCGAGGTCCCGTTGGGGGAGTTCTCCGCAAGCGACAGCGTCGCGGCGTTCACGACGGGCGCCTCGTTCACGTTGTTCAGGTTGACCGTGACCGTCGCCGTGTCGTCGAGGGCCGGCGTGCCGTCGTCCTCGACCTCCACCGTGAGGTTGAAGCTCGGGTTCGTCTCGAAGTCGAGGTCGCTCGAGTCGGCGACGGTGATGGCGCCGGTGCTCTGGTTGATCTGGAAGGCGCCGAGCGCGTTCCCGCCGGTGATCGAGTAAGTGAGCGTCTGCGCCGGGTCGTCCTCGTCGGTCGCGTTCGCGTCGTGGACCGCGGTGCCGTTGGCGGAGTTCTCGTCGAGGGCAACGGTCGCGCCGTTGAGCACCGGAGCGTCGTTGACGTCGGTGACCGAGATCGAGAAGACCTCCTCGTAGTCGAGGTTCCCGGCGTCCCTGGCGCGGATCCTGATCGAGAACGGACCCTGGGTCTCGTGGTCGAAGGACTGCGCCGTCTGGAGGACGCCGTTCGTGATCTGGAACTTGCCGTTGTCGCCGTCACCGGCCCCCGAGACGAGGCTGAGCGTGTGGGTGTCGCCGGCGTCGGGATCGATCGGTCCGAGGTTTCCGACGTTCGTCCCGGACGCCTCGTTCTCCGCCACCGAGGCGTTCGACAGCGTTATGTCGGTCGGCGCCTCGTTGACGTTCGTGAGATTGACGGTGACCGAGTCGGAGTCGTCCTTCGCCGGGCTCCCGCTGTCCTCGGCCCGCACCGTGAGGACCCACTGCTGGACGTCCTCGAAGTCGAGCTCGCCCGAGTCGGCGACGGTGATCGCGCCGGTCGACGGGTTGATCGCGAACGCGTTGCCCGAGTTGCCGCCGGTGATCGACCACGTATGGGTCTGGCCGCCGTCCTGGTCCGCGACCGAAGGCGTGCCGACCGAGGTGCCGTTCGCGGAGTTCTCCGGGAGCGAGAACGTCCCGCCCGTGACGTCCGGCTGGTCGTTGGCATTGACGAGCGTCACGGTGAACGGCTTCTCGAAGAAGGCGGACGACCCGTCGGTCGCGCGGACCCTGACCGAGAACGGGCCCTGGGTCTCGAAGTCGAAGACCTCGGCCGTCTTCAGGACCCCGCCCGCGATCGTGAACCTGGCGTTGTCGGTGTCGCCCGCACCCGAGACGAGCGTGAACGAGCTCGTGTCGCCGGGATCCGGGTCGTTGGAGGAGAGGTTCCCGACGGTCGTACCGGCCGGCAGCTCCTCCTCGACGGAGTTGTTGGACAGGGAGATGTCGGTCGGCGGGTCGTTGACGGGCAGGACGTCGACCTCTATCGGGGCGGGCCCCGAGTCCTGCGCCCCGTCGTTGGCCTTGAAGTCGAACGAGTCGGGACCGAAGTAGTTCGGGTCCGGGACGTACGTGACCTGGTTACCCGACAGCGTGTAGGGCAGGTCGCCGGCGCCGATCACCTGGCCACCGAGACCCGATCCGTTGCGGAGGTCGCCGTTCGTCGGCACCGAGGTGATCTTGAAAACCGTGGGGGTCGTGCCGTCGGGGTCGGTCCCCGAGAGCGACACGACGTCGAACGCGTCCTCGTTTACGTCGATGCTCTGCGCGATCGCGTCGGGCGCGTCCGGGATCGGCGCCACGTCGATCGTCACCGTCGCCGGGTCGCTGAGGTTCGTGCCGTCGCTCGCGCGGTACGTGAACGTGTCGGAGCCGTTGAAGTCGGCGTCCGGGATGTACAGGAACGATCCGTTCCCGTTCAGGGTGACGGCGCCGTTCGCGGGGTTGGTCTCGATCTGCGCCCCGGCGAGGTTGTTCTCGGGGTCCGAGTCGTTGGTCAGGACGCCGGGCGCCGGGACGTTCAGCGGCTGGTCCTCGTCGGTGGAGTAGTCGTCGTTCGCAGCCACGGGCTTCAGGTTCTGTGGCGGGCTCGTCGGGGGCGTCGCCGTGGGCGTCGGGGTGGCGGTCGCCGTGGACGTCGGGGTGGCCGTCGGGGTGGCGGTAGGGGTCGCGGTCGGAGAAGGCGACGGCGTCGCCGGCTCCTCGCACTCGGTCTCGGTCTCGGCGTCGCAGTCGTCGGTGCCGTCTCCGCCGTCGGCGGAGTCGCTCCCGGGCCCGCCCTTGATCGTGTCGTTGCCCGGGCCGCCGCGGAGCTCGTCCGTCCCGCCGCCGCCGTAGATCGTGTCGTCGCCGTTGCCGCCCTTGACGAAGTCGTCCCCGCCGCGCGCGCAGATGAGGTCGTTGCCGCCCTTGCCCTTGATCACGTCGTCGCCGCCGCCACCGAAGATCACGTCGTCGAACTGCGTTCCCTTGAGCTTGTCGTCCTCGGGGGTGCCGACGATCGCGTTGTCGTCGAAGCACCCGGGCGGGATCTGGCGGGCCGCGCTGGTGGAGAAAGAGGCCAGGCCGACGGACCCCGCCGTGAGCGCGAGGAAGACGAATGCCGCGGCCACGACAGGATTGACTCGGATCGTCCGCTTTGAGTCCAAGGTAATTCGAAAGCCAAACAGGCTGGTTCCCATTGGACAATGGCCCCTTTTCGCTATTCCGCCGGTATTCCGCTCTCGCGTATTCGGCGGTACGGGGGCCGAACATGAGGGGGAATGCGTGGAACTACTGCGCTTCCTTAGTTACATTCGGATGCGACGGTAGTCCTTCGAGTACCACATTGTCTAGTCCCCTGGAGAGTGCCGGCGTCAGCCCAAGCCGGCGACGCCGGGGCGTCCGTGACATTGCTTGTACTTCTTGCCGCTGCCGCAGGGACAGGGGGCGTTGCGCGGGATCTTGTCCGAGACGGCCTGCTCGATCGGCGCAGGCTCCGGCTCGCCGCCGGCCTGCTCGGAGCGACCGTTCCCGGCCTCGGCGGGCGGGGCCGCCGCGGTCATCGCCGCCATCGGGATCTGCCGGCGCTCCTCGCGGACGCGGGTCGGCTCGGCCCGCCTCTGCTCGTCCTCGCGGACGACCTCGACGTGGAAGACGTACCGCGCGAAGTCCTCCTTGATGGACTCCTGCATCTGCAGGAACATGTCGTACCCCTCGCGCTGGTACTCGACGAGCGGGTCCTTCTGCGCCATCGCGCGCAGGCCGATGCCCTCCTGCAGGTAGTCCATCTCGTAGAGGTGCTCGCGCCAGCGGTTGTCGATGACCGAGAGCAGGACCAGGCGCTCGATCTTGCGCATCTGCTCCTCGCCGAGCTCGACCTCGCGCTGGTGGTACACCTTCGCGGCGTCCTCGAGGAACGCCGTCTGCACCTGCTCGTAGGTGACGGTCTGCGGATCGAAGTCCTCGGGCTTGAGCGCAGTCGGGAAGATCTCGCGGGCGCGGTGGAACAGCGCCTCCCAGTCCCATTCCTCGGGTGGCAGCTCGGGGTTCGCGTTCTCGGCGACGGCGGCCTCGACGACGTCCGTGACGAGGTCGAAGGCCTGGTCGCCGATGTCCTCGCCTTCGAGGATCCGGCGGCGCTCGGCGTAGATCACCCGGCGCTGCTTGTCCATGACCTCGTCGTACTTGAGGACGTTCTTGCGGATCTCGAAGTTCATGCCCTCGACCTGCGTCTGGGCCCGCTCGATCGCCTTGCTCACGATCTTCGCCTCGATCGGGACGTCGTCAGGGATCTTGAGGCGCTCCATCATCCCGGCGATCCGGTCGGACGCGAAGAGCCGCATGAGGTCGTCCTCGAGCGAGAGGTAGAAGCGGCTCTCGCCCGGGTCGCCCTGGCGGCCGGAGCGGCCGCGCAGCTGGTTGTCGATGCGGCGCGAGTCGTGGCGCTCGGTGCCTAGCACGTACAGGCCCCCCACCGCGACGACCTTCTCGTGCTCGGCCGCGCACTGCGTCTTGTAGCGCTCGAAGAGGGGGTTGAACTGGGACTCGTACTCGGCCATCTCGTCGGGCGGGTACTCGCCGAGGAGGTACGCGTCGTTGTCCCATCCCGCGGCCTGCATCTCCGCGCGCGCCATGCCCTCGGCGTTGCCACCGAGCAGGATGTCGACGCCGCGGCCGGCCATGTTGGTCGCGACCGTGATCGCGTGGAGGCGTCCGGCCTGCGCGACGATCGCCGCTTCCTTCTCGTGGTGCTTCGCGTTGAGCACGCTGTGCGGGACCCCGCGCTTCTGCAGGATCCGCGACAGGAGCTCGGACTTCTCGATCGACACCGTTCCGATGAGGACCGGCTGGCCGCTCTCGTACCGTTTCGCGACGTCGTCCGCGACCGCGTTCCACTTCGC
>DATADL010000288.1:0-11749 GCA_036258555.1 Actinomycetota bacterium | reverse complement strand
GCTCGGGACGAGGGCCGCGACCAGTGCGACCACGGCAAAGACTCTGACGACGCGCGGCAAAGGGACCTCCAGGCTCGAAAGCGGACGGTCTGGCGGGACGGTCTGGAGGAGGGTTCGCCCGTTTCGGCCCGGTTTCCTGCCGGGCGAGGGAGAGCTAGGCGGCCCCGGTCGCGTCCGGGCGGGCCTTCTGGCTCCGCTCGTAGGACTCCCGGCGCAGACGGTTCAGGCCCCCCGCAGGCTTCAACGACGGGTGGCTGTTGAACGGGTTGAACGCGACGTCGCCGTCGTGGGAGCGGTCGACCACCAGCGTTCCGAACGTCTGTACGTCGCCCGTCCCCGCCCGGCCCCACGTCAGGTCGAAGCGCAACCGTCCCGCCGCCACCAGGGGGCCGAGGTCGTCCATGTCCTGGCGCGGCAGAGGCGCCAGCAACGGGTCCGGGCGCGCGCCGAGCACGATCAGCTCGCCGCGCAGCTCGTACGGAAGCACCGTCGAGTAGGGACGGCGGAAGAAGCCCGTCGCCGGGACGAGCAGATGGCGCGTGACCGCGTCCTCGCCCGACGTCACCAGCAGGAGGTCCTGGCCCGCCTCGGGCAGCTTGACCGCCAGGCCGAACAGGTCGGGGACGCCCTGCGGGAACCCGGCCGCTCTCGACATCCTGACGAGAGCGCGCTCGGCCCCCTCGAAGGGAAGCGGGGTCCCCGGGTGGAAGGTCGCCGTCCCCTCGAACGTCACCCCGCGCGGATGGAAGATCCTCTTCCGCCGCGCCGCGGAGAGACCCGCGAACACCGCCGCCGAGGCCCCCGACAGGGGCGCCGCCGCCGCTTCGAACACGCGATTCAGCCTCACCAGGGGCCTATACCCGCACGGCCCCCTACGCCGACGAGCAGGAACAGGTTAGAAGGCCACGAATTACGGATAAACCCCCAGCAATCCGACCTCATGACCTAGCGGGAGGACCATCGTGACCGTGTCCCGTCTGCGCTTGCCCGTCGTCGCCCTCGTCCTGGCGCTGGTCGCGCCGTCCGGAGCCGCCTTCGCGCATGCAGAGCGGGACGCGTTCTTCCCGGACGGGTCCGGCAAGGTCCCGAAGTACCGGCCGCTCGTGGCGAAGCCCAACCTCGTGGTCTGCACGCCGAAGAGCCGGGCCCGGATCATGAAGATCGACGACGCGAAGCTGCGCGCGATCAACCTCGGCCTCCTGAAGAGCTGCAAGTTCCGCAACCTGCAGGACGCGGTCTACGCCGTCCGCAAGAAGGGCACCACGATCTACATGCTGCCGGGCGTCTACCGCGAGACGCCGTACCGCAAGCAGCCGCCGTGCGCGAAGGACCTCGTGCAGCCCGGTGAGGAAGAGGGCGCTCCGATCCTGACCTACGAGCAGCAGCTGACGTGCCCGCACGCGCAGAACCTCGTCGGGATCTTCGGCGACATCAACCCGGCGAACGACAAGCGCGAGTGCAACGCGCCCGTCTGCAACCTCCAGATCGAGGGGACGGGCGAGAAGCCGGGCGACGTCTTGATCACGGGAGGCTTCACCAAGGACGGGCAATGGATGAAGCTCAACGGCATCCGCGGCGACCGCGCCGACGGGCTCTACCTACGCAACTTCACGATCGAGCTGTTCGAGTTCAACGCCGTCTACCTGCTCGAGACCGACGGGTTCGTCATCGACAAGGTCGTCGCGCGCTACAACGACGAGTACGGCTTCCTGACGTTCGCCGTGGACCACGGCGTCTACAAGAACTGCAACGGCTACAACAACGGCGACTCGCTCATCTACCCCGGGTCCGCGTCCGATCTGAACAGCGACAAGCAGGAGTACTCGCAGAAGAAGCGGTGGGCGGTCGAGATCTTCAACTGCAAGAGCCACCACAACGCGCTCGGGTACTCGGGCACGGCGGGCGACTCCGTCTACGTGCACGACAACGAGTTCTACGCGAACCAGGCCGGCGTCGTGACGGACTCGATCTACCCGGACCACCCCGGCCTGCCGCAGAACCACAGCTGGTTCCGGAACAACGAGATCTACTCGAACAACACGAACTACACGGAGCAATTCGTGCAGTCGGGGATCTGCGACCAGCCCCCCGCAGAGCGCGGGTACAAGCCCCCCAAGGGCGAGCCGGTGTGGTCGGGGACGGTATGTCCGGTCGTCCCCGCGCCCGTGGGAGCCGGGATGGTGATAGCCGGCGGGAACTGGAACCTGATGGAGGACAACACCGTGTGGGACAACTGGCGCGCGGGCTTCATGCTCTTCAGCGTCCCCGGGCCCGTGCGTGAAGAGGAGGACCCGTCCAAGGCGTGGGACACCTCGCACTTCAACAAGTACGCGAACAACGTCGTGAGCCTCAACGCGCGCGGGCTCGTCGACCTGAACGGCGTCGACTTCTGGTGGGACGACCAGGGCGAGGGCAACTGCTGGGAGGACAATGTCGGCGCGAACGACGTGGTCACGTCGAACACGATGTATCCGACGGGGCTGCCGAGCTGCGCGGACGGCGGCTCCCTCCCGGTCCCGAACAACCCGTTCAAGACGGGGCAGCTCGCGCCGTGCGCGGTCTACGACCGCAACGACCCGCAGTTCCGCGACCCACCGGGGTGCACGTTCTTCGACACCCCGCAGGAGCCGGAGGAATAAGGGCGGCAGGCAACGGAGGCGCCCCGTTTGGGGCGCCTCTCTCGTAGGGCAACATCGTCGTATGGACAGCCTCAAGGGCCAGCTGCTGCTGGCGGGGGCCGGGATCTTCGGCGCGGCCTTCCGCCAGACCGTCGTCCTCGTAGCCGAGCACGACGACACGAGTGCGCTCGGCTTCGTCGTGAACAGGCCGTCCGACCTGATCGCGGCGGAGGCCGCGGACGAGCTGGCGAAGCTCCCGCTGCCCGACCCCCGCATCTATCTCGGCGGGCCCGTCCAGCCGGGTGCCGTAGCCGTGCTCGGCGAGTTCGACCACGCCGAGCTCGCCGGGAACCTGGTCTTCGGCTCGATCGGGATGCTCGGGGCCGGCCCAGACGGGATCTCGGTCGAGGGCGTCCGGCGGGCGAAGGTCTTCTCCGGCTACGCAGGATGGGGGCCGGGGCAGCTCGAGAGCGAGCTCGAAGAAGGGGCGTGGGTGATCGAGGACGCCCGCGTAGAGGACGTGTTCACGCGCGAGCCCGAGAGCCTGTGGCGGGACGTGTTGCGGCGCAAGGGCGGTGAGTTCGTGATGCTCTCGACGATGAGCGCGGATCCGACCGCGAACTAACCGCGACCTTCCGCCGCGCCGGCGCGTCTTCCTTGTAGTGATGGACGCGGACGCTGCGGTGACGAGCGCATCAGGGAGCCGCCTCGAGGGGCTGTATTCCGAGCACGTCCGCGGCGCCGTCCGGCTCGCGTTCCTCATGACCGGTGACGAGCAGCAGGCCCAGGACATCGCCCAGGAAGCGTTCGTACGGGTCGCCGGGAGGTTCCACGACCTGCGGGATCCGGACGCCTTCCCCGGCTATCTCAGGACGACGGTGGTGAACCTGGCCCGGGGTCACCTTCGCAAGCTGCGCGTACAGCGCGACTACCTGAAGCGGGCGGGAGCGCGCGAGGAGGAAGTACCGCGCGACGACGCCGAGGGCCGCGACGAGCTGTGGCGCGCCCTGCAGACGCTGCCGCACCGCCAGCGCGCCGCCCTCGTGCTCCGCTACTACGAAGACCTCTCCGAGCGTCAGACGGCCGACGTCCTCGGCTGCTCGGTCTCCGCAGTGAAGTCGTTGGTGACGCGCGGCCTCGAGGCGCTGCGCGCGGTGAAAGGCGGTCTGCGATGAACGACGTGGAAGCTGCGCTCTCCCGGGTGCTCGTCGAGAGGGCCGAGAGGCTGGCGCCGGCACCGGGGCACCGTGCCGCGACGTTGGGCCGCGCTCGCCGGCGGCGGATCACCAATGCGGTCTCGGCCATCGTCGTCGCCGCCGGGCTCGTGACGGCGTCGTTCGGCGCCCTGGGTGCGTTCGACCGTCGCGGCGTCGCGCCGGCGGGCGCAGGCCTGACGACGACGTCCGGCCCGTACGGGTTCACGTCGCGTCCCGGCGAGTACCCGTTCGCGGCGACGGGTGAGTTCCGGCACGCGCAGTGGCAGCTCCGCGTCGCCGCGGTGAACCCCGGCCGTGACGCGGACCTCCGGCTGACCCTTCAGATACGGGGCCCGGTCAGAGAGCTCACGACGTCGACCTCGCCCACCCGCGACCTCGACGGCCCCCTCTACGTGAGGTACGAGCGGAGCGCCTGGCTCTTCGACGACGGGATCGCCATGGTGTTCGGGGCGGCGGTGCCGCAGACCGAGAGCGTCGTCGTGGAGCTCGAGTCCGGCGACCGGTTCGAGGCGCACCTGTTCGAGGAGCACGACGCGCTCACGCCGGTCGAACGGGACTACTACCTCGTGTACGTGCCCGCCAACGCGCTCGGCCGCCTGGTCGCACGCGACGCGGACGGACGCGAGATCGCGTCGCGGGTCATCCCGATACCGTGAGACGGACCGCGAAGCCCGCCACGACCAGGGCGCCGATCGCTCCGAAGACCCAACGCACGCTCTCCGGCACCCGCTTGTGCAGGAACGCACCGAGGGCCGCGAGCCAGAGCTGCCACGACAGCGACGCCAGGAAGGCCCCCGTCACGAAGAGCACCTTGTCGGCTGCCGAGGCCTCGCCGCGGTCGAGCCCGACGATGAGCGCGACGAAGTAGGTGACGGTAGCGGGGTTCAGGATCGTGAGCCCCAGGAAGCGGGCGTAGGTCGCCCCGAAGCCCGCCACCGGCACGGCGCGCTCGTCGCCCGGGGAACGCTTCGCGAGGGCGCCTCGGAACAGGTAGACGGCGATGCCGAGCAAGACCAGCGCAGAGACGACGCGCAGCGTGTCCTGGAACGAAGCGACGGCCTCTGCGAGGGCAGACCCGACGAGCACCGCGATCGCGGCGTACGTCAGGTCGGCGGTCGCAGCTCCGGCGGCGGCGGCGGCGGCAAGCGCGAACCCGCGGCGCATTGCCAGGTCGATGACGAGCACCGCGATGGCGCCGATCGGTATGGCGATCCCGTAGCCCGCGAGCGCTCCTTCGACGAACGCGCTCACGCTCTCCTCCCCGGCATCCGAGGAGGGTATCGGTGCGGGGCTCAGATCCTCCGGGTCTTGGAACGCGCTCGGGCGCACACGTCGGACTCGAGCACGACCTGCGGCGCGACCGCGACGTAACGTCCCGGCTCGCCGGGAAGGCGAACGCGGAACCTGCCGGACGCCTTCGTACGCACCCTCTCGACGACGTCGCCGTTACGCACGATCTTGACCCGGACGTGGGACCGGCAGGCCTCGTAACCGTCCGGCGCGCGGACGCGCCCCCGCGCTACGGCCGCGCCGCCGAGGCGAAGCGTGACCTTTCGTTCGTGCACCGCGAGCGGCCCCGACTCCTCCGGGTCGGGCGAGGGCGTCGGGCCGGGCTCCGCCGTCGGCGTCGGGGTGGGCGTTGCTGCCGGAGACGGCGTGGGGGCCGGAGTCGCCGTGGGGGAAGCCGTCGGCGTCGGAGTCGGCGTCGGGGTCGGCGTCGGGGTGGGTGACGGCGACGGGCTCGGGGTGGGCGACGGTGACGGCGACGGCGACGGGCTCGGCGAAGCCGCCGGCGTGGGAGTGGGAGAAGCCGCCGCCGGTGTCGGGGTCGGCGTCGGGGTCGCCCCGCCCGCACACCTCTCCGCCGGCAAGGAGGCTACGAGCGCGATCGTCCGGCACGCGTTGAGCCGGCCCCCCGAGACGGTCTTGCCGAGATACGCCGGCCCGTCGTCGGCGGCGTCGACGAGCGCGCGGGCGACGGTGACCGGGCTCGCCGAGGGGGCCGCGCTCCACGCGAGCGCGGCTGCTCCGGAGACGTGCGGCGTCGCCATCGACGTCCCGTCGGCCCACGTCATCTCGGACCCCGAGTACGACGACGCGTTGCACCTGACCGAGACGGTGTCGATCGACGCGCCGTCTGCAGTGATCGATCCGTTCGTCACGAGACGGAACCGCACGTAGACCGACGCCGCGCCGTCGTGCTCGAAGAAGGACTCGGAGACACGTTCCCACTCGCCGTCCGTGGAGCCCGTCCACCCGCCGACACGCTCCCACGACGTGCCGTCGCGGGACGCCTCGATCGCCAGGACGTCGTTGCCGCGCTCCAGGTCGAGCTTCATCGAGTAGCGCAGCAGGCAGTCGTTCATGCCGGTGAGGTCGAACGGGCTCGCGGTAGCGATCCAGTGGTCGGCGTTGTCGCCGTAGAAGGCGCCGGGGCTGTCGGCGATCGATCCGTCCGGCTCGGTCCCCCACGTCCCGTTGGTGCCCCCGGTGGTCCAGCGCGACCCGAGCCCGGCGGTGAAGTCCTCCGCGAACCTCGTGTCGAACGACGGCTGGAGGCTGAGGATCCCCACGCCGGGCGCCGCGAGGTCGACGGTGGTCGCGCCGTAGTTCGAGAACCCAGCGAGGCGGTCGTTCCGGTCCATCGCCGCGACGCAGACGACGTTGGGGGCGGGATAGTTGCACGGATAGGACGACGAGACGTCGTTGTTCGCGGCGGAGTTCCCTGCTGCGACCACGAAGAGGGTCTCGGGCGCCGCGGTGATCGCGTTCAGGACCGACAGCGAGTACCCGTCACCACCGAGGCTCACGTTGACGACCTTCGCGCCCGAGCGGGCCGCGTAGGCGAACGCGCTGGAGAGCTCCGCGGTCGTTCCGACTCCGTTGCTGTTGAGCGTCCGCAGCGGCATGACGCGCGCGTTCATCGCGACTCCCGTGATCCCGCTCGCGTTGTCGCCCGCCGCTCCGATCGTGGCGGCGACGTGCGTGCCGTGACCGTGGAGGTCGCGCGCGGTCGCGTCGTCGCCTACCCAGTCCCACCCGTTGACGTCGTCGACGTAGCCGTTGCCGTCGTCGTCGACGCCGTTCGACTCGCGGCCCCCGCCGCTCTCGCCGGGGTTGCGCCAGACGTTCGGAGCCAGCTCGGGATGATCGAGGGCGACCCCGGTGTCGACGACGGCGACCGTGACGCTCGCGCTACCCGTGGTGATGTCCCAGGCTTCGGGAGCGTCCATGTCGACGTCGCTCGTCTGGTGGAGCCCCCACAGGCTCGGGAAGTGGGGATCGTTAGGGACCGCCGACGCCCGGACGACGTAGTTGGGCTCGGCGTAGACGACGTCGGGGTCCGCGGTGAGCCGGGCCGCAGTCTCGGCGAGGTCGCCGGGCGGGGTCTCGACGAGCTCGGTCTGCGGGAGCGCGAGCTGCTCGATCTTCTCGAGGTCGTAGTCGTCGCGGACCTCGGCCTTCTCCGCTCCGGCCGAGTAGCGGACGAGGAGCTGGCCGGGAACGTGCTCGGCCTCCTTGTCGAGGGTGCCCAGGGGCTCGGGCGCTCCGTAGACGGGCGCTGCTGAACCGACGGAGCCCACGACGAGCCCGGCGGCCACGGCCGCGACCGCGCGCTTGTACTGCGACCACACTCTCAAGAAAGTCCCCCCACGGAACTACCGGCACCTGTGCTGCGGCGGCTAACCGCCTTCATGACAACCGCCCGGGCTACGCGGTTGTTCCCTCGGAATGGCCATTCCGAGTGGTCCGGCGGCGGGTGGTCGGGGGCCCGTCCGGCCCGTCTTTCACGCAACCGCCTTGCGGGGGCCCGAGCCCCCGCGGTTCGGTGCGCCATACCAATTCCTTCCCGGTCCCCCCGGGCTTCGTCTACTGCGCCGCGCGCGGAAGGAGCAAGATGCAACCCAGCCACAGGAGCTACCCACGTAGGGCCCTCGCCGCGCTCGCGCTCACCGCGGTCGTAGCCGGCGTCCTTCCGATCACGGCCGCCGCGGCGGCCACCGCGTACGACCCCTTCTTCGCCCAGCAGGCGACGGTCGCCGACCCTGCGCTCCTCCTGCCTGCGGGCTCGACGAGCAACCGGACGTTCGGCCTCGCGGCCGGCGACTACACGGGAGACGGCGTCGGCGACCTCGTGAGCGGCCGGACCGACGGGAGGATCGCCTTCGTCAGGGGGGCCGGAGGCGGCTCGTTCGACGCCGCGACCCTCTACCCGTGGAAGCAGACGACTTTCAACGCGTGGGCGCTCGCGCCGGGGGACCTCAACGATGACGGGAACCTGGACGTCGTGTGGGGGGCGAACACGGCCACGAGCGGATGCTCGGTCAGCCCGACGCCTTCCACCGGCTGCCCGCTCAACGTCACGGTCAACGACGGCGACGTGCGGGTGTTCTACGGCAACGGCAACGGCACGTTCCAGGAGTCGCCCTACTTCGTCTCGGGCGTCCGGCACAACGCCGGGACGCTGCTGGCGGACGTCGGGGCGGACGCGGGCAGCCTCGCGGTCGGAGACGTGGACGGCGACGGTGACGACGACGTCGTCGTCGGGGCCCTCGACGGCGCCAACAGCGTCGTCAAGCTGCTGACGAACAACGGCGCGACGGGCTTCGCGGCGTCGACCGTCCTCAGCGAGCCCACCGCGTGCACGCCGCCCTCCGGCGGGTCGCTCGGGACGTGCGCGCCCGTCTACTTCCCGGCGACCAGCACCCAGAACAGCCCGTGGGGCGTCGCGCTTGGCGACTCGGACGCCGACGGCGACCTCGACCTCTGGGTCGGGGACCGCGCGCTCTACGTGTACCTGTACAGAAACGGCGGCGCGGGGACGTTCACGATGGTGACCGGCACCGGCGCGGTCAGCGGACGGCCCAACGTCTACCTCGGCCACGACGGCTTCCGGCCGGCGGTGGGGTTCACCCCGTCGCTCGCCTCGGGGGACCTGAACGGTGACGGCAAGGCGGACCTCGTCATGGGGCTCCATTCGGGAGCCCAGGCGCCGGCGAGCGGCACCCCGAACGACGGCGCTCTGGTGCTCGACGTGAGCAAGGGCGCGGGCCACGACCTCTTCGGGAGGATCGCCGACGTCGGCACCGCCGCCCGCGGCGTGTCGATCGCCGACTTCAACGACGACGGATCCGGCGACGTCGTGACCGGCACGTGGGAGGGGCCGGTCAAGCTCCTGCGCCAGCTCCCGCCGATCGACTCGGACTCCGACGGCATCTCCGACTACGTCGACAACGCGCCGAACGACGCGAACGCGGGCCGCATCGACATGAACGACGACGGCTCGATGAACTACACCGACCAGCTAGACAACGACTTCGACACGGTCCTCGGCGACCCGGAGAACCCGGCGTCATGGACGAGGCTCGGCGACCCCGCCGACGGTGACGACGACAACGACGGCGCGGGCGACGGCTCCGACAACTGCGCGTTCACGCCGAACGGGGGTCAGGTCGACGCCGACGGCGACGGTCGCGGCGACGCCTGCGACCCGCTCGACGACCGCGACGCCGACGGCGACGGGGTCCCGAACGGTCCCGAACCGGGCGACCCTCTCTACGCCGAGACACTCGCGGCGAAGCAGAAGTGGGCGTCGGGCGACACCCACTTCGTCATCAGGATCGACGCGCTCGGCCGCTTCTTCCAGAACGAGTTCACGCAGCTGATGACCGACGCCGCGCTGCTGTCCCCCGAGGACTGGGCGGCGAAGTGCTGGGAGAGCTACGCGCCGGGCGACGCGCCGAGCACGAGCCCGGCGGACCCGACCTACGAGCCGTGCGGAACCGGGGAGGGCACCGCCGCGCAGACGCTCACGCTCCCCGGAGGGAAGTCTCTGCCGGTCTCTCTGGTGGTGATCCCGAAGCAGCTGTGGACCGATGCTCCCGTGATCGACTGGATCAACGACCGCAACGACAGCGAGCGGTTCGACCTCGGGCAGCACGGCGCCTACCACGACACGAATACAGCGAACGGCGACTGGGCTACCGCGACCGACGGCCGCGCGGTGTTCTCCTGCGAGACCTGCGGCCTCACCGCGGCGGAGAACTACGAGCTGCTGAAGGTCGGCCACGACACGCTGACGGGGAACTACTCGAACAAGTGGGTCCAGGAGACGGGCGCGACCGCGTCGTCGCCGAAGATCGACTGGTCTACGTCGGCGAACCCGCTCATCAGCTACGCGCCGCCGTTCAACGCGTCGGACACCTTGTCGCGCGAGGCCACGGCCGCGCTCGGGTTCAAGAGCTTCTCGGCCAGCATCAACGAGGAGACCGGCTACGCCGGCTACCCCGAGAACTTCTTCTCGCCCGAGGGCAGCCACCACGAGCAGATGGACCAGTTCGGCATGTTCCACGCGTCCGCCGACCACGAGGTCGAGCCGCCGGAGACCGTCGGCGGCGCGTACGACCCCGCCGAGTACGCGGCTTACCTCGAGTCGGTGACCGAGGACGGCGGGCTCAACACGTGGCTGATCGAAGAGGTCGAGTGGAGCGGTCGCCCCTGCAACGACGACGAGCGCGTGACGGGAGCCAACCGCGCTCCGGCGCCGGTCACGTGCGCCGAGGGGATCGCCATGGGGGCTTCGAACAACCGCGAGAACAACACCGTCTACACGCCGAGGTGGGACGGCTGGATGCAGCTCCTCGACTACGTGAAGGGCTACGAGGGCGGCGTCGCGATGACGATGGGCGAGGTCGCGCTGGCGCAGGGCTTCGACAACGCGCCGACGGTGCCGAACCCGGGCCAGGCGGACGCCGACGCCGACGGCATCGGTGACGTCGTCGACGGAGCGACGCTCACGGCCACCGATGCGACCCTCGGTCGCAACGAATCGGGGACGCTCTCGGCGACGCTCGTGAACGGTGCCGGCGACGCGATCCCGGGCCAGAAGGTGACGTTCTCCTTCGACGCCGACGGAGACGGCACCGACGAGACGTACGAGGACGACACCGGCCCGGGAGGTGTGGCCTCGATCTCGCTGACCCCCACGCGGCCGGTCGGTCCGTCGACGTTCGGAGTGTCCTGGAACGGCAGGCACGGCCTGTCGGCGACGGACGCCGGGGACGTGACGATTGCGGACGCGTCCACGCTGACGCTCGACGCGACGAACCCGACCAGCGGTCAGTTCGGCGACCAGGTCACGCTCGGCGCGACGCTGACCGACACCGACGGCAATCCGCTCGAGGGCCGGACGATCTCGTTCTCGGTCGGATCGGCGACCGCGTCCGGAACGACCGACGCGCTGGGTCATGCGTCGACGACGTTGACGTTGCCGGGCCCCGCGGGCGCGAAGACGCTGGCGGCGTCGTTCGCCGGCGGAGACCTGTACGCCGGGTCGAACGACACGTCGTCGTTCACGGTGACCAAGGAGGACACGGTCCTCACGCTGCCGGACGCGACGGCGCCGTCGAAGGGCAACCCGCCCGTCGTGGCGTCGGCGACGCTGAAGGAGGCCGACGGTGCGCCGCTGCCCGGGCAGACCGTGCGGTTCTACGTGAGGGAGAAGGTGAGGGGAGCATTCACGTACACGCTCCTGGGCTCGGCGACGACGAACGCGAACGGCGTGGCGTCGATCACGCTGCCGAACAGCAAGGTGTCGAAGTCGCCGACGCCGATCCGGGCCGAGTTCCTGACGACGACGAACTACCTGGCCTCGACGGCGGACGCGCAGGCCTACAGGACGTAGCGCCCTGACCGAAGGGCGGGTGCGGCGGGTCTCCAGCAGCGGGGGCCCGCCGCAGCCGCGCCCCAGGCCGCCGTCTACAACTATGCGGATTCATCTCGTCTAGGAACGCTCGTTCCGAGGACGTTCTTCGACCGCTTCAGCAGGGAGTCTTCTACAAAGGAGGCGATCAGAAGTCGGTCTTCGTAAACGACCAAGAGAAGGTCAAAGTAAAACTTCGCTCGAGGAAAACA
>DATADL010000287.1:0-9364 GCA_036258555.1 Actinomycetota bacterium | reverse complement strand
CACGTGAACCGAAGGTCGCTGTGGTTCTCGTGCGCGGCCGTCGTCTTGCTGACAGGAGCCGCTCCAGCGTCCAAGGCGGCTCCCACCGCACGGTGCTCAGGGAGGGCCGCCACGATCGTGGGGACGAACGGGCCCGACCGGTTGATCGGGACCGCCGGCAGCGACGTGATCGTTGGACGCGGCGGGCGCGATCGCATCGAGGCACGAGGGGGCGACGACTTCGTCTGCGCTGGCGCCGGAAAGGGAAGCGTCCGCGGCGAGATCGAGACAGTCGCCGGTGGTGGAGGCGACGACACGATCTCGGCAGGTCCGGGTCCAGATCGCGTGATCGCAGGAGATGGCGACGACCGCGTCCGGGGCGGCGACGGACGCAGCCAGGTGAACGGTGGCGCCGGTGACGACGTCCTCGTCGGGGGCCGCGACGAGGACGAGCTGCGGGGGATGGCCGGTGATGACCGTCTCCTCGGAAGGGGGTGGTTCGACCTTCTACTCGGCTGGAGCGGAGACGACATCGTGGTCGGCGGCAAGGATGGGCCGCTGGGCGACTTCGCCGACTTCAACGGCGCGTCGAGGCGGGTACGGGTCGATCTTCGGCGGGGTCGAGCGAGGGGGCAGGGACGTGACGTCTTGCGGGAGATCGAGAACGTATCGGGCACCGACTTCGACGACGTCATAGCCGGGGACGAGGGGCCCAACATGCTCTTCGGGAGCACGGGCGACGACGTCCTGAGGGGGCGGAGCGGAGACGACTGTTTCCTCCCGCTTACGGGAGACAACGAGGTGTACGGAGGCCCGGGGGAAGACGGATACGCGGCAGACGTCTTCCTCCGCTGCACGGTCGACACGTATGACGCTCCGGTCAGCACGCTCGCCGGCGTGGAGGTCGACCTCGCTGCCGGGACCGCTACGTCCGCGGATCAGGTCTCCCGTCTGCAAGGGATCGAGCGCGCCTATGGGACCATGCTGAACGACACGCTGAGCGGCGACGGGAACGCGAACCTTCTCGTAGGTCAGGGCGGCAACGACTCGATCGGTGGTGGAGCGGGCGACGACGTGCTCGAAGCCGGACCGGGCGTGGACACGCTCAACGGTGATGACGGCATCGACGAGTGCAAGGACGGAGAGGTCGTCTCCGGCTGCGAATAGCGAGCGCGCTACGGGTCCAGGTGCGACGATGCGTCTCGTGGACCGACCCGAATCTCTCGTTCCCACGCTGGAGCAGCTGGAACACCTCAGTCGCGCGCGGTCGATCGCACGCGACCACCTCGAGAAGATTGCCAAAGCAGGCCCCCCCGGCCGGGTCCACCGGCCCCTCGTCGCGGCCCTCGCCGAGCACGGCCTCCTCCAGCGACTCTTCCCGGAGGACGGGCAGGTCTCCGCTCGCACCCTCTGCGAGCTGCGAGAGGGGATCGCATACGTCTCACCCGAGGCCGAGACCGCGCTCGCGCTGCAGGGGCTCGGCGCCTACCCGATCCTCCAATCCGGCCCCCCGGAGCTCGCCGGTCGCTGGATCCCCGAGGTGCGGGCCGGGCGGGCCGTCGCCGCGTTCGCCCTCACCGAGCCGGGGGCCGGATCCGATGCCGCGGCTCTGGCGCTGCGCGCCGAGCCCGACGGCGACGGCTTCCGCCTCACCGGCGAGAAGAGGTGGATCTCGAACGCCCCCGACGCCGACGTCTACACCGTGTTCGCGCGGACCGGGGAGGGCGACCGCGCGCGCGGCGTCACCGCGTTCGCGGTCGCCGGCGACGCCGAGGGGTTGAGCGGCGAGCACCTCGAGCTCGTCGCGCCCCATCCGATCGGCTCCCTCGTCTTCGACGGCGTCCCCGTGAGCCGCGCCGACGTCCTCGGCGAGCCCGGGCGCGGCTTCGAGGTCGCGATGCGCACCCTGGACCTCTTTCGCCCGAGCGTCGGTGCGTTCGCCGTGGGCATGGCACAGGCTGCCCTCGACGCATCGGTCGCGCACGCGCGGGAACGCCACGCGTTCGACCGGCCGCTCAACGAGTTCCAGGCCGTCTCGCACCGGCTCGCGGACATGGCGACGAAGCTCGAAGCCGCGCGCCTGCTCGTCTACCGCGCCGCGGACCTCTACGACGGCGGCGAGCCCGTCACGCAGGCGTCGGCGATGGCGAAGCTGTTCGCGACCGAGGCCGCCCAGGAGATCGTCGACGGCGCGATCCAGGTCCACGGCGCCCGGGCGCTGGAGAAGGGGCACCTGCTCGAGCACCTCTACCGCGAGGTGCGCGCGACCCGGATCTACGAGGGGACGTCGGAGATCCAGCGCAACGTCGTCGCGCGGTCGCTGTTCGGCTAGTCCGGGACGACCGCGACGCCGACGAGCTCGACGAGCGCGTCCGCCTCGAACAGGCGCGACACCTCGAACAGGGCCATCGCCGGATAGTGCTTGCCGAAGTGCTTCCGGTAGGACGCGCCGATAGGGGAGAGGGCCTTGCGGTACTCCTCGACGTCCGTGACGAAGATCGTCAACGACACGAGATGCTCCGGCTCGGCCCCCGCGGCGCGCAGGGCGGTCACGACGTTCGACGCGGCTGCGGCGAACTGAGCCGACATCGTCGAGCCGGCTCCGATCTGGCCGCCCAGGTAGACGGTCCGGCCCGGCGCCGCCACGACGGCGTGCGCGAACCCCTCGGGGGGGCCGAGGGCCTCCGGGTTCACGATCTCGTGCGGCGTCAGCGGCCCTGCCAGCTCGGCTTCCTCCCCTCGGTGAACGCCCGGTAGAACTCGCGGTGGTCCTCGGTCGTCATCATGAGCGCCTGCGTCGTCGCCTCGAGCTCGAGCGCTCCCGCCAGGTCGGAGTCGAGCTCCCTCGACAGCAGCATCTTCGTCGTCCCGTAAGCGAAAGAGGGGCCCTCGGCGAGGCGGCGGGCGAGCGCCTCCGCGGCGGCGGCCAGCTCGTCGTCCCCCACGACCGACGTCGCGAGCCCGATCTCGAGCGCGCGCTCGGCCCCCACCTTGTCGCCCAGGATCAACAGCTCGGTCGCCCGGCCGAACCCGACGATCCGCGGCAGCAGGTACGCGGACCCCATGTCCGCGCCGGCCAGCCCCACCTTCGTGAACAGGAACGCGAACGATGCGCTCCGCGCCATCAGCCGGAAGTCGGCGGCGAGCGCGATCACCGACCCGGCCCCCGCAGCGATGCCGTTGATCGCCGCGATCACGGGGATCGGGCAGTCGCGCATCGCCTGCACGACCGCTCCGGTCATCCGTGTGAAGTCGAGGAGCCGGCGGGACTCCATCTTCAGGAGCTCGCCGATGATCTCGTGCACGTCCCCACCGGAGCAGAACCCGCGCCCGGTACCCGTGACGACGAGGACGCGGACGTCGTCGCGCAGCGCGACCTCCCGCAGGAGGTCGCGGAGGTCCGCGTAGACGTCGAAGGTGAGCGCGTTCAGGACCTCCGGTCGCGCGAACGTGATCGTTCCGACGCCGTCGCGCACCGCGAAGTCGAAGTGCTCCCAGTCGCGGGTGAACGGCGCCGAGGCGCGCCAGGGGCTCACGCGAAGGCGTCCAAGCCCGTGATCTCCTTGCCCAGCACGAGCGTGTGGATCTCCGACGTCCCCTCGTAGGTGAGCACCGACTCGAGGTTGTTCATGTGGCGGATCACGGGGTACTCGAGCGTGACGCCGTTCGCGCCGAGGATCGTGCGGGCCTCCCGTGCGATCGCGAGGGCCTCGCGCACGTTGTTGAGCTTGCCGAGGCTCACCTGCTGCGGGGTCGCGGCCCCCCGGTCCTTGAGCCGTCCGAGGTGCAGGGCCACGAGCATGCCCTTCTCGATCTCGACCAGCATGTCGACGAGCTTCCGCTGGGTGAGCTGGAACGACCCGATCGGCTTGCCGAACTGCGTGCGGGTCTGCGAGTACTCGAGGGCCGCGCGGTAGCACGCGCGCGCGGCGCCCATCGCGCCCCACACGATGCCGAAGCGAGCCTCGGTCAGACACGACAGCGGACCCTTCAAGCCGGTGACGCCCGGGAGGACCGCATCCCCGGGGAGGCGGCACCCGTCCAGGATCAGCTCCGACGTGACCGACGCACGTAGCGACAGCTTGCGATGGATGTTGCGCGCGGTGAAGCCGCGCGTCCCGGCCGGGACCAGGAAGCCCCGGATGCCCTCGTCCGTCCGCGCCCAGACGACGGCGACGTCGGCGACGCCGCCGTTCGTGATCCACATCTTGTTGCCGTCGAGGACCCAGTCCGAGCCGTCGCGCCGGGCGGTCGTGCGCATGCTCGACGGGTCGCTGCCGGAGTCGGGCTCCGTGAGGCCGAAGCATCCGATCGCCTCGCCGGCAGCCATGCGCGGGAGCCAATGCTGCTTCTGCTCCTCCGACCCGTACTTCCAGATAGGGAACATCGCGAGGGACCCCTGGACCGAGACGAAGCTGCGGAACCCGCTGTCACCGGCCTCGAGCTCGAGGCACGCGAGGCCGTAGCTGACCGCGTTGGTCCCCGCGCAGCCGTAGCCGTCGAGGTGCATGCCGAGGAGGCCCAGGCGCCCCAGCTCGGGCGCGACCTCGTGCGGGAACTCGCCCTCCTCGAACCACTTCTCGATGCCGGGGAGGACCCGGTCGGAGACGAAGCGGCGCACGCTGTCGCGCACCATCTTCTCCTCGTCGCTCAGGAGCGCGTCCAGGCCGAGGAAGTCGAAGGCGTCCATCGCGCCGACGCTACTAGCTTTCGACCACCAGGAGCTCGGGGGGCTGCGCGCCGGCCTCCGTCAACAGCCTGCGGTGCGACTCGGGCCATGTACGCCGCCCGCCGCCGGAGTCGACCAGCGCGGTCACGACCTTCATGGTCACGCACCGCTCGCCGCCCCTGTCGATCGTGAAGTCGTACGTGAGAGAGCTCGTCCCGACGCGGACGACGGAGATCGTCGCGTCGACGAGGTCGCGGAACGCGAGCGGGAGGTGGAAGTCCACCTCTATCCGTGCCCGCGGCAGGTGCGCGTAGACGTCGTCGAGGATGCCCAGCCGCTCGAGCAGCGCGGTCTCCGCCCACTCGACCATCCGGAAGGCGGCGGTGTTGTGCCACAGACCCGACGCGTCGGTGTCGGACCACTCGATGCGTCGTTGGATCCTCAGAGAGGCGGGGTTGGTCGTCATCGGCCGGACGCTTTCGTGGGGTTAGGTTGTGGCGCACCGCGGAGCCAGGAGGTGACTCTACTTGCAGGTCGGCGTCGGGTTGCCGAACGCCGTTCCCGGGACCGCGCCGGGCGCGCTCGTCGAGTGGGCGCGGCGCGCGGACGACGGGCCGTTCTCCAGCGTCGGCGTCGTCGACCGCGTGCGCTATCCCGCGTTCGACCCGCTCACGTCCCTCGCGACCGCGGCCGCGGTGACGCGGCGCGTGAAGCTCACGACGATGGTGCTGATCGCGCCGTTGCGACGGGGCGCGGTGCTGGCTCACGAGGCGGCGACGCTCCACGCGCTCTCGGGCGGACGTCTCGTGCTCGGGGTGGGCCTCGGGGCGCGGCGGGACGACTACGAGCAGGCCGGCGTCTCCTACCGCGGGCGAGCGGCCCGTTTCTCCGAGCACCTGCAGACGCTGCGGTCGTGGTGGGACGACGACGCGTCGCCCTCGCTGCTCGTGGGGGGGTCGAGCGACGCGGCCTTCGCGCGCGCGGCCCGGTTCGCCGACGGCTACGTCCACGGAGGCGGGCCCCCGCGGGCGTTCGAGCGCGCCGCCGAGAGGGCGCGAGCCGCGTGGTTCGACGCGGAGAGGCCCGGCGAGCCGCGTCTCTGGGGCCAGGGGTACTTCGCGCTGGGCGACGCCGCCGAACGGGGGCGCGAGTACATGCTGGACTACTACGCGTTCACCGGCTCGTTCGCCGAGCGCATCGCCGAGGGGATGCTGTCGACGCCGCAGGCGGTCGTCTCGTTCGTGAAGGGGTACGCCGACGCGGGATGCGACGAGGTCGTGCTCTTCCCGGCGGTCTCCGACCCCGAGCAGCTCGACCGCCTCGCCGACGCGGTGTCGGCATTGTGAGGGTCGCCGTCGCCGGCGGCGGTCCCGGCGGCCTCTACCTCGGCCTGTTGCTCGCGAAGGCACGGCCGGACGCCCGCATAGAGGTCTTCGAGAAGAATCCGCGCGGCGCGACCTACGGGTGGGGCGTCGTGTTCTCCGACCGCACGCTCGCGTCCTTCCGCGAGGCCGATCCCGAGACGTACGAGCAGATCGTCGACGCGTTCGCGCTGTGGGACGTGATCGAGGTCCGCTACGGAGACGACGTGGTCCGGTGTGGGGGGCAGGTCTTCTCGGGCATGGCCCGCCGCCGGCTGCTCGACATCCTCCAGACGCGCTGCGAGGAGGTCGGCGTGACGTTGCGGTTCGAGACGGAGGTCGGGCCCGGCGACGTCGGCGACTACGACCTGGTCGTCGCGGCCGACGGGATCCACAGCCGGTTCCGGGCCGCGCACGCCGCGGCGCTGGGTCCGCGGATCGTCGAGGGCAGGGCGCGCTACGTGTGGTTCGGGACCACGTGTCCGTTCGACTCGTTCACGTTCGTGTTCCGGCCGGCCGAGCCCGGGCTCTTCCAGGCGCACGTATATCCCTTCGACGGCTCGACGAGCACGTTCATCGTCGAGTGCGACGAGGCGACGTGGAGGCGCGCGGGCCTGGACGCCGCGACCGAGTCGGAGTCGATCGCGTTCTGCGAGGAGGTGTTCGCGCGCGACCTGCGCGGCCACCCGTTGCTGTCGAACCAGTCGCGCTGGCTCACGTTCCCGACGCTCAGGACGAGGCGGTGGTGGCAGGACCGCACCGTCTTCCTCGGCGACGCCGTCCACACGGCCCACTTCTCGATCGGATCCGGCACGAAGCTCGCGATGGAGGACGCGATCGCGCTCGCGCGCGAGCTCACTCGCAAGCCGAACCTCCGCGCGGCGTTCGGGGCGTACGAGCTCGACCGCAAGGGCGTGGTCGACCGGTTCCAGCAGGCGGCGCGCGAGAGCCAGCAGTACTTCGAGTCGACCGCGCGGTACATGGACCTCGACACCGAGCAGTTCGTGTTCCACCTCCTCACACGCAGCGGCCGTGTGGGCTACGACGACCTCCGCCTCAAAGACCCCGGGCTGATCGACCGCGTCGACACGTGGTTCTCCCGTGGGGGCGGCGCCGGGGGGCGCTTCGCCCCGCCCCCCGCCTTCTCACCGTGCGCCCTCGGTCCCCTCGAGCTGCCGAACCGCATCGCGGCGACCTCCGCGGTCACCGACTCCTCGTCGGACGGCGTGCCCGACGCTCGGGTAGCGGCCGCCGTCGACCGCGCCGCGGGGGAGGGGGCCGCGCTGGTCGTCGTGCCCGACGTAGCCGTGACTCCCGAGGGACGCACGACCTCGGGCAGCCCGGGGCTGTACGACGACGCACAGGCCGAGGTCTGGGCGCGCATCCTGAAGCGGCCGTCGGCCGCGCGGCTCGTGCACGCGGGGCGCAGAGGAGCGACGAGACCGAGACACCGGGGGCTCGACCGTCCGCTCGGCGAGGGAGCCTGGCCCCTGCTCGCCGCCTCCCGCGTCGCGTACGGCGCGAACGCCGTGCCGGCGGAGATCGGGCGGGCCGACATGGACCGGGTCCGCGAAGGGTTCGTCGCCGCGTCGCGGAGGGCGGCCGCGGCGGGCTTCGACGCCGTGGTCGTCGACTGCGCCCGCGGCTACCTGCTCGGTAGCTTCCTGTCGCCGCTGGCGAACGTCCGCGCCGACGAATACGGAGGCGCGATCGAGGCGCGGGCGCGGTACCCGCTGGAGGTGGTGGCCGCGGTCAGGGGGGAGTGGCGGGGCGCCCTCGGGGTCTCGATAGCGGCGTTCGACGGCGCCCGCGGGGGCGTCGCGTTCGACGACGTGCTCTGGGCGGCGCGGCAGCTGCGGCGCGCCGGCTGCGACTTCGTCGAGGTCACGGCCGGAGGCGCCGTCCCCGGCGCAGTCGTGCCGTACGACCCCTACACGCTGCCGAGCTACGCGGACCGGATCCGCCACGAGGCCGGGATCGCGGTCCTCCTCGGCGGCGCGATCTCGACCGTGGGGCGCGTGAACACGCTCGTCGCCAGCGGACGCGCCACGCTGTGCGCGGTCATGCCCCGGCGCCGGCCGTCCGCCGCACCGGCGTGACCTCGCCGAGGAACGAGGTGACGGCCTCGATCACCTTCGGGTCCCGCAGGATGCGGCCGTGCCCCAGGCCGTCGGTCGTGACGAGGCGCGACGCGGGCAGGGCTGCGTGGAGCGTTTCCGCGTCCGCCAGCGCCACCTGGGGATCGTCGCGGTCGTGGACGATCAGCACGGGGCCGTCGACGCCCTCCGTCAGCGACTCGGTGGAGAGCCTGTCCCACACGTCCGCCCCGTAGCGTCGCTCGATGGTCGCCTTCAGCCCGGCGACCGCCTTCGGGGGCAGGCGGAGCATCTGCGAGAACGTCACCAGGGCGTGGTCGAGCCGCGGAGAGGGCGCGAGGAGCGCGAGCGCGTCGGTCGGAGCGCCGCGGCTCGCGGCATACAGCGAGGTCGTCGCGCCCATCGAATGGGCGACGACCGCGTGGACGCCGCCGAGGGACTCGCACACGCGCGCTATCGCCGCGGCCAGCTCGAAGCCGTCGACCTGTCCTCCCTCGCTCGCACCGTGGCCGGGCAGGTCCACTCCCACGACCCGGTAGCCGGCGGTCGTCAGCGGCTCCACGAACGCGCCGAGGCTCGCGCCCCGTTCGCCCCAGCCGTGCACGAGCAGGACCGGCGGGCCGTCGCCCGCCGCGTAGGCGACGATCCGGCGGCCGTCCACCTCGAACGTCACGCGTTCGGTGCCGCGCAGCCACTCGGCCTGCCGCCGGGTCGCTCGCTCGCCGACGGGGACGCGCCACGGGGTGAACCAGAGGCGTGTCGTGATCGGGCCGGCGAGGCGAGAGGAGACCCTTCCGGCGGCTTGCGTCGCGAGCCAGGTCAGGCGGGCCGCCAGCTTGCTGTCGGCGGCCCTCATCGCCCGGCGCGCTCCGCGCCCCGCTCCGACGGCTCCCGCCACGCCGACCAGCCGGGGTCGAGGTCGTCCATGATCTCTGCCAGCTCCACCCGGACCGCGAGGTCCGGACCGTTCCACCTCGGGCTAGACCACATCGTCGTCCTCCTCTCCCGTCCATGCCAGTGAGTTGCCTTTCGCAACCCACTACGGAGACCCTAGCCGAGGAGGTTGCAAAATGCAACCGACCCCTTATGCTGGTCCCATGCCGCCGCCGACGGACTTCTCCGCCATGGACTGCTCGGTCGCCCGGACGCTCGACGTCATCGGCGACAAGTGGTCGCTGCTCATCCTGCGCGACGCGTTCTACGGCGTTCGCCGCTTCGACGACTTCCGCGAGGACCTGGGGATCGCGCGCAACGTCCTG
>DATADL010000286.1:0-3930 GCA_036258555.1 Actinomycetota bacterium | reverse complement strand
GCGCTCCAGCAGGGTCCTCGCCACGATCGCGCTGCTGTTCGTCGCGCCGTGGGCGATCCTGCTCGGAGCGATCGCTATCGCGTTCTGGCCGCGCGCTCTCGAAGGCGACCTTCCGGGCGCGCTCGCGCTCACGGCCCTGGCCGCCGGCGTGGGCTGGGTCGCGTACCGCATCTTCCGCGAGGCGTTTCCCGGCCGCGCCTACATCGCCCTCGCGCCGGGATCCCTCGTCCTGTGGCATCCCGTGCTGCTCCGACGGCGGCTCGAGATCCCGATGACGAACGTGGAGCGCGTCGACGTCGAACTGCCCGACGAGACCGGTCTGGAGGGGTGGGTCCTCCCGCTGGCCAGCCACGTCGCCACCGACCTCCCCAACGTCGTCGTCCTGTTCAGGGAGCCCGTCGACCTGACGAGCATTCGCCGGAAGCCGATCTCGTCGGCGTCGGGCGAGGTCGTCCGGGTCTGCGACGTGGACTACGCCATGGGGTTCTCCGCACGTGCCGTGGATCCGGAGGCCGTCGCTCGTTCGTTTGCGGGTTGGAGGCTGCTGTCTTCGTTCCGGTCGGACGTTCCCGACGAACCCGGTGCGCGGCTGCGCGCTCGCGACGTCGTCATGGGGATCGTGGGCATAGCGTTCCTGCTCGAGTCCGTGTGGAACGCGTTCTCTCGCTGGTTCTAACGGAGGTCGGCCGTCGACGGCGAGGAGCAGGAGGGATGCGAGCCGTAGCATCGGCGCGATGAGACCCGCCGTCCTCGCACTGTGTTTGTTGCTCGCCGCGTGCTCGGGCGATGCCGAGCCGCGGGCGCGCGAAGCGGCGCCGGCCACTCCGGCCCCCGACTACCGGTGCCCGAACCACGAAGCCGTCGTCACCGACGCGTCGTTGCGCACGGGCGAGCCGAAGTCGGGCGACGTCGACGGCGACGGCGACGAGGAGGCGGTGTCCCTGTACTACGACCCCCAGGGAGACCTCGGGTGCGAGGCGTTCGTCGTGGCGGAGAGCTCCGGGGGCACGCTCAGCGGCTCGCTCGACACGTGGCGGGGGGAGTTCGGGCTCCCGATGCCGACGCTGAACATGCTTGCGCAGATAGACGGGGAGCCCGGCGAGGACGTCGTCGTCAACATGGGGGCCGGCGCGTCGACGCAGTTCGTCGGGATCCTCGTGGCGGACGGCGGCGTCCTACGGCAGGTGACGACCGAGCTGCCGGGGGGAGCGGCGCCCGGGATGTTCGGGTTCGGCGGGAGCGTCGGTCACGTCGAGGCCGTCGACTGCACGGACGGCGGGGTGATCGTCTCGACGGCCGTCCCCGACGGGGACGCCTACCGCGTCGAGCGCACGACCTACGGCTTCGCCGGGACCGAGCTCGTACGGGAACGACGCGAGGTGGAGCGCGTGCGGATCGAGCAGATCGACCGGTTCCCGGAGTACGCCGCGTCGCCGTTCGGCAGTTGCGGCTAGGGTCAAGTGCCCATGGAACGCGACTACGACTTCGAGACCATCGAGGCCCGCTGGATGAAGACCTGGCGGGAGACCAAGGCGTGGGCGACGCCGGACCTCCCGGCGGGCCCGAAGCGGTACGCGCTGACGATGTTCCCGTACCCCTCGGGCGACCTTCACATGGGCCACGTCGAGGTCTTCTCGATCCACGACGCGATCGCGCGCTTCTGGCGGATGAACGGGTTCCAGGTCATGAGCCCGATCGGGTGGGACGCCTTCGGCCTCCCCGCCGAGAACGCCGCCATCCAGCGCGGGATCCACCCGAAGACGTGGACGTACGACAACATCGCCAAGCACCGCTCGTCGATGGAGCGCCTCGGGATCTCGTTCGACTGGGACCGCGTGTTCTACACGTGCGAGCCGTCCTATTACCGCTGGAACCAGTGGTTCTTCCTGCGGTTCTACGAGAGGGGGCTCGCGTACCGGCGCGAGGCCCCCGCGAACTGGTGTCCGAACGACAAGACCGTCCTCGCGAACGAGCAGGTCGTAGCGGGACGGTGCGAGCGCTGCGGGGCCGTGGTCGAGAAGCGCTGGCTCACGCAGTGGTTCTTCAAGATCACCGACTACGCGGAGCGGCTCGTCGCCGACCTCGAGCTCAACACCGGGTGGACCGAGCACCTCAAGACCCTGCAGCGCAACTGGATCGGGCGCTCCGAGGGGGCCGAGGTCAGGTTCGAGATCCCCGACATAGCCGAGCACGTGGTCGTGTTCACGACGCGGCCCGACACGCTGTGGGGCGCGACGTTCTTCGCCATCGCGCCGGAGCATCCGCTCGCCGAGAAGATGGCCGTCGCGTCCGGCAGAGGCGACGAGCTGAAGGCGTTCCGCGACCAGGTCGGCCGGTTGAGCGAGATCGACCGCGCGTCGACCGAGCGCGAGAAGAGCGGGATATTCCTCGGGGTCCACGCGGTGAACCCCGTCAACGGCGAGCGCATCCCCGTGTGGGCCGCCGACTACATCCTCATGGACTACGGGACCGGGGCGATCATGGCCGTGCCCGGGCACGACGACCGCGACTTCGAGTTCGCGAACAAGTACGGGCTCGAGGTGCGGAAGGTCGTCGAAGCCGAAGAGGGCGAGACCGTGCTCCCGTACGTCGGCCCCGGTCACCTGGTGGACAGCGGGCCGTTCGACGGGACGCCGGTGAGCGACTCGGCGCGGGCCGTGACCGAGTGGCTCGAGTCGGAGGGCCTCGGCAAGGCGGCCGTGAACTTCAGGCTGCGCGACTGGCTGATCAGCCGCCAGCGCTACTGGGGCACGCCGATCCCGATAATCCACTGCCCGACGTGCGGCGAGGTGCCGGTCCCGGAGGAGGACCTCCCCGTGGTGCTCCCCGACGTCGTGGACTTCATGCCGAACGAGGAGGCGTCGCCGCTCGCCACGGCCGAGGAGTGGGTCAACGTGTCATGCCCGAGCTGCGGGGGGGCCGCGCGGCGCGAGACCGACACGATGGACACGTTCGTGGACTCGTCGTGGTACTTCCACCGCTACCTCGACCCGCACAACGAAGACGCGCCCTTCGACGTCGCCAAGGAGAAGGCGTGGATGCCCGTCGACCAGTACTCCGGCGGCATCGAGCACGCCGTGCTGCACCTGATCTACGCGCGCTTCTGGCAGAAGGTGCTCGTCGACATGGGCATGGCGGACGCGGCCGAGCCGTTCCCGCGGCTCCTGAACCAGGGCGACGTGCAGATGCACGGCAAGCGGATGTCGAAGTCGCGCGGCAACATCGTCGAGCCACCGGAGGCGTTCGAGCGGTACGGCGCCGACTCACTCCGTCTGTACATGCTGTTCTCCGGCCCCCCCGAGCAGAACTTCGACTGGCCGGCGGAAGGCGTGACGGCCATCGGCCGCGTGACCTATCCGTGGCTCAAGCGGGTGTGGCGTCTGTGCGAGGAGAACCGCGACGTCGTCTCGGTCGGCGACCTGCGCATGGGGCCGGCTGAGAACGCGCTGCGCCGCCAGATCCACAAGACGATCAAGGTCGTGACGGAGGACTTCGAGGCGCTGTCGTTCAACACGGCGATCGCGCGGCTGATGGAGCTCGTCAACAACGCGGGCCGCTACAAGACCGTCGGCGGCGGCCACCCCGGCGTGATGCGAGAGCTCATCGAGACCCTGCTCAAGCTGCTCGCGCCGCTGGCGCCGTACGTCACCGAGGAGCAGTGGCACCGCCTCGGCCACGAGGGCTCGATCCACAAGGAGTCGTGGCCCGTCTACGACCCGGCGCTCGCGGCGGAGGAGGAGACCACGATGGTCGTCCAGGTCAACGGCAAGGTGCGCGACACGATCATGGTGCCCCTCGACGTGACCGAGGAGAAGATGAAGGAGCTCGCGCTGGCGTCCGCGAAGGTGGCCGCGCACCTGGGAGGGAACGCGCCGCAGAAGATCATCGTGAAGCCGCCGAAGCTCGTGTCGCTGGTAGCGCCCCGCTAGA
>DATADL010000285.1:0-11973 GCA_036258555.1 Actinomycetota bacterium | reverse complement strand
GCCAACTACGAAGGTGTCGCCAAGACCTACAGCTGGGAGGAGTCCGGCGAGTTCGTCGGCGGTCCCGAGGACATCTGGATCTACGAGTGGTCCAACGACGCCGAGAACTTCGTCTCGGTGGGCCCGGCTGCAGAGCTTCTGCAGTAGCAAGCTCGAGACGTTCGGCGATACCGGTGGCAGGGGCGCGAGCCCCTGCCACCTTCCGCTCGGGACCCTTTTCCGCTGACGAGGTGGTCCCGGCGGGAAGCAGGACGTAATCTCGACGCCGGCCGGGGCGTGCGGCCGGAGCGGCACAGGCGACAGCGACAGGGCGGCGGATCACCGACCTACGGGGGGACGGTTGAACTGTGACTTAGGGCTCCTGGGGCCCACGTTCGTCACCGGGATCATCCTGGGCTTCCTCTACGCGCTCATAGCCCTCGGGTACACGATGGTCTACGGCGTCCTCAAGCTCATCAACTTCGCCCACGACGCCATCTTCATGGTCGGCGCCGTCGCGGCCTTCTACGTGTTCGGAGAGTGGCTGGGGATCTCCGGCTCGAGGACGGGACTGACGCTCCTCGTGATGCTGCTCGCGATGCTGCTGGTCGCGGGCGCCGCCGCGGCGGTCTCCGCCGCGCTTCTCGAGCGCACCGCGTACCGGCCGCTGCGTCGCCGGAACGCCGCGCGGCTCTCGTATCTGATCAGCGCCATCGGCGCGTCGTTCTTCATCACCTATCTCTTCCAGCAGGACTTCCTCCTCGGCCCCGGGCAGCGGAACTTCCCGAGCATCCTCGCCGCGGGCTCGGACGCCTTCGGGTTCACCCTGCTCGACTCCCGGATCAACAACCCCGAGATCCTCGTCGTGGTCGGCGCACTCGTCTGCTTCCTGTTCCTCGACCGGCTGATCAACCAGACCGCCACCGGAAGGAGCATCCGGGCGCTCTCCGAGGATCCCGTGGCGTCGCAGCTGATGGGGATCAACATCGACAGGGTCATCGTCACGACGTTCGTCATCGGAGGGTTCTTCGGCGGGGTCGCCGGGGCGATGTACGGCCTGCTCTTCGGGAACGTCGTGTGGAACATGGGCTTCATCCCCGGGATCAAGGCCTTCACCGCCGCCGTCCTGGGGGGCATCGGCAACATCCGCGGCGCCATGCTGGGCGCGCTCCTGCTCGGGCTCGTCGAGAACATGAGCGTCGTCTGTCTGGACGCCGAGTGGAAGAACGTCGTCGCGTTCACGCTGCTCCCACTCGTGCTGATCTTCCGTCCGACCGGGATCCTCGGCGAAAGGATCGGTGGCTAGATGGCGACGAAGGCTGGGGCCTCCGACTTCCGCACGTACCTCGACGAGCGCTTCCCGCGCCTCTCGGGCCGTCTGCCCGAGGGGTTCGTGAACAGCGCGAACGTCGTCTTCGTCGGGTGGCGCAGGCTCGGATACTTCAAGTACCTGCTCGCGGGCGTGCTGATGTGGTACATCCCCGAGCTCCTCGAGCGGGACTGGATGCCGCTGCTCCAGGGGAACTTCGGCATCACGGTCCTGTTCAACGTCGGGTACTACATCCTGCTGACGCTCGGCCTGAGCGTGGTCGTCGGCCTCGCCGGCCTGCTGGACCTCGGGTACATCGCGTTCTTCATGCTGGGGTCGTACACGGTTGCGTTGATGACGCAGTCGGGCTCGCCCGACCAGTTCCACATCGTCGAATGGACGCCCTGGGCGTCGATCCCCTTCGCCGTGATCGTCGCGATGCTCGCCGGGTTCGCGCTCGGCGTCCCGACGTTGAGGCTGCGCGGCGACTACTTGGCGATCGTCACGCTCGGATTCCACGAGATCGTCCGGCAGGCGGCGAACAACCTCGAGATCACGAACGGGTCCCGGGGGATCGCCGGCATCCCCCATCCCACCGTAGGCGACTTCGACTTCGGGCTCGATCCGACCACCTACTGGCGGTACCTGTGCATCCCCGCCATCATCCTCGCCGTCATCATGATCAGGCACCTCGACTCCTCCAGGGTGGGGCGGTACTGGGCGGCGATCCGCGAGGACGAGGTGGCGGCGGCCGCGATGGGCGTGCCGGTGACGAAGATGAAGGTGTTCGCGTTCGTGATCGGCGCCTCGACGAGCGGCATCGCCGGGTGGATCTTCTCGGTGAAGAGCGGATACATCGCGCCGAACAGCTTCCCGCTGCTCGAGTCGATCCTCGTGCTGTCCGCGGTCGTGCTCGGGGGCCTCGGCAGCATCGCGGGCGCGGTGCTGGGGGCGATCCTCGTCGAGGGCCTGCCCTCGGTGATCCAGGACGCGTCGCCGAGCGGCGCCGTCTTAGGCTTCAACATCGAGACCGGGCGGATCGCGGTGTTCGGGCTCGCGCTGATCATCGTGATGATCTACCGGCCCGGCGGCCTCCTCGCCGCCAAACGAAGGCGGACCGAGCTCTCCGAGGCCGGCGCGGCCGACGCCGTCGTGGTCGACGAGTCGGCCGAGGCGATCAAGGCGCGCGACGCGGACCTCTACGACGAAGAGAAGAAGGGCTGACGCAGTGGCGGGTTACATGACGGTCAAGAACGTGACTATGGAGTTCGGCGGCCTCAAGGCCCTCTCCGACGTCAACATCGAGATCAACGAAGGCGAGATCTTCGGGCTCATCGGCCCGAACGGCGCCGGCAAGACGACGCTGTTCAACTGCATCACCGGCGTCTACACGCCCACGACCGGCCAGGTCGGCTTCGGCGCGGAGTCCATCACCGGGAAGCGCCCCGACCAGATCGTGGACATGGGGATCTGCCGGACGTTCCAGCAGATCCGCCTGTTCCCGAACATGACCGCGCTCGAGAACGTGTTCGTCGGCGTCGACGCGCGGCACCAGACGAGCGTGTTCGGGGCGATGTTCCGCGGCCCCCGCTTCCACCACGAGGAGAAGGAGGGGGAGGAGCGCTCGTTCCGGCTCCTCGAGTACTGCGGCATCCACAAGTTCGCCAACGAGCTCGGCAAGAACCTGTCGTACGGCGACCAGCGGCGTCTCGAGATCGCCCGGGCCCTGGGGACGAAGCCGAAGCTGCTACTCCTCGACGAGCCGGCCGCGGGCATGAACCCCGCCGAGAAGAACGGGCTGCGCGACCTCGTCCGCCGCATCCGCGACGACGGCGTGACCGTGCTCCTCATCGAGCACGACATGAAGGTCGTCATGGGTCTCTCCGACCGGGTGGCCGTCCTGGACCACGGCGAGAAGATCGCCGAGGGCGTGCCCGAGCAGGTCCAGAAGGACCCGAAGGTCGTCGAGGCCTACCTCGGCAGCGGTGCCGGCGGCAACGCCGGCGAGGCCGAGGACCGCCCCCAGGCGGGGGCGCCGAAGGACACCGACGAGGTGGGGAGGGGGCCCGGCAATGGCTAGCAACGGAACCCCGCTCCTCGAGCTCCGCGACGTCCACGTCCGTTACGGCGTGATCGAGGCGGTCAAGGGCGTCAACCTGAAGGTGAACCAGGGCGAGATCGTCACGCTCATCGGCGGCAACGGCGCCGGGAAGACGACGACGTTGCGGGCGATCTCGATGGTCCACGGCCCCTACCAGGGCGCGATCCTGTTCGAAGGCGAGGACATCACGTCGCTCCGCAGCCACGACGTGGTCGAGCGCGGGATCATCCAGGTGCCCGAGGGCCGCCACATCTTCCCGAACATGTCCGTCGCGGAGAACCTCGAGATGGGCGCCTTCCGCTCGCGGACCGCCAAGAGCCAGCTGAAGGAGATCGAGGACCACGTCTACGAGCTGTTCCCGCGTCTCAAGGAGCGTCGCAAGCAAGCCGGCGGGACGCTCTCGGGCGGCGAGCAGCAGATGCTCGCGATCGGCCGCGCGCTGATGGCGCAGCCGAAGCTCGTCATGCTCGACGAGCCGTCGATGGGGCTCGCTCCGCAGGTGGTCGAGCGGGTCTTCGACGTGATCGCGGAGATCAACTCGGAGGGCGTGCCCGTGCTCCTGATCGAGCAGAACGCGCAGATGGCGCTCTCTTCCGCGAGCCGCGGCTACGTGATCGAGACGGGGGAGATCGTGCTCGAGGACGACGCGAAGAAGCTGCTGGGCAACGACCAGGTGCGCAAGGCGTACCTCGGCGAGGAATAGGAGTGAAGTGATGCAAGCACGAGGCAAGCGGTGGCTGACCCTGATCGCGATGCTGGCGGCGTTGTCGCTGGTGTTCGCGGCCTGCGGCGAGGACGAGGAGCCGAACGAGCCCGCGGCTCAGGAGACCCAGGACGCCGGTGACGACGGCGGCGAGGCCGAGTTCAAGCTCGTCGAGCCGGGCCACATCACGGTCGGCTCGGACATCCCCTACCCGCCGTTCGAGTACAACGACGACAGCGGCGCGCTCGTCGGGTTCGACGTCGAGATCGTCCGCGCGGTCGCCGACAAGCTCGGTCTCGAGAACACCGACGACGACTGGCTGACCGTGAACTTCGACACGATCTTCACGCAACTGCAAAGGTCGAACAAGTTCGACATCATCGCGGCGGCCGTCACGGCGTACGCCCCCGAGGGCTCGCCGGCGTTCGACGTGACCGAGGAGCGCAAGCAGTTCGTGGACTTCACCGTCCCGATCTACCCGTCGCTGCAGTCGCTGACGGTCGACACGAGCGTGAGCGACGTCAAGAGCGTCGACGATCTCCCCGACGGAGCGCGCGTCGCGGTCCAGGCGTCGACCACCGGCGCGTTCTACGCAGAGGAGAACCTCACCGGGGTCGAGCTCGTCCAGTTCCCGAAGGCGCCCCAGATGTACCAGGCGCTGCAGGCGGGGCAGGTCGACGCGGTGTTCAACGACCTCCCGGTCACGCTCGAGGCGATCAAGGGCCGGGACCAGCTGCAGGTCGTAGAGCAGATCGAGACCGGCGAGGAGTACGCGATCGCGGTCGCCAAGGACAACCCCGCGCTGCTCGAGGCCTTCAACGGCGCCCTCGAGGAGATCTTCCAGGACGGCACCTACGCGAGGATCTTCAAGAAGTACTTCCCCGAGCAGGAGCTCCCGAGCTACGCCTCGGAGTAGGGGAGAGCAGAGCTAGAGAAGGGCCCGCGCCGCATAGCGCGGGCCCTTTGTTTCCAGGAGGAACGGGTGGCGACAGCTCACGTAGACAAACCGGTCCGAGACCTCGCGTGGTTGCGGGAGCAGAGCCAGCCTCTGTCCCTGGCCGCCTTCGGGCTCGGCGTCCTGAGCCTCGCCGCGGTCATCCTCGGCACCGCGGTGGTGCTCCTGATGCACGGGCTCACGCCGTACGAGAACGTCGTGCGCGGATTCAAGTCGGCGGAGATGACCGGGGTGGGCGTGTGGGCGGTAGGCCTCGGCGTCGCCGCATCCGCCCTCGGCTGGGGGACGTTCCGGAGGATGCCCACCAAGGTCAGCCGCGAGGAGGCCGTCGCGGGCGCGGTGCTCGGGGCCCAGGCCGCGGTGCTCGGCGCGGTCGTTCTCTGGTTCAGCGAAGGCGACGTGGACGTCTTCGCGTTCAACTTCTTCAACTTCGAGGGCCCGAACCAGCAGCTCGACGCGTTCCTGACGGGCGCGAAGAACACTCTCGTGCTGGCTCTGTCGAGCGAGCTCTTGGGCATCCTGCTGGGCCTGGTGCTCGCGATCTTCGCCATCTCGAAGAGGGCCGTCGTGCGCGCGCCCGCGCGGGTCTACATCAACTTCTTCCGCGGGACGCCGCTGCTGTGGCAGCTCAGCTTCATCGGCATCGGCATCCCGCTGGGGCTCGGGGTCGACATCTCGACGTACACCGCGGGGATCATCGCCCTCAGCCTGAACATGGGCGCGTATTCGGCGGAGGTCTTCCGGGCGGGCATCCAGTCGATCGAGCGCGGGCAGCTCGAGGCTGCCCGGGGGCTGGGCATGTCGTACGGCCAGGCGATGCGTTACTCGATCGTCCCGCAGGCAGTCAGGCGCGTGATCCCGCCGCTGATGAACGAGTTCGTGATCCTGGTGAAGGACACGTCGCTCGTCGTGTTCGTCGGCCTTGCTGCGGGGGAGCGTGAGCTCTTGAGCGTCGCGAGCCAGGGCTTCGGGAACACGTTCAACGCCACGTTCTTCATCTACGCGGCCCTCGGCTACCTGGCGATCTGTCTCCCGGCGATCCGGCTCGTGAACGCGGTCGAGCGCCGGATGCGCAGCGGTCTCGTGGGAGTGACGGCATGACGGCCGCGGAGCGGGACGGCGCCGGGGGCCACCTCGTGAGGCTCGACGGCGTCCACAAGTGGTTCGGCGACCTCCACGTGCTGAAGGGGATCGACCTCGAGCTCGACCGCGGGCAGGTCGTGACGGTGATCGGGCCCTCGGGTTCGGGGAAGTCGACCTTGCTCCGCTGCGTGAACCTGCTCGAGGAGCCGACCGAGGGAAAGGTCTACTTCGACGGCCGCGAGATCACGGACGTCCGCACGGACCTGAACGAGGTGCGGACGCACATCGGCATCGTGTTCCAGGCCTTCAACCTGTTCCCGCACAAGACCGCTATCGGCAACATCATGCTGTCGTTGCAGAAGGTGCTGAAGCTGGGGGAGGAAGAGGCGCGGGAGCGCGCGGTGGCCGAGCTGGAGCACGTCGGGCTCGCGCACAAGGCGGACTCGTACCCGGCGCAGCTGTCGGGCGGTCAGCAGCAACGCGTCGCGATTGCACGTGCGCTCGCGATGCGGCCGAAGCTGATGCTGTTCGACGAGGTGACCTCGGCCCTCGACCCCGAGCTCGTCAAGGAGGTCCTCGACACGATGAAGAGGCTCGCCGACGAGGGCATGACGATGCTGATAGTCACGCACGAGATGGGCTTCGCCCGCGAGGTCGGGGACCGCGTGATCTTCATGGACGACGGCAAGATCCAGGAGGACGGGCCGCCGGCCCAGGTGTTCTCGAACCCGGCGAACCCGCGCTGCAAGGACTTCCTGGCCCACGTCCTGTAGGGCTCTCACGTCGATCCGTCCCGTTTCGGGACGTTTCGACGAGAGATGCGGCGCGCCGCTACGGCGAGAGCGCCGACGCCCCCCTCAGGTCACCGCGGCCCAGCGTCGTCTTCGACGTCTCGCCCCTCGAGATCCGCCCGAACATCGTGAGCGCCCCGTGAGGGTCGGCGAGGTCGTCGAGACCGAGCTGGTGGCCGATCTCGTGCGCGGCGACGTTCGCGACCTGGTAGCGGTTCTTGCCGCCGGGACGGTTCGTCCACCGGTAGTCGTGCCGGTTCAGGCGGAGGTCGACCTCGAGGATGTGGCCGCCCTGGTACCAGGTGTAGCTCATCGCGAGCGCGCCGGCGCCGAGGGGGCCGAAGTCGGCGACGTTCACGCCGTCGTAACCGACCCTGCGCGCGGTCGGTCCGGCGAACGAGAACTGCATCGAGACGTCGTCCTTGGCCTTGCACACGGTCCTGGCGCGCGACCACACCTGGTGGGCGGCCTGGAGCGAGTACTGGGAGCGGAAGCGCCCGACGCCCTCCGGGACCGAGCCGCGGCGGAAGCGCCACTCGACCGGGAGGTCGCCCTCGTACCAGCGGGGGCCGGTCGGCTCGAACGTCGGGTCGGTGCACTCGTCCAGCCGCGGGGTCGACGTCTCCGCCGGCGTCGCCGGAGTGGCGCTCAGCATCGTGAGCTCACCCGCCGGCGAGACGTCCGCGGTGACCGACGTGAAGGCGAGGCCGCCGCTCTCGAGCGGGGCCTCGGCGGGGAAGTCGGCGTGCAGCTGCAGCGTCACGCCCTCGGGCGGCAGCGCCACGGCGGCGGCGTCGAGCAGGCCCGTCGCTTGCAGGTCGGGCAGGACGGCCGGGATCTCGGCGGCGGTGGCGCCTCCCGCGCCTCCCGTGAGCCCGGCGGCCACGGTCGCTGCCGCGGCCCCCGCTACCACTCTGCGAACGACAGACCCCATCCCGCACCTCCAACGTTTTCCAGCGGCGGTCACCCGTTGTGTTCGCCTAACTACCCTCCGCACCTGCACCGCAACCGGAATACTTGCGAGATGTCCCGAGAAGACGGGCTTCGTCTGCTGTCCGAGGAGGTGGCGCAATGCCGGGCGTGCCCCCGGCTCGTCGCCTGGCGGGAGCAGACCGCACGCGACAAGCGGGCGTCGTTCCGGGACGAGGAGTACTGGGCACGGCCGATCCCCGGCTACGGAGATCCCGCGGCCCGCATCCTCGTGGTCGGCCTCGCGCCCGCCGCCCACGGCGGCAACCGCACGGGCCGCATCTTCACCGGGGACCGCTCCGGCGACTGGCTGTTCGCGTCGATGTACCGACAGGGTCTGACGAACCAGTCCCACTCCGTGCACCGCGACGACGGGCTCGAGCTGCACGACGCGTACGTGGCCGCGGCGGTCCGGTGCGCGCCGCCGGACAACAAGCCCGCCCCCGACGAGAGGGACCGGTGCCTGCCGTACCTCGTCCGGGAGGTGCGCCTGCTGCCGGAGCTACGCGTCGTGGTGGCGCTGGGCGGGTTCGCGTGGGACGCGTGGCTGCGGGTCGCGCGGACCCTCGGCCACGAGGCCCCCCGCCCGAAGCCGCGCTTCGCCCACCTCGCCGAGGCCCAGGTCGGCCCCTTCACGCTGGTCGGCTCGTACCACCCGAGCCAGCAGAACACGTTCACCGGCCGGCTGACAGAGGAGATGCTCGACGCGGTCTTCGCCCGCGCCCGGGCCCTCGCCGGGCTAGGCGACGCTCTCGGCCGAGACGTCGTCTCCGCTGAATAGCGCCTCCAGCCGCGCCACCTCGGCGACGGGCGCGACCCTGACGAAGCGCGGCGCCGCGTGCTCCCAGTGCCGGAGCAGCGCAGCGGCGCGGCCGGACCCGGTCGCGCGGGAGTGGCGCTCGATCACGCGGCGCAACGAGTCCAGCTGCGCGCGCGTCGGCTCGTACGCCGCGACGAGCTGTGGGTTGAGGTTGCGCGCCAGGAGGTCGTCGGGGTCGAAGACGTAGGTCTCGCCGCCGCTCATCCCGGCGCCGAGGTTGCGGCCGGTGGGACCGAGGATGACGACCGCCCCCGCCGTCATGTACTCGCACGCGTGGTCACCGACGCCCTCGACGACGGCGACGGCCCCGGAGTTGCGGACCGCGAAACGCTCGCCGGCGCGGCCCGCCACGAAGAGCGTGCCGCCGGTCGCTCCGTAGAGGACGGTGTTGCCCGCGAGGACGGGGTCGCCCGCGTCGTCGTGCGGGGGCCGGATGACGACGCGGCCCCCGGCCATGCCCTTGCACACGTAGTCGTTCGCGTCGCCCTCGAGGATCAGCTCCGCGCCGTCGCTGAGGAAGGCGCCGAACGACTGGCCCGCGTGTCCGTCGAAGCGCGCCACGACGAGCCCGCGAGCGTGGCGCCGGTGCGCCGCGAGCGCGGCGCCGAGCCGTGCGCCGACCGCACGGTCGGCAGTGGTGATCCGGTGCTCGACGTGCGTCACGTGGCCGGCGAGCACACCGTCGATCGCCTCGTCGTGGAGCAGGTCGCCGAGCTCCGATCTCACGTCGTGGCGTCCCGAGAAGTGGGACGGAACGACGTGGGATCGGGAGTCGAGGAGCGGCGAGAGGTCGAGGGAGTCCGCGCGAGCGTCTCCGGTCGTCCTCTGCCGGAGGAGGTCGGTGCGCCCGACGGCCTCGTCGATGCTCCGCAGCCCGAGGCTCGCGAGCAGCGACCTCGCCTCCTCCGCGACAAGCATCAGGTAGCGCGCGACCATCTCCGGCGTCCCGGCGAACTTCGCCCGTAGCGCCGGGTTCTGCGTCGCGATCCCGACCGGGCACGTGTCGCGGTGGCACGTCCTCACGAGGATGCATCCCTCGGCGACGAGCAACGCCGTGCCGAACGAGAACTCGTCGGCGCCGAGCAGCGCCGCGACCACGACGTCGCGGCCCGTCTTGAGCCCGCCGTCGACGCGGAGCCGGGCCCGGCCCCGGAGGCCGTTCGCCGACAGCGCCGCGTGGGCTTCGGCGAGACCGATCTCCCACGGCATCCCCGCGTTCTTGATCGAAGACAGCGGGCTCGCGCCGGTGCCGCCGTCGCCGCCCGAGATGTGCACGACGTCGGCGAGACCCTTCACGACCCCCGCCGCGACCGTGCCGACGCCCTCCGACGCGACGAGCTTGACGGAGACGGCCGCGCCGGGGTTCGCCTGCCGGAGGTCGAAGATCAGCTGCGCGAGGTCCTCGATCGAGTAGATGTCGTGGTGGGGGGGCGGAGAGATCAACGGGACGCCGGGGACGGTGTGACGCAGGCGCGCGATCTCCGCGGAGACCTTCACGCCGGGCAGCTGGCCGCCTTCGCCCGGCTTCGATCCCTGCGCCATCTTGATCTGGATCTCGCGGGCGTCGGCGAGGTAGCCGGGCGTGACGCCGAAGCGCGCGGACGCGACCTGCTTGATGGCGGAGCTGCGGCCCCGGGTCCCGTAACGAGCGGGGTCCTCGCCGCCCTCACCCGTGTTCGCCATCCCGCCGATCATGTCGAGCGCGAGCGCGATGGTCTCGTGCGCCTCGGGCGAGAGCGCGCCGAGCGACATCGCGCCGGCAGAGAAGCGTCGCGCGATGGACGCCGCGTCCTCGACCTCGTCCGGTGGGAGCGGGTCCGGCACGCCGACGAGCTCTAGGAGGTCGCGCGGCTCGGCCGGGGGCCGCTCGTTGACCAGCGCCGCGAACTCCTCGTAGGCGTGGTCGTTCCCGGCCACCGCGCGGCGGAGCGCGTGCGCCGCCTCCATCTCCGAGGTCGCCGCGGACTGCAGGCCCTTCACGACCTCGGGGTTGATCGCGTGGTACTCGCCCCCCGACTTGTGCTTGAAGCTTCCCGGCATCGGGAGCACGGGCTTGTCGCCCCACGCGGCCGCGTGCCGCTCCAGCGCGTCCACGCCGAGGTCGTCGAGGGAGACTCCTCCGAGGACGGACGCGATGCCGGGGAAGCAGAGGTCGACGACGTCCCGGCCGAGCCCGACGGCCTCGAGCACCTGCGCGCCCCTGTAGGACGCGACCGTGGCGATGCCCATCTTCGACATGATCTTGGCGAGCCCGGCCTCGAGGGCGTCGAGGAAGAGCTCCTGCGCGCGCTCGGACGACACGTCGCCGCCGAGACGAGCGTGGTCGGCGAGGTCGGCGATCGTCTCGAGCGCGAGGCGCGGACATACGAGGTCGGCGCCGTTCGTGACGAGACAGGCGACGTGGTGGGCGTCGCGCACGTCCGCCGCGTCGACGACGAGCCCTACCCGCGGCCGGAGCCCCGCGCGCGCGAGCGCGTGGTGGACCGCGCCGGCGACGAGCGCGGACGGCGCGGCGACGCGCTCCGGTCCGAGCGCGGCGTCGCTGACGACGAGGAGGGCGGCCCCCTTCTCGGCCGCGTCGCAGGCCGTGCGAGCGGCCGCCTCGCACGCGCGCCGGAGACCGTGAGGGCCGTCGCCGGCGTCCCACGTCGCGTCCACCACGACCGCGCCCTCGTCGACGAGCTCGGCCACGGCGTCGGGGAAGACGACCGGGGAGGGGTACTCCCGCAGGCTCCCGGCCGGCAGCGACCGTGCGGTCAGCGGGGGCCGCGGGCCGAGCAGCGTCGTGTGCGACATGACGTGGCTCTCGCGGAGGTGGTCGAGCGGGGGATTCGTGACCTGGGCGAACCGTTGCTTGAGGTACGAGAAGACGCCCCGCCGGAAGCCGGCGAGCGGAGGCTGCGCGGTGTCGTCTCCCATCGACGAGACCGGTTCACCGGCCCCCGTCGCCATCGGCCGGAGGACGACGGTGATCTCCTCCTTCGTCATCCCCGTGGCTACCTGCCGCGGGAGGACGCGCTGCGGCGGAACGCCGGTCGCCGAGCCGCGCGACGCGCGGGTGATCCCGCGGGACGCCGCCGGTGCGTAGTCGACCGCGCGGGCGAGCCTCTGCTTGACGTCGTCGTCGAACGAGACCCCGCGCTCGCGGTCCACGACGAAGGCCTGCCCGGGCCCGAGCCTGGTGCGCGTCACCGCGCCGTGCCCCCGCGTGTCGACGGCGCCGGCCTCCGACGCGCACGCGACGAAGCCGTCCTCGCACAGCG
>DATADL010000284.1:0-19246 GCA_036258555.1 Actinomycetota bacterium | reverse complement strand
CCGCGGCTCCCGATCACGTTCTCGATCGAGGAGATCGTCTGCCGGCACGCACTACATGAGGAGCACGCTTTACGGATCAATATCTGGCGTGCTCCGCGGCCGTGGGAGCGGCCGCCGGGTACACCATCTACTCCGTCAGTCAGGCGATCATCGACGCGGAGTTCAAGCCCTCCAAGGCAGTCGCCCCGACAGGTGCGAGCGAGTGGCGCATCCGGGTCGTCCCGGAGAGGATCAATGAGTGCAGTGGCAACCCTCACCAGCCAATGTCGAATACTTGATCGCCAAGACGGCCGAGTTAAGAAATGACGATCGGCCGCAGTGGCGTGAAGTTCGGGAGCGGCTCGCGCAGCTGGGTCTCCGACCGGAGGATGCCGCCCTCGGCGAATGGGAGAACGGCGGCGTCCACTCGTGGCTTGGGCTAATCGGGACGCGTCATGATCGGCTGTTCTTGTTCGGCGTCACGTTCGGGTTCGATCGCCACGGCCGGCCAGCAGAGCGTGGTAGCGGATGGGTTCACCGGTGGGAAGAGGTTCCGCGAGACGAAATCCGCGACTTCGCTCCTGGACTTCCGAATGGATGGTCACAGGCGGCCCGCATCGCGAAGCTGATCCTCGAAGCGGCCGATTGAATACGAACCTCAGCAAGGGAGGATGGCGGCCCTCTGACGGTCACGTCCGGCGCATGGTGGTCAAGACGGCCGAGTTGAGGAAGGACGACCGGCCGCAGTGGCGAGACGTTCGCGAGCGCCTGAAGGACCAGGGGGTGCGGCCGGAGGACGCGGCCCTCGGCCAGTGGCACGAGGCCGGGATGCACGCGATGAGCGGGGTCGTCGGAACACGTGACGGGCGGCTGTTCCACTTCGGTGTCACCTACGACTTCGATCAGTCGGATCGCCCCCTGGGACCAGGGTTGGGGTGGGTTCACCGCTGGGCCGAGATTCCCGCGAACGAAATCGTGGTGGTCGCGCCCGGCCGTCCGAATGCATGGGCGCAGGCGCTCCACGTCGCGCGCCTCGTATTCGAGAGCGAGGCCGGTGGCCCGCGATGACGCTGGTTCCCGAGAAAGTCGAGAGCTAGGCCCTCGAGCCCGTGTCCGTCCGGGCTACCGCCGGCTCGGTCTCGCCGTCGTCGTCCCGGCGGCGGTCGATCGCGTAGCTCGAACGCGGCTCCCGCTTCGCGAACTGCTTCATCTCCGCGGCTATCTCCGAGGCCTCCCAGTGGCTGCCGATCGGACGGCGCGTGTTGGTAGCGATGCCGATCGACACGGTCGTCGGCGGGAACCGGTGCATCTGGTCCTGGCGGTCCTTCACCTCGATGAACCCGCGCTCCAGGTCGTCGGGGTCGTAGAGCTCGGAGATCTTGTCGTCCCAGCACTCGATGATCTCCTTCGCGGCGAGCTCCGCGACGTCCGGCGTCGTGATCGCGACGAAGTCGTCCCCGCCGACGTGGCCGAGGAAGCAGCCCGGCCCCCCGTGCTTCGCGAGCGCGCCGGCCGCGCACTTCGTCAGCAGCTTGATGGCCTCGTCGCCGCGCAGGAAGCCGTAGTAGTCGTTGAACGCCTTGAAGTTGTCGAGGTCGACGTACATCAGCGCGAACGGCGCGCCCAGAGACACCCGCTTCGCGACCTCCTCCTGGACCTGGACGTTCCCGGGCAGCTGCGTGAGCGGGTTCACCGCGCGCATCTCCCGCGAGCGCCGCAGGGCGGACTTCACCCGTGCGACTAGCTCCATCGGGTCGAAGGGCTTGATCATGTAGTCGTCGGCCCCCGCCGTAAGGCCCACGACCTTGTCCGCCGACAACGACTTCGCGGTGAGCATGATCACCGACATGTGCTTCGTGCGGGCGTCGCCGCGCAGCCGCTGGCACACCTCGAACCCGTCGATCTTCGGCATCATGACGTCCAGGAGGACGAGGTCGGGCATGAGGTCGTAGGCTCCCTGCAGCGCCTGCTCGCCGTCGGAGGCGGTCGCGACCTCGTAGCCCTCCAGGCGCAGGTTCACCTCGACGAACCGGACGATGTCCTGGTCGTCGTCGGCCACGAGCACGAGCTCGCGCCTGGCGATCATCGGCCACCCTTTCGAGCCAGCATGTCCAATCTCTCTCTAATACGTTTCGCGGCGGCAACGGGGTCGCGCCCGTCGTAGACCGCGCTGCCCGTGACGAGGACGTTCGCCCCCGCCCCGACAGGCTGCGCGATCGTCTCGAGGTTGACGCCCCCGTCTACCTCTATATCGGCACGTGATCCCGCCTGGTCGACCAGCTTCCGGGCCTCCGCGATCTTGGGGACGACCTCCGCCAGGAACTTCTGGCCCCCGAAACCCGGACGTACCGTCATCATAAGGACAACCGCGACACGATCCAAGAGGCGTTCGGCCCAGCCGAGGTCGGCGTCGGGGTGCACGGCGACCCCCGCCTCCGCACCCGCGGCCCGGATCTCCTCCACGACCTTCACGGGGTCTTGGACGACCTCCGGATGGAAAGAGATCCTGTCGGCGCCCGCCTTCGCGAACACGGCCGCGAACTTCGCGGGGTTCTCGATCATGAGGTGGACGTGGAGCGGCGTGTCGACCGCGCGGTCGATCGCCTCGACCGTCGGCGCTCCGAACGTGATGTTGTCGACGTAGTGGCCGTCCATGACGTCGAGGTGGAACCAGTCGACGTGCGGCGCGACGGCCGAGACCTCCTCGGCGATCCTGCCGAAGTCGGCCGTGAGGATCGACGGCGCGATCTTCAGCCTTCGCCCGCCGCCGGGACCGCCCGCCCCGTTCACGCGACGCTCGCCCCCTGGGGAAGCCGAAGACCGCGGGCGAGCTCGCCACCCGTCATCCGCTTCTTTCCTGCGAGCTGGACGTCGGCGAGCTCGAGCGCTCCCGAGCCGGTCCCCGCGAGCAGCGCCCCGCCTTCGACGGCGACGGCGCCGGGCGCGAGGTCACCGGGAGCGGACCGCACCGCCCACACCTTGAGCCTCTTGCCGTCCAGCTCCGTCCACGCCCCGGGGGCCGGGTTCAGCCCGCGCACGAGGTTCGAGATCGACTCCGCCGGCCGGTCCCAGTCGATGCGGGCCTCCTCCGGCGAGAGCTTCGGAGCGTACGTCGCGCGGTCGTGGTCCTGCTCGACCGGCCGGAGGTCGCCCGCCGCGTACCGGGCGAGCGTGTCGACCAGCAACGGCGCGCCGATGCCCGCCATGCGCTCCCCCAGCGACCCCGCGGTGTCGTCGGGCTCCACTGCCACCTGCAGGGTCGCGAGGACCGGACCCTCGTCCATCCCCTCGGTGAGCACCATGACGGACACGCCCGTCACGGCAACGCCGTCGATCAGCGCGCGTTGGACGGGCGCGGCGCCGCGGTACTCCGGCAGGAGCGAGAAGTGCAGGTTGACGAAGCCGAGCCGCGGGACCTCGAGGAGCGATCCGGGCAGGATGCTTCCGTATGCCACGACGACGGCGACGTCGGGGGCGAGCTCGCGCAGGCGCTCCTCGAGCTCCGGCTCGCGGGCGCGGCGGGGCTGGAGCACCTCCAGGCCGGCTCGCAACGCCTCCTCCTTCACGGGCGACGACCGCAGCTCCATGCCGCGCCCCGCGGGCTTGTCGGGGTTCGTCACGACGCCGGCGAGCTCGATCGGCGACTCGGCGAGCGCGCGCAGGCTCGGCACGGCCCACGCCGGCGTGCCGAAGAAGACCGCCCTCAGAGAGCTTCCTCGCGGGGGGGCCGCGCCTCCTGCGCGCCGGGGAGCCCCAGCAGCTGCTCCCGCAGGCTCCGCAGGGCCTCCTTGCGAGTGCCGTCCGGGAGACGGTCGATGAAGAGGACTCCGTCGAGGTGGTCGATTTCGTGCTGGAACACGCGGGCCAGGAAGTCGTCGTCGCCGGCGTCGATCGAAACCGGGCGTCCGTCGGCGTCGAGCCCCTCGACGGTCACCGAGGCATGCCGCTCGACGTCGTAGGCGAGCCCGGGGATCGACAGGCAGCCCTCCTCGCCTGCCACCTTCTCGTCGGAGCGGCGGACGATCACCGGGTTGAACAAGGCGCCGTGGCCGCCCTCGACCTCCCACACGAAGACCCGCTCGAGCACGCCGACCTGGGGGCCGGCGAGCCCGACGCCGGGAGCGTCCCGCATCGTCTCGAGCATGTCGGAGACGAGCCTGCGGTGCACCTCGGTCACCTGCTCGACATCGCGGGCGCGCTCGCGCAGGACCGGGTCTCCGAACGTGCGTATGGGAAGGATCGCCACCAGCCGATGCTCCGGGTTCAACGAGGGTCGACGTCGACGCGCAGCCGGCTGCCGGGGCGCGCCCGGGCGAGGATACCCCGCAGCCCCGGGGTGACCTCCAGGGCGTCCCGGCACTTCACGAGCGCCTGGAGCTCGTCTTCGGCGGCTCCCGGGGGCCGCGTAGTGATGGGGCCGAGGACGCGGGCCCCCGCCGAGCGGCATACCTCGACCGCCGCCGCCATGAGGTCCGGCGCTTCGGCCCCCGTGGCGCTCAGCTTGACGAGCTCGGAGTAGGGGGGGTAGCCGAGCTCGCGGCGCGCCTCCAGCTCGCGCTCGAGGAAGAAGTCGTAGTCGCCGCGAATCACCGCCTGGATGGCGTGGTGTGAGGGCTCGCGCGTCTGGAGGAAGAGGCGTCCGCCCGCGGCGGCCGGCCCGGCCCACTCCGACATCGCGACGAGGGCCTGGTACGCGTCTTCGGGAGCCCGCCAGTCGGGTCGTCGCAGCCACGCGTCGGCGTCGAGCACGCCGACCAGCGAGACGTCCGGCCGCAGCGACGGCTTCGTGCCGATCCACGTGGTGAGGTAGACGTCCGGTTTGGCGTCCGCGTCCGGAGGTCCCTCGGCGAGCACGTCCGGATCCATGCGCGCCACGTCCGCGTGCGGGAAGGCCTTCCGCAGCTGCTCGGCGAGGCGCTCCGTGCCGGCGCCGAGGTAGAGCCATTCCGTCGCGTCGCAGGAGGGGCAGGCGTCGGGAGGCTCGCTCGCGAACCCGCAGCGCACGCAGCGCACGCGGCGGGGGGTGCGGTCGTAGGCGAGGCCGGCTTCGCATACGGGGCACCGCAGCGATCTCCGGCACGCCGCGCACCAGAGGGTGCGGGCGAACCCGCGCCGGGTCGAGAGGAGACCGACGCGCCCCCCGCCGTGGAGCGCCCTCGCCATCCGCGCGTGCAGATCGCCTCCGAGCACCCGGTCGGCCGGAGGCGGTGCGTGCTCGGGCAGCGGCCGCGCGGCCCGTTTGTCGGCCCGGTCCGGGTGGACCGAGCCCCACCGTCCGGAGGCCGCCAAGGCCCCGTGCTCGACCGAAGGAGTCGGCGAGACGAGCACGCAAACCGCGCCCTGCAAACGCGCCCTCTCGACCGCGACCCTGCGCGCGTCGTAGCGGGGCGAGCGGTCCTCCTTGTACGAGACGTGATGCGACTCGTCGATCACGATCAACCGGAGCGCCGGCGCCGGCGCGAACACGACCGAGCGTCCTCCCACCCCGAGGCCGTGGCCGCGGGCCAGCCGCAGCCACGCGCGCGCCCTGTCGGCGTCCTCCTGCGCGGAGTCCACGCGGGCCGCGGGCCACAGCGCGCCGAGCGTCTCGATCACGGCCGCGCCGTAACGGACCTCGGGGACGGCGACGAGGACGGCTCCGCCGGTGCCGGCGGCGGCGTTCACCAGCTCGGCGACGAGCTCCCCGCGATCGGCGGACGGGATCGGCCGGAGCACCCACGTCCCCGACCCGCCGTCCGAGATGGCGTCGAGCAGGCTACGGCCTCCCCGGAGCCGCGCCACGTGGCCGCCTTCGATCGGCGCCTCGGCCAGCGGCTCGGGCGGGGGGGCCTCGACGCGCACGCGCGGCGGGATCGTCCGCTGAAGGCAGATCGATCGAGGTGTGACGTATCGCTCCGCGACCCACGCCAGGAGGCGATCGAGCGGCGGGGGCGTCAGCGGCTCGTCGACGACGAGCGCCTTGACGTCGAGGAGGTCTTCCGCCTCGGAGACGGGCGTTGTCCCGTCGACCACGATTCCGCGGACGTTGCGGCCGCCGAACGGCACGCGGACCAACGACCCCACGGCGAGCTTCCCGCGCAGCTTCTCGGGAACCGTGTACGAGTAGGCGCGGTCCACGCGCCAGGCGGGGACGAGCGGAACTACCGAGACGCGGTCGGGGGGCCTAGGTGCAGAGTCGCCGGAGCTCATCCGCGCGATCGGTGCGCTCCCACGTGAAGTCCTTCTCGGACCGGCCGAAGTGACCGTACGCGGAGGTCGCCCGGTAGATCGGCCGCCTGAGGTCCAGGTCGCGGATTATCGCCGCCGGCCTCAGGTCGAAGACCTCCTTGATCGCCCCGAGGATGCGGGCCGGATCGACGGTCTCGGTCCCGAACGTGTCGATTGCGATGGAGACCGGCCGCGCCACGCCGATCGCGTACGCGACCTGCATCTCGAAGCGCTCCGCGAGCCCCGCGGCCACGACGTTCTTCGCCACGTAGCGGCCGGCGTAGGCGGCGGAGCGGTCGACCTTCGTCGGGTCCTTGCCCGAGAAGGCCCCGCCGCCGTGACGGGCCATGCCCCCGTAGCTGTCGATGATGATCTTGCGCCCGGTCAGCCCGGTGTCCGCCCGGGGGCCGCCGATCTCGAACACGCCGGTCGGGTTGACGAGGAAGCTCATCCCGTCGGCGTCGAGCCCCGGCGGCATCAAGGGCTCGACGACGTGCTGGAGGAGGTCCGGCTTGAGCAACGTCTCGACGTCGACGTTCGGCTGGTGCTGGGTCGAGCACACGACGGTGTCGAGCGTGACCGGCTTCGTGCCGTCGTAGCCGATCGTGACCTGGACCTTCCCGTCCGGGCGGAGGTAGGGAAGCACGCCGGCCTTGCGGACCTCGGACAGCCGCTGGGCCAGACGGTGCGCGAGCCAGATCGGCATCGGCATCAGGTCGTCGTTCTCGTTGCAGGCGTACCCGAACATCATCCCCTGGTCGCCCGCCCCCTGGCTGTCGAGGGCCTCGTCCTCGGTCTCGCCGTGGCGCTCCTCGTAGCTCTGGCTGACGCCCTTGTCGATGTCGCTCGACTGCTCCTGGATGGCGACGCTCACGCCGCACGTCTCGCCGTCGAAGCCGATCTTGCTAGAGGTGTAGCCGATGTCGGTGACGGTCCGGCGGACGACCGACGGGATGTCGACGTAGCACGACGTGGAGATCTCACCGGCGACGACGACCAGGCCCGTCGTCACGAGGGTCTCGCACGCCACGCGGCCGAACGGGTCCGAGGCGAGGATCTCGTCGAGGATCGCGTCCGAGATCTGGTCGGCCATCTTGTCGGGGTGGCCCTCGGTCACGGACTCCGACGTGAACGTGTGGAGTTGGGTGGTCATCGGGCGATCCTATAGCCGGGGTGTGACGGTTTTCGGGGGCCGCAGCCCGGGGCCGGGCCGGCGGACCTTTGATCGCCGGGCGCCCGGCCGGCCGAGACGGCAAGGAGCCGGCGCGCCAATGTTTCTCACATCGGCGGTGATATGCGAGCGTCATGTGAGAAACATCCGACCAAGAGATGCCCCCGGCGCCAGGGGCATCTCCGAGACGGCTTAGCCCTCACCTAGCTCGCGGTGGTGTCGTGCACCGTGTTGCCGTCATGGTCGATCACGACGTGTTCGTGGTCGCCGCTGCCGTCTCGATACGCAATCACGAAGCTGGTCGTGGGCGTGCCTGTGTCGCGCTCCTCGTCGGCTGCAACCTTTACGTGGACGTCGTCCGTCTTGTCCTGCGTGTACCACTTCGGTGACATCGATCTCACCTCCTTTCGATTCCATCATCGGGGGTGATTTCGAAATGACAACGCCTAGAGAGAAACCTGGGAAAGTTCCCATGTGGGGAAGAACATGCAGCCGGACCCCGGCTTCATCGCGGGCATGCAACTCCTGGGGCGACGTATCCGAGCAATGCGCGGTCGGATGAGCCAGACTCGGCTAGCTGCGGAGGTTGGATCCTCGAGGTCAGAGATCTCGCGTGTCGAACGTGGCGAGAAGCTACTCGGCCCTGCTTTGGCCGACAGCCTCGATCGTTACTTCGGGACGGGGGGCGATGTACGAGCCGAGCGCGACGCCCTCGAGCTCGGGGCGCACACGTCGCTTACAGTGGGACAGTTCCGCGAGCGATGGCTCCATCACTTTCCTGCGAGCTACGTCGGGGCCGTATGGACGCGGGTGACCCCTCACCCGCGGCGTACTCAGAGAGCGCACAGCGTCCGCATCTCTTGGGGTCCGTGGGACAAGGATGTGTACTTCGACTCCCTTCCCCCGATCGGGCGAGCACTCGCCTACACGAAGGGAGACGACGGTCTCTCTATTCCGCTCTTCTTCGTCATAACGCCAGCGGCCGCACTCGAGCATGGACTGGGAGAGATTCCGGACGCGATGGACATCAATGCGGGCTGGATCAGAAGTTCACGACCGTGACGCGTCGCTAGAACCCACGGGACGAAGGATCAAAGCAGCGAGGCGATGTGGTCTATCAGCGCCGTCGCCAGGGCTCCCTTCGTCACCAGGCCCACGTCCACCACTCCCTCGCGCGACGCGATCACCGCGCGGTTCGTCGGCACGTCGAAGCCGCTGTCCCGGCTCCCGACGTCGTTCGCCACTATCAGGTCCGCCTTCTTCCCGTCGAGCTTCTTGAGCGCGAGCGCCGCGAGCGCGGTCGCGTCCGGCTCGGTCTCCGCGGCGAAGCCGACGAGCAGACCGTCGGGCTTGCGCGCGTCCGGCGACGCCCCCAGCTCGGCCAGGATGTCCGGCGTCGGCACCAGCGTGATCTCCGGGGGCCCCTCCGACTTCTTCAGCTTCTCGTCCGCGTGCGCCGCCGGCATGAAGTCCGCCACCGCGGCCGCCTTCACGATCACGTCGACCTCGGGAGCGGCCGCGAACACCTCGTCGCGCATCTCCTGCGCGGTCTTCACGCGCACGAGGTCCACGCCCGCCGGCGGCGTGAGGTTCGACGGGCCCGACACGAGCGTCACCTTCGCGCCGCGGCGCTGGGCCTCCTCGGCGATGAGGTAGCCCATCAGCCCTGACGACCGGTTGCCTATGAACCGCACGGGATCGATCGGCTCCTGCGTGCCCCCGGCGGTCACGAGCATCCGCACGCCGTCGAGCTCGCCGGCGCGCCGCAGCAGCCGCAGGGCCGCACCGACGATCGCGTCCGGCTCGGACATCCGTCCCGGCCCCGTGTCGCCGGACGACAGCGCGCCGGACTCCGGCCCCACGACGTGGACGCCGCGCCCCCGCAGCGTCGCCATGTGCGCCTGCGTCGCGTCGTGCTCCCACATCTCGGTGTGCATCGCCGGCGCGACCAGGATCGGGCAGCGGACCGTCAGCATCACGTTCGCGAAGAGGTCGCCGGCGAGCCCGAGCGCCATCTTCGCCAGCGAGTTCGCCGTCGCGGGCGCGACGACGACCAGGTCCGCGGAGCGCGCCAGCTCGACGTGCGGGACGTCCGGCCCCGCTCCGAACATCTCCGTGTAGACGTCGTTCCCCGAGAGGGCCGCGAAGGTCTGCTCGCCGACGAAGCGCGCGGCCGAACGCGTCATGACGACGCGGACGTCCGCGCCGAGCTCGGCGAGCGACCGCACGACGAAGGGGACCTTGTACGCGGCTATGCCGCCGGTGACGCAGACGAGGACCTTCTTGCCCTGAGCGGCCCCGCTCAGGTCGGCGGCGTCCACGGGACCGGAGGTGCTACTTGATCCCGTCGGTGGTGCGCTCGTAGGCGACGGATCCTCCCGATACCTCCTGGAGCGCGATCGACAGCGCCTTGGGGGCCTGGTCGGGCGACAGCGGGACCTGCGGCGGCGTGTACTCGGCGACGCCCTCGCCGAGCTGGCTGAAGTACGCGTTGATCTGCCGGCTGCGCTTGGCGGCGAGGATCACGAGCGTGTACTTCGAGTCGACCTCCTCGAGGAGGGTCTCGATCTTCGGTTCGATCATGGGGGGGTTCCTTTCGATGTCCGTGAGCCGTCCATTATACGGAGCACCTCGTCTACGGCCCTGTCCACCTGGTCGTTCACGACGATGTAGTCGTAGGTCCCCTTGACCTTCACCTCGTCGTAGGCGGCGCGCAGGCGCTGCGCCAGCGTGTCGTGGTCCTCTGTCCCCCGCCCGCGCAGCCGGACCTTGAGGTCGTCGAGGCTCGGGGGCTCGATGAAGATCAGGATCGCGTGGGGCTCGGCGCGCTTGACCGCCTGAGCGCCCTGGATGTCGAGCTCGCACAACACGTCCTTGCCGATGCTGAGCGCGGCCTCGACCGGCGCTCGCGGCGTCCCGTAGTAGTTGCCGTAGACCTCGGCCGACTCGAGGAACTCGCCGCGGTCACGCATGCCGAGGAACTCGGCCTCGGGGATGAAGTGGTAGTCGGAGCCGTTGCGCTCACCCTGCCGGGCGGGTCGCGTCGTCGCCGAGATCGATAGGAAGACGTCCGGACGACGCGCGAGCACGCCTCTCACGACCGTCCCCTTGCCGGCGCCCGAGGGTCCGGAGACGACGAAGAGCCGGCCGGGGCTTCCGCCCCCGGGGCGCCACGACAACTGCCGGCTACCTGCGGGAGAACTCGAGCAGGAGGTTCTCCTTCTGCTTCGCGCCGAGCCCCCGCATACGCCGCGACTCGGAGATGTCCAGGCGCTCCATCAGCTTGCGCGCCCGCACCCGGCCCACGCCGGGCAGCGACTCGAGCACGGTGGAGACCTTCATCTTCCCGACCACCTCGTCCCCGGTCCGGTCGAGCAGCTCCTTCAAGCTGGTGCGGCCGCTCTTGAGCTGCTCTTTCAGCTCGGCCCGAGCGCGGCGGGCCACGGCGGCCTTCTCCAAGGCCTGCTTGCGCTGCTCCTCGGTCAGCGGAGGTGGCAGGGGCATGCTGAAGTACCTCCTTACGGTGTGATTCGCGAAGAAGATCGGCGCCGGATCGCACGGTGTCGAGGCTGGCTCCGGCTCGGCGCGGATGGTAGCAGCAGGCCCCCGGACCCGCAACGCTGGGAGCCGCGTTCGACCTGTTCAGAGGCCCTTTTCGCGCGCGTCACCCGCCGGGACCACGGAACGCTAGCGCGCGAGCCGGCGGCTGCCCGGATCCGTCACCGGCTCGCCGCGGGCGCACAAGGGGCACTCCGCCGGCGCCCACGACTCGGCCGGCACCTTCAACAACGCCTTGAGGGGAACCGTCAGGTCGGGCGGGTCTTCGGGGTCGCTCCGGTCGATCAGCGCGCCCACGCCGACGACCGCGCCACCGCCCCCGCGGGCGAGGTCGACGACCTCCCTGGCGGAGCCCCCCGTCGTGACGACGTCCTCGACGACGAGCACGCGCTCGTGGGGGCCGACCTCGAACCCCCGGCGGAACGTCATCGCGTCGCCGGCGCGCTCCGCGAAGATCATCCGGGCGCCACCTGCGAGCGCGGTCGTGAAGCCGAGGACGACGGCCCCCACGGCCGGGCAGGCGACGAGGTCGAAGCGCCCGTCGAACAGCTCGGCGATGGACTCGCCGAACCGCTGGGCGAGCCGCGGGTGCTCGAGCACCCTGAACTTCTGGACGAACACGTCGGAGTGGCGCCCCGAAGAGAGCACGAAGTGGCCGTGGAGGACGGCGCCCTTCTGCTCGAGGACCTGCATGATCTCGGTCGGGTTCACGGGCCGGGCCGCTCCCGCGGGCGCGCCGGCGGAATCGCCGTCACCCTTCGAGCTTCACCGCGCCGACGAGGTCGTTCACCGTCGCGACCCCGTGGCGCACCATGTACTCGCCGATCCCGCGTGCGACGTCGACGGACGCCCGCGGGTTGACGAAGTTGCCCGTTCCCACGGCCACCGCCGACGCCCCCGCCAGGATCATCTCGAGCGCGTCGGACGCCGTCGTCACGCCTCCCTGGCCGATGATCGGGACGTGCGGCCACGACCGGTGCACGTCGTGGATCGCGCGCACCGCGATCGGACGGATCGCGGGACCGGAGAGCCCGCCCACGACGCCGGCGAGCTTCGGGCGCTTCGTCTCTACGTCTATAGACATGCCGAAGACCGTGTTCACGAGCGACAGGCCGTCGGCGCCGGCGTCGATCGCAGCCTCGGCGATCGCGGGGAGCGACGTGACGTTCGGCGACAGCTTGGGGAACACCGGCATCCGCTTGAGGGCCTTCTTCACTCCCGACACCACGGCCGCGGTCGAGTCCTCGGAGTGGGCGAACATGTTGTTGCGGTCCTCGAGGTTGGGGCACGAGATGTTGATCTCGACCGCGGCGACGCCGCGGCCCCCCGTCCGCAGCTTGTCGGCGACGCGCACGAACTCCTCGACGGTGTTGCCGGCGATCGAAGCGACGACGGTCGCCTTGCGTTTCAGCAGCCACGGGAGGTCCTCGGCGAGGAAGTGGTCGACGCCCTTGTTCTGGATGCCGATCGCGTTCAGCATCCCCGACGGCGTCTCGCACATCCGCGGCGTCGGCTTGCCCCTCCACGGAACGAGCGTCATCGACTTGACGATGATGCCCCCCGGCGACGACAGGTCGAGGAACGCGGCCGCCTCGCGGCCCGCACCGAACGTCCCCGACGCCACGAGCACCGGGTTCGACAGCTCGAGCCCCGCGAGCTTGATCGAGAGATCGACGGCGGTCCTGCGTTCGGCGGCCATCAGTTCCCCGGAGGAGCGTGCTCGTCCTCGGCCGAGAGCGCCGCGGCACCGCGGCTCGGCGCGCCTGCCGGCGTGAGCTCCGACTGGTCGGAGGCGACGGCGTCGGCGGCCCCGTTCCAGACGACCGACGCGCCGTTGAACACCGGACCCTCCGTGCAGGAGCGTGCGTAGTACACGTCGTCCTCTTCGGCGTCCTTCGCCGTCTTGCGCAGCCGGCGCAGCGGCATGACGCACGTCATGCACACCCCGTATCCGCAGCCCATAAGCTCCTCGACCGCGACCTGGACCGGGACCTTGCGCTCGACGCAGATGCGCGACACCGCGGCGAGCATCGGGTGGGGCCCGCACGAGTACACGACCTCGGTCTCGCACTTGTCCATGGTCTCCACGAGGATGTCGGTGACCCTCCCGCGGTCGCCGGAGGTGCCGTCCTCGGTCGTCACGCGGCACACGCTCGCCACCCGGCGGGCCTCGATCGCGTTCAGCAACAGCCCGGTGTTGCGCGCGCCCAGGATCACGTCGACGCGATGGCCTTCGTTGCGGAGCTCGTCGGCGAGGAAGAAGAGCGGGGTCGCTCCGATGCCGCCGCCGACGAGCAGACAGTGAGCCCGTCTCTTGGGCAGCGCGAAGCCGCGTCCCAGCGGACCGACCAGGTCGACCGTCGAGTGGCCGCGCAGCGACGACAGGTACTCCGTCCCCGGCCCCCTCACGTCGAACACGATCTCGATCGTCGACGCCCACCCGCCGCGCTTGTGGACCCGGTAGACGGAGAAGGGCCTCCGCAGGATGTGGTCGCGGTGCTCGCCGCAGCGGACGTTGACGAACTGGCCGGGCCGCACCCTCTCGCCGACGTCGGGAGCGACGATCGTGAGCGAGTGGTACGCCTCGCCGTACTTCTTGTGCGACAGGACCTCGCCCGTCGACGTGAGCATCGTGCGGGAGGACATCTCCTAGCCCGCCGCCTGGTGGTCCACGTCCGCAAGGTACTCCTGCAGCGACCGTGCGCCCACCCGTCCCGTCACCAGGGCCTCGATGCCCTGCACCGCGGCCGCGATCCCCGACATCGTCGTGATGCACGGCACGCCGGCCTGGATCGCGGCGGTCCTGATGTAGTAGCCGTCGGAGCGGGCGCCCCTGCCGAACGGCGTGTTGAACACGACGTCGATCTCGCCGGCGGCGATCCGGTCGGCGACGTTGCCCCCGCCCTGTCCCGCGATCCCGGCGCGACGCCCTGGGGCATTCGACGACACCTTCTCGACGATCCCGACCTCGACGCCGGCCCGCCGCAGGACCTCGGCCGTCCCGCGGGTGGCGAGGAGCTGGAACCCGAGGTCCGCGAGCCGCTTCGCAGGGAAGATGATCGACCTCTTGTCCCGGTTGGAGACCGAGACGAACACGGTTCCCTTCGTCGGCAGCGTGAGGCCCGCTCCCATCTCGGCCTTCGCGAACGCGAGCCCGAACGTCGCGTCGATGCCCATGACCTCGCCGGTCGACCGCATCTCGGGCCCGAGCAGCGCGTCGACGCCGCGGAACCGGTCGAACGGCATCACGGCCTCTTTCACCGCGACGTGCGGAAGGCCGTCGTGGCCGGCCTTCTTCGGCGGCACGACGCCCTCCTCGCGGAGCTGCGCCAGCGTCGCGCCCGCCATCACCCGCGAGGCGACCTTCGCGAGCGGCACTCCCGTTGCCTTGGACACGAACGGGACGGTCCGCGACGCGCGCGGGTTCGCTTCGATCACGAAGACCTGCTCGTCCTTGACCGCGAACTGCATGTTGATGAGGCCGCGGACGCCGAGGCTGCGGGCGATCGCCTCGGTATAGGCGATGACCTGGTCGACCTGGTCCCGTCCGAGGGTGAACGGCGGCAGCGCGCACGCCGAGTCGCCCGAGTGCACGCCGGCCTCCTCGATGTGCTCGAGGACGCCGCCGGCGTAGAGCTCCCGGCCGTCGTACACCGCGTCGCAGTCGACCTCGACCGCACCCTCGAGGAAGCGGTCGACGAGGACCGGATGGCGGGGCGACACCTCGGCGGCCGTCGCCATGTAGCGCTCGAGCGACGACTCCTCGTAGACGATCTCCATCGCGCGGCCCCCGAGCACGTACGAGGGACGGACGAGGACCGGGTAGCCGATCGACGCCGCGACGGCGCGCGCCTCGGCGACCGAGCGTGCGATCCCGTTGGCCGGGTGCGGCAGCGCGAGGTCCGCTAGGAGGTCGCCGAACCGCTCGCGGTCCTCGGCGCGGTCGATCGCGTCGAAGGGCGTGCCCCAGATCGGCACGCCTGCCGCGGACAGGGCGCCGGCGAGCTTGAGCGGTGTCTGGCCGCCGAGCTGGACGACGACTCCGGCAGGTCGCTCCCGCTCGACCACGTTCATCACGTCCTCGAACGTGAGCGGCTCGAAGTAGAGCCGGTCGGACGTGTCGTAGTCGGTCGACACGGTCTCGGGGTTGCAGTTGAGCATGATCGTCTCGTAGCCCGCGTCGCCGAGCGCGAAGGCGGCGTGGACGCAGCAGTAGTCGAACTCGATCCCCTGGCCGATACGGTTCGGCCCGGAGCCCAGGATCAGCACCTTCGGGCGCGTCGACGGCGCGACCTCGTCCTCGTCCTCGTACGTCGAGTAGTAGTAAGGCGTCTGCGCCTCGAACTCCGCCGCGCAGGTGTCGACCGTCTTGTAGGTCGGCACGACGCCGAGCGCGAGCCGCCGGCCGCGCACCTCCGCCTCCGTCGTCCGCAGGATGCGCGCGAGCTGGAGGTCGGAGAACCCCATCCGCTTCGCGGCGCGCAGGCGGTCCGCGTCGAGGTCGTCGAGCGCGGCCCCCGTCAGCTCGCGCCGGACGGCCGCCAGGCGCGCGACCTGGTGGACGAACCAGGGGTCGATCCGGGTAAGGGCGGCGACCTCGTCTTCGTCCATGCCCTGGAACAGCGCCTGCTCGACGAGCCTCAGCCGGTCCTCGGTCGGCTGCCCCAGCCGCTCGCGGAGCTCGGGAAGCGGCGCCTCGCGCGCTCCGTCGGCGCCGAGCCCGTGGAGGTCGACCTCGAGCGAGCGGAAGCCCTTCTGCAGGGCCTCCACGAACGTGCGACCGATCGCCATGACCTCGCCGACCGACTTCATCTTCGTGCCGAGAGTCCGGTCGGCGGAGGGGAACTTCTCGAAGGCCCAGCGCGGGATCTTCGCTACGACGTAGTCGATCGAGGGCTCGAACGACGCCGGGGTCTGCTTCGTGATGTCGTTGGGGATCTCGTCGAGCGTGTAGCCGACGGCGAGCTTCGCGGCGATCTTCGCGATCGGGAACCCCGTCGCCTTGGATGCGAGGGCCGAGGACCGCGACACCCGGGGGTTCATCTCGATGACCACGCGCCGTCCGTCGGCGGGATCCACCGCGAACTGCACGTTCGACCCCCCGGTCTCGACGCCGATCGCGCGCATCACCGCGGCCGCGTCGTCGCGCATCGCCTGGTACTCCACGTCGGTCAGCGTCATCGCAGGCGCGACCGTGATCGAGTCGCCGGTGTGGACGCCCATGGGGTCGAGGTTCTCGATCGAGCAGATCACGACGACGTTGTCGTTGCCGTCGCGCATGACCTCGAGCTCGTACTCCTTCCAGCCGTACACCGACTCCTCGATGAGGAGCTCGCCGATCGGCGAGAGCCGCAGGCCTTCCGCCGCGACCACGCGCAGCTCCTGCTCGTCGCGGACGAACCCGCCGCCGGCGCCTCCGAGCGTGAACGAGGGCCGCACGACCAGGGGGTACCCGATCGTCCCCGCCGCGGTCACCGCTTCCTCGATCGAGTAGGCGAACGTCGAGCGCGGGACCTCGAGGCCCGCCTCGATCATCGTCTGCTTGAAGAGCCTGCGGTCCTCGGCGCGGCGGATGGACTCGGGCCGCGCGCCGATCAGCTCGACCCCGTGGGCCTCGAAGATCCCCGATCCCTCGAGCTCGAGGGCGAGGTTCAGCGCGGTCTGCCCGCCGAGCGTCGGCAGGCACGCGTCGGGCTTCTCGCGTTCGACGATCGACGCGACGTGCGCCGCGTTCAGGGGCTCGACGTAGGTGCCGTCGGCGAACTCGGGGTCGGTCATGATCGTCGCGGGGTTGCTGTTGACGAGCACGACCTCGTACCCCTCCTGGCGGAGGACCTTGCAGGCCTGGGCGCCGGAGTAGTCGAACTCGGACGCCTGGCCGATGACGATCGGGCCGGACCCGATGACGAGGATCTTGCGTATGTCGTCGCGCCGCGGCACCTAGGTGGCCCCGCTTGCGTCGAACGACACGATCTCTATCCGGTTCCCCGCGGGGTCCCGCGTGTAGAAGCGATGGCGTCCCGGGATCTCGCTCGCCTGCTCGATGTGGCAGCCCGCGCCGCGCAGCCTCTCCACGACCGCGGCGAAGTCGGTGACGACGAGCCCGAAGTGCGCGGTCTTGTGAGGGTTGTGCTCGTCGACCCCGACGTGGACCTCTTGCTCGCCGGCGCGGAACCACGCGCCGACCGGGCGGGTGCCCTGCGGCTTCTCCATCTCCTCGAGCGCGAGGCAGCTCCGGTACCAGTCACAGGTCTCTTCGACCAGCTCCTGCGGCGCGGTGATCTGGACGTGGTCGAGGCCGACTACCTCGAAACCCATCAGCGGCTGGCGCCCGCCGCGGCCGCGCGCCGCTTCTCGCGCGCCTTCTTGCGGCGCTGGCGGTCCTTCTTCCAGCGAGCTCGCTTCCTGTCGCCTCGTCCCATCGCGGATCTCCTTTCAGGCGCGTGCGTATTCCGGGCGTGCTGCGGGTTCGAAGGATTCCATCAGATCGCGGAAGGCCCCGAAGAGGTAGCGGGAGTCGTGGGGGCCGGGCCCCGACTCGGGGTGGTACTGGACGCTGAAGGCGACCCCCGGGACGGCGAGCCCCTCGACGGTCCCGTCGTTGAGGTTCTCGTGCGTCAGCCGGGCCCGCGTCGACTCGACCGAAGCCGGGTCCACCGCGAAGCCGTGGTTCTGGCAGGTGATCTCGATCCGGTCGCGGCCGAGCCTCTTGACGGGATGGTTGCTGCCGCGGTGCCCGAAGGGGAGCTTGAACGTCTCGGCCCCCAGGGCGAGGCCGAGGATCTGGTGACCGAGGCATATGCCGAAGACGGGGATCCGGCCGACGAGCTCCCGCGCGGCGTCGACGCCGTACGTGACCGCGGCGGGGTCGCCGGGGCCGTTCGACAGGAAGACGCCGTCGAACCCGCCCTCTAGCACCTCGGCCGCAGGAGTCGCGGCCGGCACCACGGTGACGTCGCAGCCCGCGGCGACGAGCAGGTCGAGGATGTTGTGCTTGACGCCGAAGTCGTACGCGGCGATGCGGTAGCGCCGGGACGCCGGGCTCATCAGCCCCGCCGTCGTGGCGGCCTCCTCGGCCCCCGCGACGAACCGGGAGCCGCGCCGCTCCTCGACCCTCTCCCTCGTCCACTCGTACGGAGCGGAAGTCGTGACGTCGACGACGAGGTCCGCGCCTTCCATCGAGGCCGACGAGCGAGCGACGTCGACGAGCTCGGCGGGATCTCCGACGATCGTCGACAGCGCGGACCGCATCGCGCCGCGCGTCCTCAGGTGCCGCGTCAGGCGGCGCGTGTCGATGCCCGTGATGCCGGGGATGCCGTGCTCGACGAGGTACTCGTGGAGGCTCGCCTCGGCGCGCCACGACGACACGGTCGAGCTGAGGTCGCGGACGGCGAAGCCCCGGACCCAGGGCCGCGCCGACTGGTCGTCGAAGGAGTTCACCCCGGTGTTGCCGATCTGCGGCGACGTCATCGCGACGATCTGCCCGCAGTACGACGGGTCCGTCAGCACCTCCTGGTAGCCCGTCATGCCGGTGTTGAAGCAGGCCTCGCCGGTGACGGTGCCCTCCGCGCCGAACGCGTCGCCGGAAAAGACCGTCCCGTCCTCGAGAGCCAGCAGCGCCCGGCTCACGCGCCCACCTCCTCGAGCACGGCGCCGTCTCTCACGGTCTGCTTCCCGCGGAAGAACGTGTGGACGACCTTGCCGGTCAGCTCGCGCCCGGCGAAGGGGGTGTTGCGGCTCCGCGACCGGAACGAGTCCGGGTCGACGGTCCAGCGCGCCTTCGGGTCGAACACCACGAGGTTCGCCGGGCGCCCTTCGGCGAGCGAGCCCTGTCCCTCCACCTGCAGGATCTTCGCCGGCGCCGTGCTCAGGAGCTCGATCGCCCGCGTCACAGACAGGTGGCCGGGCTCGACGAGCTCGGTCATCGTGAGCCCCAGCGCGGTCTCGAGCCCGAGCATCCCCGGTGGCGCGTAGAGGAACTCTTGGTCCTTCTCCTCGCGGGCGTGCGGAGCGTGGTCGGTCGCGATCGCGTCGATCGTGCCGTCGGCGAGGCCCTCGACGATCGCCCGGCGGTCGTCCTCCTCGCGCAGGGGCGGGTTCACCTTCGTCATCGGGTCGTAGCCCTCGACAGCCGCGTCCGTCAGCGTGAAGTGGTGCGGCGTGGCCTCGGCGGTGACGCGGACGCCGTCCTCCTTCGCACGTCGCACGATCTCGACCGTGCCGCGGGTCGACACGTGCAGGAGGTGCAGCCGGCATCCCGTGAGCTGCGCGAGCGCGACGTCGCGCGCCGCCATCAGCTCCTCCGCCGCAGCCGGGATCCCGCGCAGTCCC
>DATADL010000283.1:0-8323 GCA_036258555.1 Actinomycetota bacterium | reverse complement strand
GAGGCCCCCTGGTAGAAGGTCACGGTGTGCTTGCGGTTCGTGGGGTTCCTCCACACGACCTTGTCGCCCTTGTTGACCGAGACGAAGTCCTTGTTCCACACGAACTTCCCGTCGCGCTTGACGGCCTTGATCCGGGTCGTGTCGCCGAGCGACGGCGCCGCCAGCCCCACGACGGCGACGGCGGCCGCGACCCCTACTCCGAGCCTTCTCGTCCACTTGCCCGACACGGTCACTCCTCTCGTCTGGGGTCTTCTTCCAAGGTACCGAAACCGGTCCCCTAGCGGGTCCGGAAATCCGGCGAATCGCGCACCTCCTCCCCCATACTCCACTCCCCCGGGTCGGTACCGGGCGCACTACGAGGGACGGAAACGGAGGGTGGATGAACGAGGCAGCGTTGCCTGAATGGGAGCCGTTGCTGGTCGACGAGGCCATCGAGACCGCCGAGCGGCGCCTCCGGCAGGAGGACGAAAGGGCCCGCAAGCGCGCCGTCCAGCTCGCCCGGGAGCAGGGCTACCACCGCCTCGCCGTCGAGATCGATCGCCCCGCCCGGACGAAGATCAGCCCGGATCAGCTCTCCTTCTTCCCGACCGACCCGACGCTGTTCGACGGGGCCTGACGGCCGGCCTCTGGACTAGACCGGCATCCGCGGGCAAACTCCCCGGATGCTTCCCCGCAGGACCCTCTTCCTCGCGCTCGCTTTCGTCGTCCTGACGGCCTCCAGCGCGACCGCGCGGCCCGCCTGGAAGCGCCGGATCGACAAGGTCGTGCGGGGTCACGCGATCGGCGTGTCCGTGTCGGAAGGAGGGCGCTCCCTCTATCGCTGGGCCGACAAGGCAAAGCGGATCCCGGCGTCCAACCAGAAGATGCTCCTGTCGATGACGGCGATGGACCGCTTGGGTCCGGAGTTCCGGATCTCCACCCTCGTTCGAGCGAGGCGCGTGACGAACGGGGTCGTCAGGGGGAACCTCTGGCTCGTCGGGCGCGGCGACCCCGCGGTGACCGGCGGAGCCGCGTTCGGGCGCTCGCTGCCGTTCAGCCCGTCTCGGATCTCGACCCTGGTACGCCGCATCCGTGCGGCCGGCATCCGTCGCGTAACCGGGGCCGTGGCGGGGACCACCGGCTACTTCGCGCGCGACTGGTACGCGCCCGGCTGGGAGTCGTCGTTCGCGGCGTACTACGTCGCGCTCCCGACCGCGCTGACGTTCGAGGGCAACACCTATCAGGGCCGGCACGTAACGAACCCGGAGTGGCGCGCGGCGCGCGCTCTCACGCGGCGACTCGAGGCGAAGGGCGTGCGCGTCGCGAAGGGGCCTCGCACGGGGACGCTTCCCGAGGTGACCGAGCCGGTCGCCGAGATCCGATCCGCCCCCCTCTCCGACCTTCTGACGTACACGAACCGGGTCTCCTCGAACTTCTTCGCCGAGGTGATCGGCAAGCTGCTGGGTGCTACGGGACGCTCTCGTCCGGGGACGATCGCCAAGGGCGCGGCCGTCGTCGCGCAGTGGACGAGGCGCCGAGGGGTCGAGGCTCGGACGCGCGACTCGTCCGGCCTCTCCTACGAGAACCGGGTGTCGCCGCGCGGTCTCGTCCGTCTCCTCGAGGTCGCCGACCGAGAGCCGTGGGGCGGAGCCTTCCGTCGGAGCCTTCCGATGCCGGGCCAGGGCACGCTCGAGGACCGGTTGAAGGGCGTGAAGGTGCGCGCGAAGACCGGGACGCTCGACGGAGTCTCCGCCCTCTCGGGATGGGTGTGGCTCGACAGGACCGACTCGTGGGGCGAGTTCTCGATCCTCTCCAGCGGCATGTCGAAGTCCCAGGCCGTCGAGATAGAGGACACGATCGTGCGGACCCTGGCGCGGTCCGCGCGCCATCAGGGAGCGAGCGTGACCGGCACGCTCACGACGTGGAGCGGCGACCCGTCCTGGGCGCTCGCCTCGAACACCCTGATGACGGCCTCGACCTCCTCGGGGACCTGGAACCGGACGTTCTTGCTGTAGGTCCCGCGGCAGCCGGTCCCGCACGTCGCGGTGACGAAGGTCGCCGCCGCGGTCTCGTCGCCCACGAGGATCTCGATGCTCACGTTCGCTTCGAACACGTTCGCGTTACCCGAGACGCGCACCGGGCTCGTCACCCGCTGCCCCGCGATCGGCGTCTCGACGATGATCGGCGCGACGAGGTCCTCGAAGTCTTCTCGCGTCATCGGACCGTCGATCGCGATGCCCTCGGAGGAGAACGTCGTCACGGGCTCACCCTCGATCTCGAGCGCCACGCTCTGGATCGTCCGGAACTCGGTGAGCGTGTAGACGAGCTGGGCGAGCCGCATCCGCGCGGACAGCGATCCGCCGCCGGACTCGAACTCCCCGCTGAGGTCCACCGTCGCGACGCCGTTCGAGAGGCCGATGCCGAGGAGCTCCGATCCCGCCGGGATGGCGGTCCCCCAGCCGTTGGAGGTCTCCGACTGGTTCGGGCCCTTCAACAGCTCCGTCACCGCCGCGGTCGCGAAGCGGGGCGGCGTCACCTCCGCCTGCCTCACGGTGAGGCCGGTGAACTCCTCGAGAGTCAGCCAGAGCCGCACCGGCTGCACGACGGGGGCCTGGGTCGGGCTGGGCGGAGGCGCGCTCGGCGACGGCTCGGCCGGCGCCTCGGACGGCGCCGCGGACGCCGCCGTAGGCTCGTCGTCGTCGGAGCAGGCGGCGCCGAAGAGCGCCAGCACGACGCCGATGGCGACGAGCAACGAAGAGGAGCGGGCTCGCAACATGTCTGCCTCCGTCGACTATTCAGGCCGCGCCACGCGACCGGCTGCGCGATCAGACGACGCCGGTAGTCGTCCGGTTGCAGCCGCGGGGCAAAAGCTAAACGAGCAAAAGCTCCGGCGCCTGGATTAGCCGGTCGAGCTCTGGTCGATGACGCAGAAGAGGTTGCCCTCGGGGTCGGCGAGCACTACGAAGTCCTCGCCCTCCTTCGGCCCCCGCTCACGGGTCGCGCCGAGTCCCTCGAGCCGCTCGACCTCGCGCATCTGGTCGCGCGCGTACAGATCGAGGTGCAGCCGGTTCTTGCCGTCGCGGCGCTCGGGCACGACCTGCAGCGAGACGGTGACGCCCTTCTCGTTCGGGTCGACGAGCTTGACCCAGTCGTCGGAGGCGTAGTCCTTCTCGTACCCGAGCGCCTCCTGCCAGAAGGCGCGCATCTTCCCGAGGTCGTTCACGTCGATCACGACGGAGCCCACGTACACGTGATCCATGTGGCCTGTTGTATCCAGGTGCGGGCCGGTTCAAGCGTGGCGGTGGGGGGCGGTGCGCTCGAGGCCGTCCCGCCTAGGATTCGGCTCGAGGAACCGGACGGGACGCCCGGCTGCACCGCCCCCACCTCTAGCACTGCGGAACGCCCGCTTGCTCTGCGGCCCCGCGTGCGCGCCTTTACGGCACAGCTCACCCTGTGTACGCCGGCGGGCGCTCGCGGTCACGCCGCGCCGACCAGCCGGTTGTTCGGGTACGCCTCGACGCACGAACACACGGGACCAATGGGCGCGGACCCGCCCGACCCCTTCCGCGCCGCGACGCGGAAAAGGGGCGGCCCTCCCGGGGCCGCCCCTTTCTTCGAGCGCTCTTAGATGACCTCTCGGTCCCGGATGATCGTCCGGTCCTCCGTACGGCGGAAGGGGGCGAAGCTGCTCCAGAAGAGCATGGACAGCAAGAGGCCGATGATCCCGATCACGAGGAGGATGATGCCGACGGTCTCGATGTCGATCGCACCGAGCTCGGCGTCGACGGCCCAGGCGAGGATGGCGCCGACGGCGATCAGAAAGAGGCTTGCACCGATACCCACGTTCGTTCACCTCCCCCGACGGGCTGGCTTCTACTGGTGGAGGTCGATACCCGCAGCGGAGCGCACGCAAACCGCTGCCGAGCGTGGCGGGCGCGCGGTTACGAGCCGCCCGTGGCGGCCCGAAACCAACGATCTGCGCGTGAACTAGCTCCAGCTGGCGCCGAGCTTCCCAACCTCCGTGCGGATGTCGATCATCAGTGACTACCTCCTCCCGCTCCCCTCGCAAAGACCTGGCGAGAAGATCACACGGCACCACCGTGCGAGCAATGGGGATCGGGCCACTTTGCCTGAAGTGCGTACTTCGCTCGGTTCGGGCCGCTCGTCGGCCTCGTCCGGAACGTTCCGCTACGTAGCGGGGACCATCCCGGCCCCCGCGCCGGAGGCCACGAGGTCCGCCAGCACCGCGCGCGCCGCGTTGCGACCGGGCGCGCCGCAGACGCCGCCGCCGGGGTGGGCCCCCGATCCGCACAGGTAGAGCCCCGCTACCGGCCACCGGTGCCGGTGCCACGTCGACACCGGCCTCTTGTCGAACAGCCAGTCCGGCAGGATCTCGCCGTGGAAGATGTTCCCGCCGGTCAGCCCGAAGCGGGCCTCCAGATCGGGCGGTCCCATCACCATGCGTCCCTCGACCAGGTTCGTGATCCCGGGCGCGTAGGTCTCGAGCGCCGCCAGGACGAGGTCGCCGATCTCCTCGCGGCGCTCCTCCCACGTCCCCTCCGCGAGCGTGTACGGCGCGTACTGCGCGAACACCGACAGCGTGTGCTTGCCGGGTGGCGCGAGCTCCGGCTCCGACGCCGTCTGTATCCACGCCTCGCAGAACATCTCGCGGGCCGGGCGACCCTCCGCGGCGTCGTTGCACGCCCTCTCGAGGTAGTCGATCGACGGCGAGATCGTGATCGTGCCGAGGTGCTCCGGTCCGGGCTCCCGCGCGTCGCCCATCCCCCGGAAGCGCGGCAGCGCGCCGAGCGCGCAGTTGACCTTGACCACTGTGCCTTCGGTGGGAAGGAGCTCGACGTCTTCGAGCAGCTCCGGAGGAAGCGCGGCGTCGGCGAGGAGCGCCAGCGTCCTCTTCGGGTCCGCGTTGGAGCACACGGTGCGGGCGTCGATCTCCTCGCCCGACTCGAGGACGACGCCGGCGACGCGGCGACGCGCCTCGAACCTGACTCGCGCAACGGGGGCCTCGGTCCGGATCTCGCCCCCCGCGGCGCGCACGGCGTCCGCCAGCGCGGCCGTGATCGCGCCCATCCCGCCGCGCACGAACCCCCAGGCGCCCGGCTCCCCCGCGGCGAGCCCGAACGCATGGTGGAGGTAGACGTACGAGGTGCCCGGCGTGCGGGGGCCCGCCGCGGACCCGATGATGCCCTGCGACGCCATCAGGCCCTGCATCAGCTCGGACTCGAAGTACTCCTCGCACACGTCGGCGATCGCGCCGTCGACGGTCTTGTCGAAGAGGCCTTCGACCTCGGACTGGCGGAACGCCCGCCGCGCCTGCTTGCGCGTCGCCGGATACGACAGCAGCGGCCGGAGCCGGCGCGACGCCTCCTCGAACAGCTCCGCGAACCGCGGATAGGCGTCGGCGTCGCGCGGGGAGATCCGGGAGATCGCCTCGTGGCGCGCCGCGGGGTCGACCGGCAGGACGAGGCCGCCGCCGTCGGCGAACGGCGCGAACAGCTCGGGATCCTTGAGGCGCACGTCGAGGTCGAGCCCGAGGTCGGAGGCGATCTGGGGGTCGAGGAGCGACAGGGAGTACGAGGCCGTCGAGATGCGGAACCCCGGCCACGGCTCCTCCGTGACGCACGCGCCCCCGATGCGATCGGTGCGCTCGAGCACGAGCACGCGCAGCCCGGCGCGGCCGAGGTACGCGGCGCACGTGAGCCCGTTGTGCCCGGCCCCCACGACCACTGCGTCGTACGCGGTTCCCAAGTGCAGGCCTCCCAATAACTGCTTGTTCCACTAGGGACCCGCGCAGGCTACCTTTCCCCTATGGCGTTAGCGGGTTTCTGCACGGTCTGTCAGCGAACGGTCTACGTCGATGCCGACACCACACCGATCTGCCCGGTGTGCTCCTCGCCGTTGCTCGACGCCGCCCCGCCCGCCGCCGACGACGAGCCCGACGATCAGGAGCCCGTCGCGTCCGCGGAGAAGTAGGACGCCGACAGCACGACCCCTTCGTCCAGCACCAGCGTCGACACCGAGCCCGTCTCGCACGGAGCCCCCGCAAGCCACGGGGGGACGCGCCGCTTCGCGAGGGCCAGGCGCGCGACGATGACGGGCGTCTGGTGCGACACGATCGCGATCTCGCGGCCCGCGGCCCCCTCTGCCGCGTCGGTGATCGCCGACATCATCCGCACCCTTGTCTCCGCGAACGACTCGCCCCAGGAAGGCTTCAGCGGGTTGCGAAAGCGCCACCAGTGCGCGGGGTTGCTGAACAGGTGCCAGACCGTGCGGCCCACGCCCTCGAACGTGTTGCCGCTCTCGATCAAGCGGTCGTCGGTGACGACCTCGAGGCCGTGGGGCTCGGCGATCTCCGCAGCAGTCTCCTGCGCGCGCTCGAGCGGGCTCGCCCAGACGGCGACGAGATCGGCCTCCGAGAGATGTCGCGCGGCGGCACGCGCCTGCTCGAGGCCCCGCTCCGAGAGGTGGTACCCGGGCAACCGTCCGTAGATCACGCCCTTCGGGTTCTCGACCTGACCGTGCCGGATCAGGTGGACGGTGACGGGCATGGCGACAAGGGTAGGCTGAAAAACATGCCCGACATCCTCTTGTTCGGCGCTACGGGATACACGGGGAAGATCACCGCTCGGGCGCTCGCCGATCGAGGCGCGGACTTCGTCGTGGCCGGGCGCAACCCCTCGAAGCTCGAGACCCTCGCAGAGGAGACCGGCGCGTCGGACGTGCGAATCGTCGACGCCGGCGACGAAGAGGCGCTGACGAAGGCGCTGGGCGACGTCAAGGTGCTCGTCACGTGCGTCGGGCCGTTCCTCGAGCTGGGGTGGACGGCGGTCTCGGCCGCCTTGCGCGCCGGCGTCCACTACGTCGACTCCGCAGGCGAGGGCACTTTCATCGAACGGCTCATCCGCGACCGTCACGAGGACGCGTTGCGGGCGGGCATCGCGATGGCGCCCGCCATGGGGTTCGACGAGGTGCCGGGCGACGTCGCCACCGCGCTCGCCGTCGAGGGTCTCGAGCTGCCCGACGTGGCCCTCACGTACGCGTTCCCCAGCCAGGCGTCGGCGGGGACGTTGCGGTCCGTGCTCGGCATCGTCCCGTCGAGGGCGCGCTGGACCGTCGACGGGAAGGCGCAGCCGGTACGGACGGGCCAGGAGACGCGGTGGGCCCCCATGCCCCCGCCGCTCGGGCCTCAGGCGAGCGTCTCGTTCCCGCTCGCGATCTGTCATCTCGCCCCGCTCCACGCGAAGGTCGGCTCCTTCCGCACCTTCTCGACCGTGGGGACGTGGCAGAGGATCGCGATGAAGGCAGCCATGCCCGCGCTCACGATCCTGCTCGCGTCGGAGGCCGTGCGGTCGCTGGCGAGAAAGGCGATCGACCGCCTGCCCGAGGGCCCCGGCGACGACGCCCGCGCCCGCGGGAAGTGGACGATCCTGGCGGAGGCCACGACGGCGGACGGAGCGTGGCGCAACGTCGTGCTGACCGGGACCGACGTCTACGGGTTGACCGGACGCACGCTCGCCGCCGCCGCCATGACGATGGCCGGGCCCGGCTATACGGGAAAGGGCGTGCTGGCGCCCGTCCAGGCGGTCGACGTCGATACTCTCCGCCGGGAGCTCGAGGAGTTCGGGGTTCGCTTCACCCAGTACCCAGCCGAATAAGCCTTAAGGGGGCCAATGGGAGCGCGGTTGCAGTACGCGAAGGTGATCGACCGAGAGCTGTTCATGACCCGCGGCGGCAAGCTGCATCCGCACCTGGAGAACCAGGTCTACCTGCAGGACGAGCCGGGGCGCGCCGGCGCGTTCCTCGTGCTGCGCGGATGGACCGACGACCACGGCACGTTCACCGAGCAGTGGCGGCTCGAAGGGCCCGGCGGCGGAGTCATCTACGAAAGCCTGCCGCGCGAGCTCCACATCGCGACCAAGGCGCACGTCGAGCGGCTCGAGGACGAGGTCGCGGACCTCGACTTCCAGTACTCCGCCGACGACTACACGATCGTCTTCACGCTCGACGACAACGAGGTCGCACGCGTGAGCTTCCCCGTCACGGTCCAGGACAACGGCAGCAGCCGGTAGACGAGAGAGAAAGAAGAGGGCGGGGATCTCCGACGCGCGGGCAGTGCGTCGGATGGCTGCGGCGGCGAATGCGACTGGACCCCCGCCCTACCCCGGAGTCTGCGCCCCCGGCCCCCGCGATCCAATAGCCCCTTCGGACTATTTTGCGGACTAGGGCTCGCCGGCCCTCAGCCGTAGAGGTCGACGGCCTCCAGCGCCGGCAGCTTGCGAGCGTCACCCGAGGTCTGGGTCAGCCGTAACGTCTGGTCGATCTCCCC
>DATADL010000282.1:0-3853 GCA_036258555.1 Actinomycetota bacterium | reverse complement strand
ACCTTCATGGCGTGAGCGCGACCGCGTAGCCGACCCCGAACGGGTGCTCGTAAGCCGTCACGTCGCAGGAGCGGTCCGCGAACAGCGCGCCGAACGCGGCGAGCGGCGCGGCCCCGCACGATCCCGCTCCGCGCAAGGCTGTCCCCTGCTCTACCAGGGCGCCGGGATCGATCTGCAGCGACCGCAGGACCCGTCCGTCGACGGCGGCCGCGTCCTCCACGGACGGCAGCGGCGCGCGCTCGCCGTGGCCCGCGGAGAGGTTGGCGCTCGCGACGAACGCGAAGGAGTGCTCGATCGACGCGAGAGCGCGCGCGAGCCCCTCTCCGTCGCCCTCACCTTCCTCGAAGGCGACCGCGACCACTGAGCTCGCGCGCAGGAGCCGCAGCGGCACGACGATCCCGTGGTCGACCGGCTCGTCCAGCACCGGAGCGCCCCACGCGGCAGCGAGCGGCCGGGCGACGGGGTCCTCGGGCCACGACACGTCCACGCCGCGGGGGCCGAAGGCGTCGAGGCTCCCGGCGGCGCGCGCGTAGACGCCCGTCCGCGTGCCGTGGGGCGAGGCGACGACGACCACGCGCTCGCCGAAGTCGATGCCGCGGACCGCGTCGCGAACGCGTGCCGTGGCCACCTCGTTCTTCGGTCCCGCGACCTCCGGCAGCAGCAGCGGCGCGTGCGGCACGACGGCGCCGGTCAGTTGCAGCTAGCGCACCCCTGAGTCGACGCGGTCACGAGCGGAAGCGACAGCGAGCGGGACCGGCGGCGGGGTTCGGGAGCCCCGCCGGCGAGCTCGCCCGTCAGGAAGTGCGGGTGCGCCGCCGTGATCCCGACGGTCCTGAACGAGCCCTCCTCGGCCCCGTCGGACGGGAAGTGGACGAGCTTGTTCGTCCGAGTCCTGCCCGTGAGCCGGCCCGGGTCCTTCTTCGACGGTCCCTCGACGAGCACCTCCGCGACGCGCCCGACCTCGGCCCGGTTCTTCGACAGCGAGATCGAGTCCTGGAGCTCGACCAGGCGGTCGTAACGCTCCTGAACGACCTCCTTGGGAACCTGGTCGGGGAAGGAGGCGGCCTCGGTCATGGGGCGCGGCGAGTACTGGAACGTGAACGCGCCGTCGTACCGGGCCTCCTCGACGACCTCGAGCGTCTGGACGAAGTCCTCCTCGGTCTCGCCGGGGAACCCGACGATGATGTCGGTCGTGATCGCGACGCCGGGTATGGCCGCGCGCACCATGGCGACCTTCTCGAGGTAGCGGCGACGGGAGTACGCGCGCTTCATCGCCTTGAGCACGCGGTCGGAGCCGGACTGAAGAGGAAGGTGGATGTGCTCGCACACCGTGCGGCACCGGGCCATCGCCTCGACGGTGTCGGCGCGGAAGTCCTTGGGGTGCGGGCTCGTGAAGCGCACGCGCTCGAGACCGTCGATCTCGTCGAGCGCGTAGAGGAGCTTCGAGAACAACGGCGTCCCGTCGAGGTCGCGGCCGTACGAGTTGACGTTCTGTCCCAGCAGCGTCACCTCGACGACCCCGTCGTCGACCAGCCGCTCGACCTCGGCGACGATGTCGCCCGTTCGCCGCGAGATCTCGACCCCGCGGACCGCCGGCACGATGCAGAACGTGCACGAGTTGTTGCACCCGATCGAGATCGAGACCCATGCGTGCCACGGGGACATGCGGCGGGCCGGCAGCGCCGACGGGAACGTCTCGGTCTGCTCGAGGATCTCGAAGGCCGGGCCCCCGGCGGACTCGGTGAGGAGCCGCGGCAGGCTGGCCAGGTTGTGCGTCCCGAGCACGACGTCGACGTAGGGGGCCCTCTGCTGGATCGACGTGCGGTCCTTCTGCGCGAGGCAGCCCCCGACGACGATCTTGAGGTCCGGACGGCGGTCCTTCAGGGCCTTCATGTGCCCGAGGTTCCCGTAGAGCTTGGTGTCGGCGTTCTCCCTGATGCAGCACGTGTTGAAGACGACGACGCCGGCGTCCTCGGGCGACGTGACCGGCCGGTATCCCTCGGCCTCCAGCATGCCGGCCATGCGCTCGGAGTCGTGCTCGTTCATCTGGCAGCCGAACGTGCGGATGTAGTACGTGGAGCGGGCCTGGCTCATGGTCCGGCGAGCGTAGCACCGGGGGTTTCTCGGCCTCGCTGGGTAGGATGTCCGGGTTCGCCGGCGAAGTCCCTATTCGTGAAGGAGGCGAGCGTGCGTCGATCGATTGCAGCCCTCTGCGCCGCCGCGGCGTTCGCCGTCCCCGCGCCCGCCTCCGGCGCCACCGCACGCGAGCCGGGCGCGGTCGCCGACGAGGAGGCGGTCGCGAGCTGGATGTTCCCGACGGACCGCCCCAAGCACTCCAAGTGGATCTTCGCCGGTGCGTACAGGACGGCGGTCACCGGCGGCAAGACGGTCACGACCGGGTTCGCGGTGAAGGGCTACTGCGAGGTCGTCCGCGAGAACGGCGCGACCGTCACGCGTTGCCACGGCAGGGGCATCGGGGGCCGGCTCGACAACGACGACTTCGAGGTCGATCCCGCGCTGCGCACCGCAGACCTGGTCCTCCGGGAGGACGGGGATCACCACCACCTGTTCTGGCGCGCCGATCTGGTCTCGCCGCCCTCGATCTACATCGCTGGCGAGGCCTGCGAGGAGGGGGCCGGCCAGGGGGCCGGGTTCATGCGCCACGCGTCCGCCGTCGGCAACCTGTTCGACCGCCGCGTCGGGCCCTCGGGGATCGACCACGCGGTGCTGTCCCGCGGCGCGATGGTCACCGAGTGCACCGACGACGGCCCGGGGCTGTCGCTGGCCGGGATAGCGCGGCGCGCCGCCTCGGGCGAGGTCGTGCGCGTCACGTTCCGCTAGCCCGGCACCTACCCGGCCGCTCCTCTCCGGCTGGCTACTTCGCGTACGCCGACGAGCGGGTCTCCCGGATCACCGTGATGCGGATCTGGCCCGGGTACTGGAGCTCCTCCTCGATCTTCTTCGCGATGTCGCGGGCCACCACCTCGGCCCGCAGGTCGTCGACGTCGTTCGGCTTCACCATCACGCGCACCTCGCGGCCCGCCTGCATCGCGTAGACCTTGTCGACGCCGTCGAACTCCATGGCGATCTGCTCGAGCCGTTCGAGCCGCTTCACGTAGGTCTCGAGCGTCTCGCGCCGTGCGCCCGGCCGCGCGCCGGAGATCGCGTCGGCGGTCTGCGTGATCACGGCCTCGATCGTGCGCTGCTCGACCTCGCCGTGGTGTGCCTCGATCGCGTGGCACACCTCGGGCGACTCCTTGAGGCGCTTGGCGATCTCGGCGCCGATGATGGCGTGGCTCCCCTCGACCTCGTGCGTGACGGCCTTGCCGATGTCGTGCAGGAGCGTGCACCGCTTCGCGAGCGCGACGTCCGTGCCGAGCTCGGCGGCGAGCATGCCGGCGATGTGCGACGCCTCTACGGAGTGCTTGAGCACGTTCTGCCCGTACGACGTCCGGAACTTGAGGCGCCCGACGACACGGACGAGCTCGGGGTGCATGTCGGTGATGCCGGTCTCGAGCACGGCCCACTCGCCGCCCTCGCGGATCTCCCGCTCGACCTCGGCGCGCGACTTCTCGTGGATGTCCTCGATCCGGGCCGGCTGGATGCGTCCGTCGGAGATGAGCTTCTCGAGCGTGAGCCGCGCCATCTCGCGCCGGATCGGGTCGAAGCACGACAGCACGACGGCCTCGGGCGTGTCGTCGATGATCAGGTTCGTACCGGTCGCGGCCTCGAACGCGCGGATGTTGCGGCCCTCGCGCCCGATGATCCGGCCCTTCATGTCCTCGTTCGGGAGGGTGACGGTCGTGACGGTGGACTCCGTCGTGAGGTCCGAGGCGACCCGCTGCATCGATAT
>DATADL010000281.1:0-10351 GCA_036258555.1 Actinomycetota bacterium | reverse complement strand
GTGCGCGGCTTGCAGCCGCGCGACCGCGTCGGGCGCGGCGAGCACGAGGTATCCGCGCTCGACGAACCCGACGTCGCCGAGCTCCCTGTAGAAGTCGTAGCCGAAGCGCGACATCGCGACGTTGACGCCGAGGTTGAACTGCAGCCGGATGGCGGAGGCCGACCGCGCCGTCGACGACCGCTCGTAGCCCGTGTCCTTCTCGACGACGGTCACGTCCGCTCCGGCGCGCGCCAGGAACAGGGCCGTGCAGGATCCCACGATCCCTCCGCCGACGACGACGACCTGCGCGCGCTCTGCCATGCCCGCGATCCTCCCGCACGCCGGGTGGCCGGGAGCACGCCGCCGAGCCCGGCCAACCTGTGCAAGCACTGGTCCGATACGTCACACTTCCGCCCATGAAGCAGACCGTGATCGCCGCGCTGACCTCCGTCCTGCTCCTCGCCGCGTGCGGGGGCGACGACGAACCCACCGCCCAGGCGACCCCGACGCCTCCCCCCGAGGCGACGACCGCGCCTCCTGCCAGCGAGGCGCCGGCGAGCGAGGCGCCGGCGAGCGAGGCCCCCGCTTCCGAGGCCCCGGCGTCCGAGGAACCGCCGGCCGGCCCGACGAACGGGAAGACGACCCCCGAGGAGGCCGCGCAGGCCTTCGTCGCCGACTGGGCCGAGCTGGACCGCGCGTCGGCGTCGGGCTACGCGACGCAGGCCGCGATCGACGAGGCGTTCTCCGGTCAGCCTCCCCAGGCGGAGTTCATGGGGTGCATCGAGGACGGCCTGCGCTTCCTCTGCGGCTACTACTACGAAGGCGGCGCCCTGAACGTCGTGGTCCGCGACTCCGACGCGTACGGGTTCATCGTCACGAACATCTTCTACGTCGCCGACTGATCGCTCGCGTCCCCAAGGAGCTACTCGGAATAGCGGCGCGCCCTTCCGGTTGTTCAAGTCGCCGGGGCCGCAGAAGGCTTAGCGTGCCGCGGCCCCCTTGTTCCGTTCGACGTCCTGGAGGATCCGCCCGGCATGGCCGCGACGCTCGCCCGCACGTTCGAGTCGCTGCGCGTGAAGAACTACCGCATGTTCTTCGCCGGACAGGTCGTGTCGTGGACGGGCACGTGGGTCCAGTGGGTCGCGCAGGGCTGGCTCGTCCTGCGCCTCACGCAGAGCGGCCTCGGGCTCGGCCTCGTGACGGCGATCCAGTGGCTGCCCATCCTCCTGCTCGGTGCATGGGCCGGCGTGGTCGCAGACCGCGTGGACAAGCGCAAGCTGCTGATCTTTACGAACGCGAGCTCCGCGGTCCTCTCGCTGTTCCTCGGCCTGCTGACGGTCGCGGGCGTCGTCACGCTCTGGATGGTGATCGTGGTCGCGCTCGCGCTCGGCGTCGTCACCGCGCTCGACAATCCCGCCCGCCAGACCTTCACGATGGAGATGGTCGGCAGGAGCAGGCTCACGAACGCCGTGAGCCTCAACACGGCGACGTTCACGACCGCGCGCGTGCTCGGACCCGCGATCGCCGGGGTCACGATCGCCACCGTCGGCATCGGTCCGTGCTTCCTTCTGAACGGGATCTCGTTCGTGCCGGTGACGCTCGCGCTGCTGTTCATGGATCGCACGCAGCTACGGCCGAGCGAGCCCGTCGCGCGCAGCAAGGGACAGGTGCGCGAAGGCCTCCGCTACGTCGCGTCGGTGCCGGTGCTGAAGACGCTGCTCGTGATGATGGCCGTGATCGGGACGTTGCAGTACAACTTCGCCGTCCTGCTCCCGGTCCTCGCTAAGGACACGTTCGGCGGGGACGCGACCACTCTGGGCCTCATCGGCGCGGCCGTGGGGATCGGGATGTTCGCGGGATCGATGACGAACGCGGCCTTCGGCCGCTCCGACCGGCGCGTGCTGCTGGGCGCGGGCTTCGCGCTCGGGACGTTCACGCTGCTCGCCGCGAGCGCGCCGTCCCTGTGGACGGCCGTGGCGCTCATGGTCCCTCTGGGGGCCGCGTCCATGGCGTTCCTCGCGACGATGAACGCGACGCTCCAGCTGACGTCGTCCGACGAGATGCGCGGGCGGGTCATGGCGATCTACTTCGTGCTGTTCCTCGGCTCGACCCCCATCGGCGCTCCCGTAGTGGGGTGGCTGTCCGAGCAGTTCGACCCGAGGGTCGCGTTCGGGTTCGGCGGGGCGGCCACGTTGCTGGCGTGCTTCTACGGGTTCCTGCGGCTGCCGCCGCTCGAGCCCGGGGAGGCGGCGCCGGAACCCGAAGAGGAGCTCGCGGCGGTCGCGGGCTGACGCCCGGGCGGCGTTCCGGCGCCCCCTCGAAGACGCGCGGCGGTGAAGGAATCGCCCCGCCGGGCCCGAACCTTCTAGCAGCGGGCCCCCGGCAGAGGGGCCCAAGAACCGGCGCTCCCTCGGTGGGAGTCGACGTACGAGAAGGGGGCTGCGATGAGAAAGCTCTTCGGGGCGAGCATCGTTGCGCTTCTGCTCGGCGGGCTCGTCCTGCCGGCAGGCGCTGCCGCGAAGCCGACCGTGGTGTTCGAGGACGCCGCGGGCGACGCGGGGAACCAGGGTTCGGCGGCGCCCGGCGCCGCGGAGGCCGGTTTCGACCTGGTCAAGGGCGAGATCAGCCAGGAGAAGAAGGGCGAGGTCACGTTCACGGTGACGCACGCCTCGATGCCGCCGACGAACCAGCCGGCGGAGGCGTTCCGCTTCATCTGGGGCCTCGCCGTCGACGGGACGCAGTACGAGTTCACGGTCAAGAGCATCGACGTCGGCGAGCCCGACGTCATCACGTCCGCACTCGCCCAGCAGCCTTACGGCGAGGAGCGTGTCGGACAGGTGTACCAGGGCGTTGCCCGCCTCGAGGAGTGCGGGAGCGTCGCGGCGCCGTCGCTGACCCTCGCGATGTGCGACGCGAAGGCGTACTACGCCGTCACGTTCACGCCCGACGCCGGCACGATGACCTGGACGGTCGACACGGAGTCGCTGGGGGCCAAGAAGGGCAGCCTTATCACGGGCGGCGGCGGCACCCGCGCGGCGACCGGTTGCCAGATCTGCTGGGTGCCTCACTACCTGGAGCGCTCGCTTACGCCGCACACGATCATCGACGCGGCGACGCAGATGACGAACTTCAAGGTGAAGAAGGGCTAAGAGGTTCGAGGTTCGAAGGACGCGGCCCCCCTCGGGGGCCGCGTCTTCGCGTCCGTGAAGGCTTCCGTGGGCCTCGCACGCGACGGCAGGGCCCACTCGCCACCAACGTGCAGCACCTCGATCTGGGCCTCGTGGCGGTTCAGCCAGGAGACCACGGCCCGCACCTCCCTCTGCACGCCCGCGGACAGCCATTCGCCGACCGGCTCCCACCGCGCGGCCGGCCGTAAGGAGTCCAGCAACACGCCGGCCGGGAGGTCGCCCGCGTCGCACGCCGCCGCCAGCTGCCCCTGCACCAGCAGGATCGCCCGGCCCTCGACGCGCAGCAGGACCTCGCCCGCGTCTATCAACGCCCGTGCCTCTATCGACCGCTCGATCCAGCGCGCGAGCGAACGCGCGCGGTCGCGGAGGTCGGCGGCCTCCTCGAAGCGTTCCTGGCGCGCGAGCCGCCGCATCTTCTCCTCGAGCGGACACACGACGGCGGCGGGATCGCGGGTGAACGCCTCCACGACGAGGCGGACCTCGCCTTCGTGCGCGGCGCGCTCGGGCCCGGCGCACGTCCGCATCTCCGCGAAGGCGCACCCGCGGCACGAGGCGGGCGTCGAGCACCGATGGACCGCCGCGGCGTCGCGCACGGCGTCGACCAGCGCGCGGGCGTGCTTGAGCGAGGGCAGGGGGCCGAGGTACGTGCTGCCGTCGGGTGCAGGCGACCGCGCCGGCGCGACGCGCGGCCCCCGCGGCGACGCCTTCACGTACCAGCTCGCGCCCGCCTTGCCCCTCCGGTTGTACGGCGGCATCTCGCGGGCTATCGCGCGCGCCTCTTCGACCTCGGCCTCGAGCGTGGTCTCGAACGTCTCGAACGCGACCTCCTGGGTCTCGCGGAGCAGGTCGCGCATCTTGCGGCGCGGATCGCCGTAGAAGTACGAACGGACCCTGGCGCGAAGATCGGTCGCCTTGCCGACGTAGAGCGTCTGCCCGGACGATCCGAGGAAGCGGTAGACGCCGGGGGAGCTGGGCAGACCCTCCGCGAGCCGGATCTTCGAGAACGTCCCGTCGATGCGCGTCGACGACACGGCGACGAGATCCTCGAGGGTCGTGATCCCGTATCCGGCCGCCCTCTCGATCAGCCGGTGCAGCACCTCGTTCGTCGCTAGCACGTCGGCGAACGCGCGGTGACAAGGATGGTGTGCACAGCGGAGGTGGCGCGCGAGCGTCTCGAGCCTGTGGTTGCGCACCTCGCCGGCGAGGATCTTGCGCGCCAGCGTCGCGGTGTCTACGACGTCGTTGTCGAGCGGCGGGTAGCCGGCCCGCGCGAGCGCGGCGTTCAGGAACCCGACGTCGAAGCGCGCGTTGTGGGCGACGAGGACCGAGTCGCGCACGAACTCGAGGAACGACGGCAGCACCGCCTCGATCGGCGGGGCCTCGACGAGCATGTCGTCCGTGATCCCGGTCAGCAGCCGGACGAACGCCGGGACCATCTCTTCGGGCCTCACGAGCGTGTGGAACGACCCCTGGCGCTCGCCGAGGCGGACCTTCAGCGCGCCGATCTCGGTGATCCCGCAGGAGCCGGGAGAGCCTCCCGTCGTCTCGAGGTCGACGATGCAGAAGGTGACCCCCGCCAGCGGCCGCCCGAGCTCCTCGAAAGACCGCTGGGCCACCGCCATCCCAGGACGATAGCGAACATATGTTCGGTACCGCAAGCCCAGACGGCCCCCGAGGCGGCCACGGCTAGCATGGCGGGCATGGTGCGAGAGATGGCCGAGAGGGGGCCGGACGTCCCCGCCGAGCAGCGGGTGCTCGACCAGGAGCAGACCCTCCAGACCCTGCGCGAGGAGTCCGAGGTCGCGCACGCCCTCCTCGGGCTCTCCGGGGCGCTGGCGGACGTGAAGTCGGTCGAGGAGACGATGGACCTCGCGGTCCGGCTCGTGCCCGCGCTGCTGGGCGCGTCCCGCTGCTTCGCCGCGACGTGGGACGCCGACAGCGGGCGGTTCGCCATCCACGCCCACTACGGCTACGACGAGGAGGAGGCGGCGGACCGGCAGAACCTCTCGGCCACTCCGGAGGGCCTCCCGCTGTTGCGGCGCGCGCTCGAGCAGCGCGCCCCCGTCGTGATCTCCGACACGTCGACCGAGGACCCGGTCGTCGCCCGGCGAGCGGCGGAGCGAGGCGTGAGCGCCTACATCGGGCTGCCGCTCCAGCGGTGGGGCGAGGACCTCGGGGGCCTCGGCATCGAGTTCGCGGAGCCGCGCGACTTCACCACGAAGGACCAGGCGCTCGCCCGCGGGATAGCGCGCCAGCTCGCGACCGCGCTCGCCTCGGCGCGGCGGTTCAACCTGCTCGCCGACCTGCGCACCGTCGGGTTGCGCGTCGGGTCGAAGCTGCGGCTCGCGGCCGTGGTGGAGGAGGTCGCGGCCGGCGCCGTGCAGCTGCTCTCCGCGGAGTCCGCGGCGGTGTACTTCCTCGATTCGACGCAGAGCAGCCTCGTAGCGGCCGGGAGCTACGGAAGGCAACCTCCTCGGCTCGCGGAGGCCGCGGCACGCCTCGACCTGACGCGCGATCCGTGGCGCGCCCTGCTCGCCGGCGAGATCGTCGTCGTGAAGGACCTCGCCGAGCACCTCGGAGCGGGCGCCGCCGGGACGGCCGCGGTGGCGGCCCCCATCCAGCGCGCCGAGCCCCCGATGACGGGCGCCGTCGTGCTGTTCTTCTCGTGGGACCCGCCCGCCGGCGCCGACGAGGCGGAGGCGCTGCAGGTGCTCGCGGCGCAGGCGGCGACCGCGCTGGAGAACGCGCAGCGCTTCGAGCGCCAGAGGAGCGTCGCGCGCAGCCTCCAGGAGGGGCTCCTCGCGACGGAGCTGCCCGAGATGGAGGGCTACGAGTCGGCCGCGGTCTACGAGCCGGCGAGCGGCGAGGCCGACATCGGCGGCGACTTCTTCGACGTCTTCGACCTGGGCGACGGGTCCTTCGCGATCGTCGTCGGCGACGTGTCGGGCAAGGGGGCCGAGGCGGCCGCGTACACCGCGATGGCGAAGTACATGCTGCGCGCGTTCGCGATCCGCAACGCGCAGCCGGCGTCCGTCCTGTACCACCTCAACAACGCGCTCGTGACGGGGTTCGGCGAGGATCGCTTCGCGACGTTGATGTACGCGCTGTTCGACCCCGACGAGCGGAAGCTCACGATCGCGGTCGGCGGGCACCCACCTCCTCTGATCTACCGGGCCGGCGCCGACGAGGTCGAAGCCGTCGGTCTCTCGGGGACGATCGTGGGCGCGTTCGCCGACCAGTCGTTCGACCAGACCTCGTTCGTCCTCGGCCCCCGCGACGCGATGCTCGCGTTCACCGACGGCCTCGTCGAGGCGCGGCGCGGCGACGAGCTCTACGGGCGCGAGCGCGTGATCGAGTCGCTCGCTCGACACGCGCCCGGCGCCTCCGCCGAGGTCCTCACGCAGCGCGTGTTCGGCGACGCGCAGTCCTTCGGCGAGATCAACGACGACACGGTCGTGTTCGCGCTCGTCTGCATAGAGGACGGCCACCCGTGAGCTATCGCTGTGACGGGTGCGGCAACAAGACGCGCTTCGACGTCGTCGAGACCAAGAGGCTCAAGAGCTTCGTCCACTTCACGCTCGGCGGCGAGCCGCGCGTCGAGGAGGAAGAGGTGCTCGAGCACCGCGTCGAGAAGGTCGTCTGCCGCTGGTGCGGCTCGGCCGACCAGGTAGCGGAGGTCCCCGCCGCCGGGGAGAGCGCGTGAGCGGCGGGCCCCTCGAGGGCCTGCGCGTCCTGGACCTGACCCGCTTGCTGCCCGGTGGGTACGCGACGTGCCTGCTCGCGGACCTCGGTGCAGACGTCGTCAAGGTCGAGGAGCCGGGCCGCGGCGACTACATCCGCGTGATGCCCCCGATGGTCGGCGACGTCTCGGCGAACCACATAGCGCTGAACCGCAACAAGCGGTCGATCACGTTGAACCTCAAGATGCCCGAGGGCCGCGCGGTGTTCGAGGAGCTCGTCCCGTCCTTCGACGTCGTCGTCGAGTCCTTCCGCCCGGGCGTCATGGAGCGTCTCGGCGTCGGGTGGGCGTCGCTGTCGAAGCTCCACCCCGGGCTCGTCTACTGCGCGATCACGGGCTACGGACAGGACGGCCCGCGCGCGACGGCGGCGGGCCACGACGTCGACTACGCCGCCTACTCCGGTGTCCTCGGGATCATCGGCGAGCCCGGTGGGCGCCCGGTCGTGCCCGGTGTCCAGATCGGGGACCTCGCCGGCGGAGGCATGGCGGCCGTCATCGCGATCCTGGCGGCGCTCCGCAAGAGGGACGCGACCGGCGAGGGCGACTTCTGCGACGTCTCGATGACGGACGGGCTCGTCTCGTGGCTGTCGATCCATGCCGCTTCCTTCTTCGCAACGGGGGCCGTGCCGCGGCGCGGGGAGATGCATCTCTCGGGCGCATACCCCTGCTACCGGGTCTATCCCGCCTCGGACGGGTGGCTCGCGGTCGGCGCTCTCGAGCCGCAGTTCTGGGTGGCCTTGTGTCGCGCGGTCGATCGCCCCGACCTCGAGGGCGACGGCTTCGCGGTGGGGGAGCGGCGAGACGAGGTCGTGGCCGCGCTCGAGGAGCTGTTCTCGAGCCGGACGCGCGCCGAGTGGATGGAGCACTTCGGCGAGGCAGACGTCTGCGTCGCGCCCGTGAACGACCTCGCGGAGGCGTTCGCCGACGAGCAGGTCCTGCATCGGGAGATGCTCGTCGAAGCACCGCTCGCCGACGGGACCCCGTGGCGTCACGTCGGGATCCCGGTGAAGCTGGCGGGCGCTCCCGGGAACGCGGCGCGACGGCCGCCGCCCGAGCTCGGCGAGCACACGGACGAAGTGTTGTCCGCGGCGGGGCTCGACGCGGCGCGGGTGGCCGGGCTCCGCGCTCGCGGCGCGGTCTGAGATGGCGCTTCCCGACGCGGCGGTCCCGGTTCTCGTCAAGGCGTTGGGGGCCTACATGCGCGCGGCCCCCGCCCTCGACCTGCCGCCGGAGCTCCGCCGCTTCCGCAACTTCCACCAGAAGACGTTGATGTCTCACGCGGACGAGATCCTGCGGCTGCTCGACGACGAGGCCGCGCGCGGCCTCGTGCTGCAGTGGTTGGACGACTCCCCAGGGCTGCCGAAGAAGCAGGAGGGGGCGTTGCGCGTCGCTGCGGCGCGCGCGGACGGGTGGGAGGACGAGGTCGCACGCGTCGCCGGGCCGGCGCAGCCGGCGTCGACGAAGCCCGACCCCGAGCAGCGCCTGCGCGCCGCGCTCGAGCGCGAGACGCAGAAGACGGCGGCCGCGCGGGAGGAGGCCAGGCGCGTCAAGGAGACGTCGCGCAAGTCGGTCGAGGACGAGCGCGCCGCCGTGCAGGAGCTGCGCAAGGAGCTCGCGGCCGCGCGCGCCGAGACGTCGGCGGCTGCGTCCGAGGCCGAGAGGGCGCGCGCGGATGCCGAGAGCGCGCGGGCCGGTGCGGAGAAGGCCGAGCGCCGGGCGCGCAAGGACGTGGCCGCGGCGGCGGGGCGCGAGAAGGAGGCGACGCGCCGGCTGCGGGACGCGCGCAAGGAGCTCGCCGCTGCGCGGCGGCGGATCTCGGAGCTCGAGGCCGAGCTCGCGAAGGCGACGCAGCCGAAGCGGTCGCGCGCGTCGACGCCGGCCCCCGCGGGTCCTCGCCGTCCGCTCCCCGTGCCGGCGGGGCGGTTCGAGGACGACCCGCTGACGCTGGACACGTGGCTCGACGCGCCGGGAGTCCACCTGCTCGTCGACGGCTACAACGTGACGAAGTCGCCCGCCGGCTTCCCGGACCTGGACCTCCCCTCGCAGCGCGAGCGCCTGGTCGAGCAGCTCGAGAGGCTGGCCCTGCGCAAGAACGTCCCCACGACCGTCGTGTTCGACGGGTCCGACGTCCCGCCGGGCCGGTCGCGGCTGGGACGGACCCGGGTGCGCGTCGAGTACTCGCGGCCCGGCGAGACGGCCGACGACCACCTGATCGCGAAGCTGGCGTCCCTGCCGCCCGACCCGGTCGTGGTGGTGACGGGGGACCGGGAGCTCCAGGAACGTGCGGGCGCCGAGGGCGCCACGATCGCGGTGGCGGCGCAGCTGCTGGACCTGGCCCGCTAGCCCTGCAACTTTGGTCGATTCCTCCCGGAAAACGGGAGGAAACGACCGGAGATCCGCGCGAAAAGTGTCGTACCCCCTCTCTAGCGTGTGGGGCAGGTAGAGAGAGGCCCCGCGCCGGAGGAGGTAGCCGTGAGGATCGACTGCTCGGAGTGCCAGATGTACCGCAGCGAGCACTGTGACGACTGCCTGGTGACGGCGCTGTTGCGCCCCCAGTCGACCGCGGTCGAGATCGAGGACGAGCTCGACCCCCCGCTACAGACGCTCGCGGGGGCCGGGCTGATCCCCGTGCTCAGGTTCCGCCCGCGCGACTCCCAGGCCCCACCCGGAGGCGACGTCTCCCAGGCGGGCTGAAGACGACGGGGGCTACCGCGAGGCGAGGCCTCGCGGGCGGGCTGAAATACGACGGCTACTGCAAGGTCACGAGGATGGGGACGAGCCCCCGACCCTCGTGCAGGGGCCGCAACGCCTTGCCGAGCACGGCGCCCGGCCAGCGCGCCGCATCGGTCGCCCGCATGGCGTGCCCCGGGGTCGCCGAGCTGACGAGCAGGTCGCCGCTCTCGACCGCGCCGTGCGTCGCGTCGACGCGGCAGTAGACCTTTCCCGCGAGGGCAATCGCGGGGCGATCGGTCGCGCCGGCCTGCCGTCCGAGGACGATGCCGGGCCGGTACTCACCCGCGCCCGACAGGACTCCCGCGACCCGCCGGTCGTAGGGGGTCGTCGAAGGCGTCAGCCGCTCGTCGTCGCCGATCACCATCACGGAGCCGGGCGGTGCGTCCTCCGCCACGTCGAACTCCTCGGCGCAGTCGGCATTGGACAGGATGATGTCGCCCTGCCCGCCGTCGAGCTTGATCGTCTCGACGCCGTCCCCGTTGCGGACGATCACGTCTCCTTCGGTCCCGCTGCCGCCGATGTAGAGCGCCGCGAACTCGTTCTGGAAGTGCAGGAGGCGGTTTCCGACCGCGTCGTCGACCCAGATGTCTCCGTAGCCGCCGTCCAGCTTGATGCGCTGGCGGTTCTGCCCGTCGCGCACGATCACGTCGCCTTCGTTTCCGGTTCCGCCGACGTAGAGACCGGCCGCGCCGCTGTCGAAGTGGAAGACGCG
>DATADL010000280.1:0-14754 GCA_036258555.1 Actinomycetota bacterium | reverse complement strand
GTGGCCGGGCTGGCGTGGGGAGCGGCGGCCGGCGCACTTTCCGCACCTGCCGGCGGCGCGCGCGACGCTCTCGAGGTCGGCGCCGGCGAGCCGAGGGCCCCCGCGCGCGGCTCCCTCGTCGCGTGGCTTCGGGCCCTCCCGCTCGGCCCCCCTGCGGTGCGGCCCGGGATCCTCGCCGCCGTCGTCGCGCTCGGGCTCGCCGCCGCGTACTTCCTCGTCGCCGCAGGCATCGGCCTGGCCCGCACGCCGCGCGAGCTCGCCGGCGGGCTGGTCCTCGCGGTCGCGGTCGCGCCGAACGCGGCGCTCGCGCTCGTCTCGACCGCGCTCGGCTCGTCGGCCGATGCGACCCTCGCCGGAACGGGCTTCGAGCCGGTCGGGGGGCCGTTGCTCTACTGGGACTGGACGGAGCTCGAGTTCCTGCCGGCGCACTCGCTCGTGCTGCTGCTGGCGCCGCTCGCAGGAGTGGTGGCCGGCGGACGGGCCGCGGCCGCGGTTGCTGCGGGCGCGGGAGCCGCGCGGCGCGCGCTCTGCGTCGCCGTACCTTTCGCGGCCGCGCTGCTGCTCGTGGGGTGGGCAGGCTCACTCGAAGCGACCGCGGGCGGCGGCGGTGAGGACGTGTCGATCCGCGTCGGCTTCGAGCCTCTCGCGACCGTCGTGCTCGCGCTCGTCTGGGGGACCGCCGGCGGCGTCTTCGGCCCGCGGCTGCGGTGGCCGCCGCGGTGGGACCGCCGCTCTAGGGTGTCGGGACCGTGACCGCCGAGCTCCTCGCCCATTACGTCGTCGGCCCCCTGGGGTGCAACTGCTACGTCGTAGGCGACCCCGCCACGAGACAGGCCGTGGTCGTCGACCCCGGAGGCGACGCCGAGCGGCTCGTCGAGGAGCTCGTGCGCCTCGACGTCACGGTGACGGCGATCGTCGCGACCCACGCGCACTTCGACCACCTGATCGCGGGCCAGGAGCTGCGCGCTCATACCGGTGCCCCGTTCCACCTGCACGACGCGGACCGTTTCCTGCTCGACTGGTGGCACGAGTCGGGCCGGCTGTTCCTCGGCGTGGAGCTCCCGCCGCCGCCCGAGGTCGACGCCGCCGCGCCCGAGGGCCTCGTCCTGGAAGCGGGTTCGACGAAGCTCGAGGTCCTCCACACGCCGGGGCACTCGCCGGGCTCGATCTCGCTGGCCGGGGCCGGCGCGCTCTTCTCGGGCGACGCGCTGTTCGCCGGTTCCGTCGGAAGGACCGACCTGCCCGGCGGCGACACGAAGCTCCTCGTCGACGCGATCAAGTCGAAGCTGTTCGCGTTCGGAGACGACACACCCGTCTACCCGGGGCACGGCGAACCCACGACGGTCGGACAGGAGAAGGAGCGCAACCCGTTCGTCGGACGTGACGCCCGTTGGGTGCCGTGACGACCGCGGAGCGGTCTAGGGGCGCACGGCCCGCTCAGTAGTCGAAGTCGTCGGACCCCGTGTCCTCGCCGGACGATCCGCCGCCGCCGGCGCCCGAGCCGCCGTCGCCTACGGTGATCTCGCCCATCATCTGCGAGGGATGGAAGCGGCAGACGAACTGGACGGTCGCGTCCTCGTCGGGAGCCGTAAACGACACGGAGACCTCTTCGCCGCTCGCGGCCTCGACGTCGACGTCGAGCTCCTCGGCCGTGAACGAGTGGTTCACGTTGCCGGCGTTCACGAAGCTGATCTCGACCTCGGACCCGGGATCGACCTCGACGAGCTCGGGGTCGAAGGCGAAGTCTGTCGCGCGGACGGTCGAAGCCGCGGCCTCGTCGCCGCGCGGCGGCGGCTCCGGGTCGTCCGACTCGGCCTCGTCGCCGCACGCGGCGGCGCCGAGCAGCACGACGGCGAACAGCGCGACGAGGCGGCGGCGCACGGCTACAGGATGTACGGGGGGACGGGTGGCAGCGGGACGCCGGGGTACCGGTCGACCTCGCGCTCGAGCGTCACCCGGACCTGGTCCTCGCGGCCCCCGAGCCGGCGGTCCACCTCGCGGAAGCCGAGCTTCTGCAGGCGCTTCAGCTCGCCGGCGTGGCTCTTGCGCGGCTTCGCGTCGGGGGCGGTCAGGTAGACGTCGAGCGTGATCCGCTGCGTGACTTTCTTCTGCTTTCCCTCTGCCATGGGGGCGAGGTTACCAGGGGAGCCTCAGATCCATTGCCGCTTCTTCAGGAAGACGTACAGCGCGATCGAGCTCGCGGCCATGAGCGTGAGGGCGAACCAGAACCCGAGTAGCTGGCCGGACTTCGGGACGAGCTCGAAGTTCATCCCGTAGACGCTGGCGATGAAAGTGGGCACCGCGATGACCGCCGCCCACCCGGTCAGCCGCTTCGTCACCTCGTTCAACGAGTACGCCTGCTCGGCCCGCGTGAGGTCGAGGACCGCCTGACTGAGGTCGTCGATGTTCCGGACCTGGTCCGCTATCCGCAGAGTGTGGTCGTGGATGTCGCCGAAGTGCGCGAGCGCGTCGGCGGGCGTGCGCGGATGGCCCTTGACGCCCTCGAGTATCCGGGCGACCGGCAGCGCGTAGCGGCGCAGCCGCGACACCTTCTGCTTCACCGAGTAGAGCTGGCGGGACACGGGAGCGCCGGGATGGTCGAGCACGAGCTCCTCGAGCTCCTCTACGCGCTCCTCCAGGTCGTCCGCGATCTTCTGATAGTCGTCGACGATCGAGTCCAGCAAGGTGTGGAGCAGGTACGCGGGGCCCTGGCCGAGCTCCTGCTGCGCCCTGGCCCACCGCTTCTTCGCGATCGCGATGCTGCGGGCCGCTCCGGCGTGCAGCGTCAGCACGTAGCGGTCGCCGACGAAGCAGGCGATCTGCGTCGCCTCGAGCTGGTCGTCCACCTGGTCGAGCTGGTCGAACACGACGAAGAGGTGGTTCTCGTAGACCTCCACCTTCGGGCGCTGCCGGGCGTGGATCGCGTCCTCGACGGCCAGCGGATGGAGGTCGAACTCCTCCGCGATCGTTGCCACGTCTTCGGGCGTCAGCGTCGACACGTCGGTCTCCGCCCAGAGGAGCACGCCGTGCGTGTCCCGCAGGTCCGACACCCGGGCGAGGTCCTCGACCTCCGCCCACCCTTCTTCTGCCGAGTGGCAGATGGCCATGAGCATCTTTAGACGATACGGCCAAACCCCGGGCGCGCCGGGGGGCTAGGGTCGATGCATGAGCGACGCGTCGAAGAGCGCACGCGCGGAGGAGATCCTGCGCGCGGAGACCGCTCGGTTCGAGGAGAGGACGCCCCGCTCGCGGGCGCTGTTCGAGCGGGCGGCAGCGTCGATGCCGTTCGGCGTCGCGTCGTCGTTCCAGGCGGGCGACCCTTATCCGATCTACCTGACCTCCGGCCGGGGGAGCCGCGTCACGGACGTCGACGGGCACGAGTACGTCGACTACCACAACGGGTTCGGCACGATGGCGGCCGGGCATGCGCACCCGCGTGTCCGCGCCGCCATAGAGCGCGCGGCGGCGAACGGGACGCACTTCGCGGCGACGACCGAGAACGCGATCCTCGTCGCGGAGGAGCTCAAGCGCCGCTTCGGCATCGACAAGGTGCGCTTCACGAACTCCGGCACCGAGGCGACGATGGACGCGGTCCGTCTGGGGCGCGCTGCCGCGGGCAAGGACGTGCTGCTCAAGATCGAGGGCAGCTACCACGGCCACCACGACGCGGTGATGTTCTCCGTCGTCCCCACGCTCGACTCGAGCGGACCGGTGGAGCGTCCGTGGTCGGTGCCCTTCTCGAGGGGCATCCCGGCCGACACGTCCAACGACACGATGATCGTCCCGTTCAACGACGCGGCCGCGCTCGAGGAGACGCTCCGTGACAACGGCGACCGCATCGGCGCGCTGATCATGGAGCCGGTGATGATGAACATCGGCATCGTGCTGCCGCAGCCCGGCTACCTCGAGAAGGTGCGCGAGCTGTGCACGCGCTACGGCGTCGTCCTGATCTTCGACGAGGTGAAGACCGGCTGCACGATCGCGCCGGGAGGCGCGACCGAGATGTTCGGCGTGCAGCCCGACCTCGTCTGCCTCGCGAAGGCGATCGGCGGGGGAGTGCCGGTCGGCGCGTTCGGGGGCCGCGCCGAGATCATGGACGAGATCATGAACGGCGTGGCGGCCCTCGGGACGTTCAACGGGAACCCGCTGTCGATGGCTGCGGCCCTGGCGACGCTGACCGAGGTGCTGGACGACGCCGCGTACGTGCACCTGCGCTCTTTGGGGACGATGCTGGCGCAGGGTTGCCAGAAGGCGCTCGACGCCGCCGGCATCGAAGCCGTGACGATGGACCTGGGCTGCAAGGGGTCGATCACGTTCCGGGACCGCCCCCTCGAGCGCTACCGCGACTTCCAGGGCGTCGACGACTCGCTGTTCGAGGCGTACTGGTGGTGGCTCGTGAACCGGGGCATCTACCAGACGCCGGGCAAGGAAGAGCAGTGGACGCTGTCCGTGCAGCACACCGAGGCCGACGTAGAGCGGTTCCTGGAGGTGTTCGGCGGCTACTGCGAGGCGGTAGCGACCGGCTGACCGGGGCCTCCTGCATCTTTTTCGTTAAGACCCGTTGCACTGGCTGTTGACGCGCGCGCATAGTGAGGTCCACCAGGATCAGGAGGGCGGACCTCACGCGCCGGCGCGTCGCAGGCGTGCGTTCTTCGTCATCCCCACGTCTCGAAAAGGGGGACACGTCATGGCGGAGGCGAAGGCGCCCGCGCCACCGGCGGGAACGATCGTCGGAGGCGTCCTGTTGCTCGTCGGAGCCGTGCTGGCCGCGATATGGCTGGCGGGCGGCAGCGACCGCGAGCCCTCGGCCGGGCCGTCGCCGGACGGCCCCACCCCGCCGGGCACCGATCCGTGCGCGTTCCAGGAGATCGACCCTGCCGTCTACGGCCACGAGGAGCTCGTCAACCCGCCCGAGATCTCGGCGGAGGGAAAGGTGCTTCGGACGAAGCTCCGGGTGGCCTACACGAAGAGGTCGAAGACCGAGATCGCGGGCTGTCCCGTGAAGCTGCGCACGTACAACCGTAAGCTCGTGGGACCGACCCTGCGCCTTCGTCCGGGGCAGACGCTGGACCTCGCGCTGATCAACGACCTGCCCCGGGAGACGCGCAAGCAGGTGAAGGCCCAGTTCGCGCAGGAGTCGGACAACGCCTATCTCGGGACGACACCACACAGCTTCAACACGACGAACCTGCACACGCACGGGCTGCACGTGTCGCCGCGCGGGAACGGCGACAACGTGCTCCTCGCGGTCCGCCCGCAGAAGACGCAGCGGTATCACATCCCGATCCCCAGAGACCACGCTCCCGGCACGTTCTGGTACCACGCCCACGGGCACGGCTCTACGGCGATCCAGGTCGGGAGCGGGATGGCCGGGACGATCTTGATCGAGGACGGCAACGACATCCCGCCGGCGCTCGCCGAGGCGAACGAGCGCGAGAAGGTCATGCTCTTCGGCTCGATCCTCTACGACACGACGGGCCAGGCCAACGACATCACCGCCTTCTTCCCGGATCCGCCGCCCCCCTCGATCCCGTGCGAGAGGGGCCTGTCGAGCTGCACCTGGCAGAGCTCCCACCGCCGCACGACGATCAACGGTCAGATCGTCCCGCGCATATTCATGCAGCCGGGCGAGGTGCAGCGGTGGCGGATGATCGACGGGACCTTCCGAGAGACGCTCGAGATCCGGCTGGACGGGCACTCGCTTCACGAGATCGCGCTCGACGGCCTCTACCTCGGCGGGGTCGACACGTGGGCCCCCGACCAGCCGATCGAGCTACAACCCGGCTATCGCAGCGACGTCCTCGTCAAGGCGAGCATGGAGGAGGGGACGTACCTGTTGAGGGACGGCCCCACCCCCAAGGACGAGGCCCTGCGCGGCGTGGCGGAAGACGAGGAGATCCTCGCCGAGGTCGTCGTCCGAGGTGATCCCATGGACATGGAGCTCCCGACCGACGAGGAGATGAGCGCGCTCGAGCCTTTCCCCGGCGTCGACCTGTCGAAGGAGGCGACGGGCGTCCAGGTCGCCAGCTTCAAGATCGGGTCGGACGCGGTCGCCAGCGGTCGCAACTACTTCCACGTCAACTTCCAGGCCTTCGATCCCAAGCACGTACGCCGGCTGGAGCTGGGCGCAGTCGACGAGTGGAGCCTGAGCACGACCGGCGATCCCGCCGGCGTCCCGGGGCCGGAGGCGCCGCCCGGGTCGGACCCGATACCGCCGCTGGACCACATCTTCCACATCCACGTGAACCCGTTCCAGATGGAACGGACGGGCCCCGACGGCAAAGAGGAGCTCGTGTGGAAGGACACGTTGCTGGTGCCGTCGACGGCGTCGCCCCAGAAACCGCTTCCCGTGTACACGAAGTACACCGACTTCACCGGGAAGTTCGTCATCCACTGCCACATCCTCGACCACGAGGACCTCGGGATGATGGAGGCGATCAAGGTCGTGCGTCCCGGGTCGCTCATCGACAAGCCGAAGCCGGAACACCACTAGGAGCGCGCCCATGGCCGACACGACCGTCACGAGACACGAGAGGTTCAAGGAGATCCTCGCGGCCGCCGCCGGCGAGAGCACGGCCACGTACGGAGGGGGCGTTCCCTTCTGGGAGCTCCCGCTCGACGAGCTGAAGGAGGCGCGCCTCGACGGCATCCGGTTGATCGAGCCGGAGGGGACGGGGTGCGGATGCGGATGCTCGACCGGCCGCGGCGAGGCGTCCGCGCTCGTCAAGGGGTTGCGCGGCGACGCGCCGTTCGACGGATCGCGCTTCCCGCGGCTCCCCTGGGGAGGCAGTCCGGTCTCCGACGACGACATCGACTTCATCGCGCAATGGATCGACGACGGGCTCCCGGCCGACGACCACCGGATCGCAATGCTGCCGGTCGTCGGCGACGTGTTCGAGCCGGTCATCGAGGAGGTCGCGCCCGACAACGTCGAGGAGGCCGCGCGGCAGCTGACCCCGAGTCCCGGCGAGTACGCCTATCAGCGCGGCGAGATCAAGCAGCGCATGAACCTCGACTGCATGACGGAAGCCCAGGTCGACGAGCTGCGCTATGCGATGCACGAGCTGTACCGGCTGAACAAGTGGCCGGACGACCGGCGGAGCTACAACAACCTCGCGCTGGTCCACCTCAACCACTGCCAGCACGGGTGGGAGCGGTTCCTGCCGTGGCACCGCATCTACCTGTACGAGTTCGAGCAGGCTCTCCAGGACGTGTCGCCGGGGGTGACTCTCCCGTACTGGGACTGGGTCATGCCGCAATACCGCCCGCTCGACCCCGCCAAGGGCGCGATCATCCCGAAGTCCTTCCGCGCGTTCTTGACCGACCGTTCGATCGACTTCCTCGAGAACGCCCGCCCCCCGCTGCACGAAGGCGACGGCCCGAAGCTCCGCGCTCTCCTCGGTGAGACGTTCACGTCGCCGAGCAAGCTCTTCGCGCGCGTGAAGGAGGTCACCGGTCACGACTATGCCAAGGAGGAGGCTCGCCGCCGGCGTTTCGTGGACGCGCTGCTGGACGCCAACCCGCTCTGGTATCCGCTGCGCTACCCGTCCGAGTACCCGAAGGGCCAGACGATCAACCAGTTCGTCCACTACCACTATCCCAAGCCCGAGGACATCGACGAGATCCTGTCGCTGCGCACCTTCCGCGACTTCGGCGGGGGGAGCCTCTACAACGACGCGTTCGGCTTCCTCGACCAGAACCCGCACAACACCATGCATCTGTGGACCGGCGGCTGGAACCCGGACTTCGTCGACCCCCCCGACCTCGACAAGGACCTGCACGGGAACCGCAACCGGACCGCCCGGGTCGCGGGACGGCGCTTCCACACCCGCGACGACATGTACTCGCAGCCCGCGACCGGTGACATGGTGAGCAACCTCACCGCGTCGTACGACCCGATCTTCTGGCCGGTCCACTCGAACGTGGACCGGCTGTGGCACGAGTGGCAACAGTCGCACCCGCACTCCGACCCACAGGACCTCGAAGCCGTGCTGACGCCCTGGAGCTATACGGTGCGCGACACCCTCGACGCGTCGCGCTTCGGGTACGAGTACGTCAAGTGCACGCAGGTCCTGCCCGTCGGGCTCGAGACCCCCGTCGGCAGGTTCGTCTCGCGGCCGCTCGACGTGCCCGAGCCGGTACGGCAGTCGTTCAGGGAGGCGGAGGTCCGGCTCCACAGGGTCCCGCAGCTCCCGCGCTCGTGCTTCGTCCGCGTGTTCCTGAACCTGGACGACGCCAACGCCTCCACCCCGATCGACCACCCCCACTACGCGGGCTACCTCGCGATCTTCGGCCACGGCGAGTGCTACGGCGGGCCGGGACACTGCGCGATCCCGCCGCGCCAGGCGCGGCCGTACGACCTCCGCCCCCGCAGTCACGACACCCCGCGCAACCATCGGATCAAGGTGACGGGGGCGGCGCGGAGGCTGGTCGACGAGGGCGCGACGGCGCTGCGGGTGACGCTCGTCGTCATCGGCGCGGACTACCGAGAGGACAACGGGCTCCTTCGCATGGAGGGCCTCTCGTTGAGCTTCTTCGACTGACGGAGGCGCGATGGCAACGACACCCAGGTACAGGATCCACCCCGGGATCGGGATCGCGCGGCTCGGCGACAGTCCCTCCGACTACTGCATCTCCCCGGAGGAGCCCGCCGCCCTCCCCATCGCGTGCACGGAGGGGGGCAACACCTTCCCGGGCGACGGCGGCAAGGGCGAGCGGAGGGTCGACGAGCTCAAGGACTCGAAGGGCCGCATCAAGCGCCAGGCCGCCCGCTTCCGCGTGTACGTCTACGACGACGACAGCCCCGAGGGCCGGCCGCTGGAGCTGGGCGACAGCATTGCCGGCGGCGGGAACCAGGGCACGCTGATCGACATCCAGTGGCGCGTGCACCTCGCCAACAAGAAGGCGTCCTGGTACGAGTTCGACGCGCTCCAGGGCGAGCACGGTTACGCCCCCGGCCACCAACGACGCAACGCGGACGTCACCGCTGCCGAAGCGCGCCAGCAGCTCATCATCGATCCCGGCCCCCGCATCGTCGATGCGACGGACAACCGAAGGGCGTCGTTCGGGCGCGACGCGGGCGACGTCTACGCCACGACGTTCCCGCCGCCGCTCGAGCCGTGCTCGATCGACACGCTCGGCGACCTCGTCACCGACGACAGGGGCCGGCTGCTCGTGCTCGGCGGCCACGGGTGCTCGGGTTCGGCCTACTACGGCGACATCGGCCACCCGCGGATAGACGAGTATGCGAACAACGACGGATGGTTCGACGACACGTCCGACGGCCCGGTGACCGCGCGCCTCGTGATGCACTCCGAAGAGGTGGACGCGCAACGCTTCGTCGACGTCGAGTATCCCGCGTGGGTGATAGTCGGATACCCGGCGTACGTGCCGGAGATCCTCGACGTCGTGACGCTGACCGACGTGCTCGAAGACACGTTCGCGCGCGAGCTCGCGTCACGGACCGACCTGTACGGCGAGGCCGGGACCTTCGACGACCCGGAGACGATCGATCCCTCGGACCGCGACGCTCTGGCGCTCTGGAAGTCCGGACGACTGCGGTGGAACCCGGACTACCGGCCGTGGTTCTACCGGGACGTCTGGCCGATCCTGTTCCGGCCGAGCGAGTTCACGTTCCTGTCGAGCATCCTCGGCCAGTCCAACTACCCGCACGACCAGACGCCGCGCGGCCGGTTCGACCCCTTCCGGCTCGGAGTGCCGCCGGTGGTCGACGCGGGGGCGCTGGAGACCATCGACGCGGAGTCGATTGCGCACAACCAGTCGGGGGAGCTGTTCGTCGAGACGTTCGCCCCGATCGCCCAGACGCTCGAGAAGCAGAGCCGGGGATCGCTCCAGCTCGGACGCCTTCTCGACACCGTCAGGCCGGCGCTCGCCGCGTTCGCCGGGTCCGCGATCCGGGGGCCGGCCGAACGCTTCGAGGCCTACCTACGTGCGTGGCGGGAGGGCGACCGCGACACGGCCGCGTATCCGGAGGCGAGGGAGGCCCTCGAGAACGAGGTGCGCACCGCGGTCTCGGCAGCTTGTGAAAACGCCACGCCGGAGCTCGCTAAGGAGCTGAGGGTCGCGGTGAGCGACCATCTCCGCAAGTACCTCTCCGGGAAGCTGTTGCGTGACTACCGCCGGCAGCGCGTCGAGGGGATAACCGTCGATCCGCACCGCGAGTACCGGCAGTTCCTGTTCGACGCGCTGCGGAAGCCGGGTGAGGAGAACCGCTTCCGTTCCGCCGGGAACCCGGACGGGCGCATGCACGGCCTTCCGCTGATGCCTCTTCTCTGCGGTGACAACCCGATCACCAACACGCTGCCGTCCAAGTTCCTGCGGCTCACGGACCTGCAGTTCTTCACGCTCCGGCAATGGGCCCGCGGGCTGTTCCGCAACGAGGCCGTCGAAGGCCTCCCTCACCCCGACCCGTGGCTGCCCTACGCGGGGTGGGTCAACGCGACCGGCCGCGACCTCGACCGCGGCGTGATCAGCAACGTCCTGGGAGGGGCTTTCTGCCCCGGAGGAGAGGTCGGGTGGATCATGCGGAACCCCGCGATCTACCTCGAGCCGTATCGCGTCAAGGCCGACCCGGCCTTCTCTTCGTTCCGTCAGACCGCCGCACAGGCGAACGCCATGAAGGGCTTCGTCCCCGAGGCGGACTACAGCGCATACGTCGACTCCGAGCTCGACCAGGACGACGACTTCGAGCGCGGCATGCAGCCGGGCGACCTGACGAAGCACATGTCGATCCCGTGGCAGAGCGACTTCAACGAGTGCAGCACGCAGGTGATCGACGTCACGTACGAGGGGTGGAACGAGCTCTATCCCAACGTCGGGGACGACCTCACCGCCCGCGAGCAGAGCGAATGGATCACCCTGTGGTGGCCTGCGCACCGCCCGATGCAGACGTACGTCCACGACCCCGACGCCCAGCCCGACCCGTTCATCTGGGTCGACTGGAGCCGCGGCGTGCCCCAGACGGCGGCGGGCGACCTGAAGATGGTGACGGAGTGGCGTCGCCTCGGCTTCGTCCGGCGGAATCCGTTCGTCGACCCGAGCAACCTGGACCAGGCCTCGTACCAGTTCAAGTACGTGACGGTCGAGCGGACGCAGGACGAGGAGGCGTAGGAATGGAACCGAACCCGTTCGTGGGGAGCTGGACGTACCGCAGCCTGTACAACGATCCCGACGTCAACACCGCGTTCGGGGACCTCGAGTTCGGTCTCGGGACGCTGGTGATCGCCGAGGGTCCCGATGCCGCGCTGTCGGGGACCATCGGAGGAGACGGGTGGTCGCTGGACCTGCGCGGGTCGCGCGCCTACGGCTCGCCGATGCAGGCGAGGTTCCAGGGTACGGGTGCCGTCCTGGGCGAGGAATGGATCTACGACTACATCGGCTGGCTCGTCCCGGGGTGGCCGAACGCCGTCCCCGAGTTCGAGCGGGCCGCGATGGTCGGGTCGGTGATCCGCACCGTCCCGCACAAGTCGTCCAGCGGGGGAGTGAGCCCCGCCGGTTTCGTCGGATCCTTCTACGCGGTGCGGGTCGACTGACGTCGTTCGACGTGGTCGTCGCCGGCGGGGGGCCGGCCGGGTGCGCGACCGCGCTGTCCTTGCGGCGGTACGCGCGCGGGCTGAGCGTCGCGATCGTCGAGGCGTCGGGATACGGCGGCGTCAGGATCGGCGAGACGCTTCCCCCGCACGTCCGGCCCGTCCTGGAGCATCTCGGCGTGTGGGACGCGTTCCTGCGGAGCGAACCCTGCGAGGTCTACGGGACCGCTGCGGCTTGGGGCGAGGCGGCCGCGCGCCCGAAGGACTTCGTCTTCGGAGCCCGGGGGCCGGGATGGCACGTAGACCGCGCAGCCTTCGACGGAGCTCTCGCGTGGGAGGCCGAGCGGGCGGGCGCCACGCTCGTGGACGGGACGGTGGACGGTGTCGAGCGTGACGCGCGGGGGCTTCGGGTCCGGCTCGGGGACCGCACGCTCGGAGCGCGCTTCGTCGTCGACGCGACCGGGCACTCGGCCGTCGTCTCCCGGGCCGCAGGCGCGATCCCGCAGTCCGCGGACGCCCTCGTCGCGTTCGCGCGCTTCTTCGACGGCTCGCCCGCGGGCGACCCACGCACCGTGGTCGAGGCGTTCTCCGACGGCTGGTGGTACACGGCGGGGTTGCCGAACGGGCGACGGGTCGCCGCGTGCGTCACCGACGCCGACATCGCGCGGAAGCTGCGCCTGCGCGACGCGGCCGCGTGGTCCGCCGAGCTCGCGCGGACGCGGCACGTGGCGGGTCGCGTGTCTTCGGCGCGGCCGGCCGGCGGCCTCGTCGTGCGGCCCATGCACTCGCGGAGGCTGAGCCGCGCTGCGGGGGCCGGGTGGCTCGCGGTCGGCGACTCGGCGTGCTCGTTCGACCCGTTGTCGTCCCAGGGGATCTTCAAGGCGCTCCGCTCCGGGATCTTCGGGTCGTACGCGCTGGCGGACGCGCTCGCGGGGCGACCCGGCGCCCTCGACCGCTACGCGCGTTTCGTCTCCGACGAGTTCGACGGCTACCTGCGGGCGAGGGCGCTCTTCTACGACATGGAGCGGCGGTGGTCGGACCGCGCCTTCTGGCGCCGGCGCGCCCGGCCGCACCAACCGGACGACGCCCCTTCCTGAGGCCGCCGCTACCCCTTCGCCGTCTTCGCCGCCACCGCGCCGGCCCCCACCGGGCCCGTCCTCTCGCGGCCCCGCCACACCGACACGACCACGTACACGACGCCCAGCAGGAAGATCAGCGTCCCCATCACGTTGACCTGCGGGGGCACGCCGATGCGCGACGCGCCGAAGACCCACAGCGGGAACGTCACCGTTCCGCCCGCGTTGAAGCTCGTGATCACGTAGTCGTCGATCGACAGCACGAACGCGAGCAGGCCCGCCGCGAGAACGCCGGGGAAGATCAGCGGGAACGTCACGGTCCAGAACGTCGTCCACGGGGTCGCGCCGAGGTCCCCGGCCGCGTCCTCGAGGCTGTGGTCGAGCCCCGCGAGGCGCGCCCGCACCGTGACGACTACGTACGAGATCGAGAACAGGATGTGGGCGATCACGATCGTCGCGAACCCCCGGGCAACTCCCAGCGTCACGAACAGCGACAGCAACGACACGCCGAGGACGATCTCGGGCGTCGCCATCGGCAGGAACACGAACACGTTGAGCGCGCCGCGCCCCCGCATCCGATAGCGGCTCAGCGCGAGCGCGACCATCGTGCCGAGGACCGTCGCAACGAGCGTGCTGGACCCAGCGACCAGCAGTGAGTTCTTCAGCGCCGTCGTCAGCTCCGGGATGTCGAAGAGCTCGCGGTACCACTGGAGCGTGAAGCCCTGCCACGCGAAGTTGAAGCGGCCCCTCGGGTCGTTGAAGCCGAACAGGATCATCACGACGATCGGGACGAAGAGGTACGCGATCACCGCGCCCGTGTAGAGCGGGAGGAAGTTGAACCGGCGCCGCCTCATACCGTCAGCTCCTCGGCCCCCATCTTGCGCACGTACCGCAGGACGCCCACGAGGATCGCCGCCATCAACAAAAACGAGATCGCGGCGCCTTCCGGATAGTCGTTGTTCGTCAGGAACTCCCGCTGGATGACGTTGCCGATCATCGTGGTGTTCACGCCCCCGAGGAACGTCGCGTTGACGAAGTCGCCCACGGCCGGGATGAACGTCAACAGGCACCCGGCGAAGACGCCGGGCATCGACAGCGGGAGGGTCACCTCGCGGAACGCCTGGCGGCGGCTCGAGTACAGGTCCGCGGCCGCGTCGAGCATCGCGGGGTCGAGGCGCTCGAGCGCGACGTACAGCGGCAGCGCCATGAACGGCAGGAAGTTGTAGATCATCCCCGCGACCACCGCCGTCGAGGTCGCGAGCACCTGGTACGCGTCGGGCAGCACCCCCCAGTCCTTCAGCGCGCCGAGGAAGATGCCCTCGTCGGCGAGGATGAACTTCCACGACAGCGTCCGGATGATGAAGGGCGTGAAGAACGGGAGCAGGATCAGCAGCAGGTAGAGGTTCTTGCGCCGTCCGCCTCGGAGCGCGATCCAGTACGCCATCGGGTAGCTCACGACGAGCGTGACGACGGTGACGATCGCGCCGTACCAGATCGAACGCAGCAGCTGCGTGTCGAACTTCCCGAGGGCCTCCGTGTAGGTCTGCCAGTGGCCCGTGAAGCGGTAGCCCTCCTCGAGCGATCCCTCCTGCAGCGACACCGACAGCATCGTGACCATCGGCACGAGGAAGAACACCAGGAGCCACGCGGCCCCCGGCAGCGTCAGGAGGTACGGCGTCAGCCGGCGCCTCAACCGCCGGCCCCGCCCGCGCTCAACCCTGGACGACCTCGCCGAAGAGGTCGTTCCACGCCTCCTCTTCTTCTTCGTCCAGGTCCTTGTAGTGGTAGAGCAACGACTCCATCTCGGGGGTCGGGAAGACGAGCGGGCTCTTCGCGACCGACTTCGTGTAGGAGTCGTTGGCCTTCTTCAGGATGTCCTGGGCCTCGGGCACCGGGCAGATGTAGTTGACCCACGCCGTGATCTGGGCGGCGACCTTCGGGTCGTAGACGAAGTCCATGAACGCCATGGCGTCGATCGGGTTCTCGGCGTTCTGCGGGATCGCCATGTTGTCGACCCACAGGATGCCGCCCTCCTCGGGGACGACGAACTCGAGCTCGGGCTTGTCGAACTGGAGCTGGAACACGTCGCCCGACCACGCCATCGTCAGCCACAGGTCCTCGCGCACGAG
>DATADL010000279.1:0-10481 GCA_036258555.1 Actinomycetota bacterium | reverse complement strand
GCGGCCTCGAACGCGTCCACGGTCGGGTTCGCCCAGCGCGTGTAGACGTAGCCCGCACCCACGCGCTGCTCCGACGCCTTCGCGAACGCGTCCGTGTCGTCGAACGAGTACGTCGACGACATGTCGATCGGAGGTACGAGCGGCGTTCCGTCCTGGTCGGGAACCGGCCGTCGGTGGACGGCGCGCGTCGAGAAACCCTTACTGCTGCGCCGCGGGTCGGCGCTCACGCTGTTCCTAGAGGTGGACGACGGGGCACGTCAGCGTGCGCGTGATGCCCTCGACCGCCTGGATCTTCGCCACGACCAGCTTGCCCAGGTCGTCGACGTTGGGCGCGCTCGCGCGGACGATGACGTCGTACGGGCCCGTCACGTCCTCCGCCGCGTCGACGCCTTCGATGTCCCTGACCTCGCGCGCGACCTGAGCGGCCTTGCCGACTTCGGTCTGGATGAGGATGTACGCCTGGACGGCTGGCACGTTGCTCCTTCCGTTCGCCTGCTCGTGCGTTCGTTTGGGTGCGGGGGAGTCTAGCAGGGCCCCCTTCAACGCCTTCCGGTAGGCTCGGGCGTCCCTCTCAGACACCACAAGGAGCCCGAAGTCATGCCATCCGCCTCGCTAGCGGGGATCGAGCGTCCCGGTCGCGTACACCTGAACCCGAGCGCTCCCGCGCTCGTGGAGATGGCCGTTAGCCGAGACGAGGGCCTGCTTGCGCAGTCGGGCGCGCTCGTGACGAAGACGGGCGAGAGGACCGGGAGGTCGCCGAAGGACCGCTTCTTCGTGTCGCACGGCGCGTCGAAGGACAAGATCGAGTGGGGCCCCGTGAACCAGCCGTTCGAGCCGTCGCAGTTCGACGCGCTCCACGACAGGGTGCGGGCGCACATGGAGGGGCGCGAGCTGTTCGTCGTCGACGGCTTCGTCGGCGCGGACCCGGAGCACTCCATCCGGCTGCGAGTGATCGCCGAGCTCGCCTGGCACGCGCTGTTCGCGAAGCAGCTCTTCCGCCGTCCCGAGCCCGACGAGCTGGAAGGGTTCGAGCCCGAGTTCGTCGTGCTCTCGGCGCCGACGTTCGACGCGGTCCCCGAGCGCGACGGCACGAACTCCAACGCGTTCGTCGGGGTCGACCTCGAGCGCAAGCAGGTCCTGATCTGCGGCACGCACTACGCCGGTGAGATCAAGAAGTCGATATTCACGTCCGCGAACTACCTGTTGCCGGAGCGCGGCGTGCTGCCGATGCACTGCTCCGCCAACCTCGGCACGGAGAACGACGTCGCGCTGTTCTTCGGGCTGTCGGGGACCGGCAAGACGACGCTGTCGGCGGACCCGGAGCGGCGTCTGATCGGCGACGACGAGCACGGCTGGTCCGACAACGGCGTCTTCAACTTCGAGGGCGGCTGCTACGCCAAGTGCATCCGGCTGTCGCAGGAGAACGAGCCGCAGATCTGGGCGGCGATCCGCTTCGGCTCGGTCGTCGAGAACGTCGTGGTCGACGAGGCCACGCGTCAGGTCGACTACGACGACGCCTCGATCACCGAGAACACCAGGGTCGCCTACCCCCTCGAGTTCATCCCGGGGTTCGTGCCCGAGGGCCGCGCCGGCCACGCCGAGACGATCGTGTTCCTCACCGCCGACGCGTTCGGCGTCCTGCCCCCGATCTCCCGGCTGTCCGCCGAGGGCGCGATGTACCACTTCCTGTCGGGGTTCACCGCGAAGCTCGCGGGGACCGAGGCGGGGCTGGGGGCCGAGCCCGAGGCGACGTTCTCCACGTGCTTCGGATCGCCGTTCCTCCCGCTGCGCCCGAGCACGTACGCGGAGATGCTGGGCCGGCGCATCGAGAAGCACGGAGCGCGAGTGTTCCTCGTGAACACCGGATGGACGGGGGGACCGTTCGGCGTCGGCAAGCGGATGAGCCTTCCCGCGACGCGTGCGATGGTGCGCGCCGCGACGTCCGGCGCGCTCGACGACGTCGAGACGCGCAACCACCCGATCTTCAACCTCGACGTGCCGGTGAGCTGTCCCGACGTCTCCGCCGACGTGCTCGACCCGCAGTCGACGTGGGACGACCCCGAGGCGTACGAGGACAAGGCGCGCGAGCTTGCGCGGATGTTCGTGAAGAACTTCGAGCGGTTCGTGGACTCCGTGCCCGCCGAAGTGGTCGACGCGGGCCCGAGGGCCGACTAGCTCTCGATCTCGAAGAAGATGCGCACCTCGGTGTGGTACTCCGCGATCACGCCGTCCTCCACGACTGCAGAGGTCGACAGCACGTGGAGCTTGTTGATGCGCCGGATCGTGCGCGACGCCTCCTTCAGCGCCTGGCGGGCCGCGTCCCCCCAGCTCTCGGCGGAGACGCCGGTCAGCTCGATCGTGTTCAGGACTGCCACGCGCGCCTCCCTCCGGTCGTGACCTCAGAGGCGCGAACGGTATCCGAACTCGGCGAGGCGGGGGTGATCGCGCTCCTGACCTCACGCCTGCCCGGCCCCCCGCCCGGCGAGCTGTGGTCCGGGGACGACGCGGCCGTCGTGCGCGGGGCGATCGTCACGACGGACACGATGGTAGAGGGACACGACTTCGACCTCTCCTATTGCAGCGGGTCCGACGTCGGTTGGAAGGCCCTGGCCGTGAACGTCTCGGACGTCGCCGCGATGGCCGCGCGCCCGGCGTACGGGGTGGGGACGCTGGCGCTTCCGGCGTCGACGCGCGTCGAGCTGGTCGAGGGGCTGGCCGGGGGGCTCGCCGCTGCGGCGCGCGAATGGGACGTAGCACTCGTCGGCGGGGACATCAGCGCCGCACCCGTCGTGATGATCGGCATCACCCTGATCGGCGAGCCCGGAGAGCGGACCGTGACCCGCAGCGGTGCCCGGCCGGGCGATCGCATCTGCCTGACGGGAAGCATCGGCGGGTCGTCGGCCGGGCTGACCTTGCTTCGGGAGGGCCGCGGCGACGAGTCGCGAGCCCTCGTGGAGCGGCATCTCCGGCCGCGCGCGCGCGTGGAGGAGGGCCTGGCGCTGGCCGAGGCCGGCGCGACGGCGATGATCGACGTCTCCGACGGGCTCGCGATCGACCTCACGCGCTTGATGCGGGCGTCCGGCGCCGGTTGCGTCGTCGACCCGTCGGCGGTCCCCCTCGATCCGGCCCTGGGACGGGCGGCCGAGGTGAAGGATGCGATCCTGGGCGGAGAGGATTTCGAGCTGCTCGCGACGCTGCCCCCGGACGCCGAGCCGCCGGAAGGCGTCACGATCGTCGGCGAGGTCACGGAGGGGCCCGCGCTGCTGTTCGGCGACGAGGACCTGGAAGAGCTGGGGAGGGAACGCGGATGGGATCACCTGCGCGGCCGGTAAGGGACCTGCCGCGGGCTCTGACGATCGCCGGGTCGGATTCCGGTGGTGGAGCCGGGATACAAGCCGACCTGAAGACGTTCTTCGCGCTGGGGTGCCACGGCATGAGCGCGATCACCGCGCTGACCGCGCAGAACACGGTCGCGGTCACTGGCGTGCACGAGGTCGACCCGGCCTTCGTCGTGCAACAGGTCGAGGCAGTCGCCACCGACATCGGCGTCGACGCGGCGAAGACGGGGATGCTCGCGTCGGCTCCGCTCGTCGAGGCGGTGGCGAAGGCGGTCGAGGCCTTCGAGATCACGAGGCTCGTCGTCGACCCCGTGGCGGTCAGCAAGCACGGCGACCGGCTGCTGGCGGAGGACGCGGTCGGCGCCGTGAAGGAGTCGCTGCTGCCGCTCGCCGAGGTCGTGACGCCGAACCTGCACGAGGCGGCGACCCTGGTCGGGGCGGAGGCGATCGAGACGGCGGCGGAGATGAAGGAAGCCGCGCGGACGATCCACGCGCTCGGCCCCCGCACCGTCCTCGTGAAGGGCGGTCACTCCGCCGGCGACGACTGGTCGACCGACCTCTTCTACGACGGCGAGGAATTCTCGGAGCTACGGGGGCCGCGGTTCGACACGAAGGACACGCACGGGACGGGCTGCGCGCTCTCGGCGGCGATAGCGGCGCGCCTGGCGCACGGCGACTCGACGGTGGACGCGGTCGGCGCCGCCAAGCGGTTCGTCTCGGGGGCGATCGAGCGCTCGCTGCGGATAGGCGCCGGCTACGGCCCGGTCAACCCGGGCTGGGAGCTTCCTCTGCCGTAGCCGCGGCCACCTCGGCCTCCAGCGCCTCGGGATCGAGCTCCTCGAAGCGCGCCCTCAGGTCCAGGTACGCGACGGTCCCGGCCGCCGACGTGAACAGCCACACGGGCGCGGTCGTCGCGGCGATCGTGAGCGCGGCCCACAACGACCCGGCGAGACCCCCGCGGGTGAGGTCGGGCAGGACCTGGTCCAGCAGCGCCAGCACGACCAGCTGCAGCAACGCGGGGCCGACCGCCAGCACGACGAGCGCGGACAGCACGCGCCCCCATTGCCCCGCGAGGAGGTTCTTGGCCCGCGTCGCCGCGTCGCGGAAGTAGAGCTTCTCCCACACGATCGCGTGCACGAGGACGGGGGGGCCGAGCACCGCGGGGAGCAGCGCCAGCTGCGTGATCTGACCGACGAACAGCACGAGCATCAGCAGAGGCATGGCGACGTACAGACCGGAGACCACGACGTGGCCGAGCTTCGGGCGGAGCCTTCGCCACCCCGAGTCGGTTCCGGCGCGGTGCCCGGCGACCTGCTCGACGAAAACCGGCGCGGCGATCGCCGCGAGGAGCGTGCCTCCCACGGTCGAGAACGTGACCTGCGCCGCGAAGCTCGCGGCGAGCGCTTCCACGCTCTCGGCGACCTCGAGGACCTCGAGCATGAAGACGACGACGCCGAAGTGGAGAAGGAGGACGGTGGCGACGCCGGCCACGTAGAGGGGTGCCAGGCGCAGCCCGCACGCGCGGAACAGCCTCCACGTCCATGCGAGGTAGCCGTCCATCCGCACGGGGGCGGGGAACGGCCGAGTGCGCTCGGGCTCGGGCTCGCTCACTCGGGGCTAGCGGACGCGGCGCTTCGCGATCATGCCGACGATCAGCAGCCCGGCGAGCGCCGCCGCGCCGACCGCGAGCTTCTTGCCGATCTCGCCGGCCTCGACCTTCGCCCTGTCGACCAGCTCGTCGACCTTGCGCGCGAGGTCCTCGCGCGTCTCTTCGATCTCACCCAGTGTCTGGCGGGCGTCCTTGCCCATGCGCTCTCCTATCTCCGCCCCAGGGACTTGACCAGCTCGGCGTCGTCCTTGAGGGATTGCTTCGTCATCTCCGCCGTGACCGGCGCGGTCAGCTTGCTCTTCGCGACGAGCCCTGCCAGCGCGGCGAACAGCAGCAGCACACCCATCGTGGCGAGGTCGGCGGCCCAAGTCGGCAGGAACTCGTCGAAGCCGTCGCGGATCGCCAGCAGTGCGAAGATCAGCGCGAAGAAGGCGAAGACCCCCGCCACCAGGATGACCACGACGCCCTTGACCTTCGTGGCGACCGACTGGCCGACCTCCTGCTTCGCGAGCTCGATCTCCTTGCGGATCAGCGTCGAGAGGTCCTCGGTGACCTCCTTCATCAGCCGGCCCGCGGACTTCTCGGCCCCGGTCCCGTTGCCCGTGTAGAGGTCTTGCGCTCTCGGTCTTTCGGCCACGATCCCTCCTATCCCTCGACCAGCGATTGTCGCGTCAACCGGCGCTCGGCGAGTACGGCGTTGACCTCGGCGGCGAGGAGCGTGATCTGGGCGAGCAGATAGCTCGCGACGAGGAGCCCCGCCGCCGTCGCGAACGCGCCGAAGGTAGCGCTCCTCGTCTCGGCGCCCCGGCTCAGGTAGATCGTGCCGAACCACTTGAGGAGCTCGAAGACGGCGGCGGCGATCACCGAGCCGGGCAAGACCTCCCCCCACGAGCGCCGGATGCGCGGCAGGAACTTGAACGCCGTGGCGAAGATCGCGAGGTTGAGCCCGAAGCCCACGAGCAGGCTCACGATCGTCGCGCCCCACCCCGGGACCCATCGCGCCCATCCCGCGACGGTCACGGACCCGACGACCATCAGCGCGAACAACCCGAGCCACTTCAGCGCGTCCAGCCGCTTCACGAAGAAGTTCCCCTCGTTCTCGACGCGGTGGATCTTGTTGAGGGCGTGTCCGAGGGAGACGACCGCGCCGCTCCCGGAATAGAGCGCGAGCACGATGCTCAGCGCGGCCAGCCCTCCCGCCGCGCGGCGGACGTCGGCGAGCACGTCCTGCTCGATGATGCTGCCGATCAGCGGGAAGTTGGCCAGGCCCTCCTCCAGCAGGGTCTTCTCGACGTCGGGCGAGATCTGGGTGACGAAGCCCAGCACCGCCGTGGCGAAGATGAGCAACGGGAACATCGAGAAGAAGACGTAGTAGGTGAGGGCCGCCGCGTAGAAGCCGCCGTCGTCCTCGGAGAACCGCTTGAACGTGCGCACCACGACGTCGACGAGCCCGTAGCTGGCGCGCGCCTTCTCGACGCGCAGCTTTGCCTGGTCGGCGACTTTCGTGAGGTCCGGCATCGCGCGGGGGTTACCCGTGCGGCGACGCCCGCTAAACAGTCCGAGCCAGCGGCGCTCGGTCTAGCGTGCGACCTTGTTGGCCTTGAGGCACTTCGTGCAGACGGACAGCCGCTTGGGGGCGCCGCCGACGACCACTCGCATCTTCTGGATGTTCGGGTTCCACCGGCGGCGCGTGCGCCTGTGGGAGTGCGAGATGTTGTTCCCGAACCCCGGCGTCTTGCCGCAGATGTCGCATACGGAAGCCATAGGGGGGCGAGGGTACCAAAATCCGGCGCCCGCCCCATAACCTGACCCCGTGAGCCAGACCGTCCGCGCCCGCCCGAAGGGCCTCGAGCTGTACGCGTCGGGGCGGGCCGCGACGCCTCTGCCGGTGACCGGCAAGCGCGCGGAAGCGCTCGGGAAGCTCGGCATCGGCTCCGTCCAGGACCTCCTGCAGCACTATCCGCGCTACCACGTCGACCGCACGCAGCTGCGGACCATCGCCGACCTCAGGCGGCTCGCCGCCGAAGGTCACGAGGGCGAGGTGCAGGTGCACGCCACGGTCACGAAGATGAACCGGCCCTTCAGGACGAAGTCCAACAAGACCATGATCAAGGGCCAGATAGCGGACGAGACCGGCGCCGTCGACGTGACCTGGTTCAACCAGGAATGGGTCGTGCGCGCCCTCCAGCCCGGCACGGTGGCGTTCTTCTACGGGAAGCTCGGGCTGTTCCGCGGGCGCCTGCAGATGAGCGCCCCGCGCTTCGAGAGGGTCCGGACGGGAGCGGAGCCGTTCAACGTCGGCAGGATCGTCCCCATCTACCCGGCGACCGCGGACCTGACGAGCGACCAGCTGCGCAAGCTGATGTGGGACGCGCTGGCGCGGCACGGCGCGATCCTCGACCCCCTGCCGGAGTCGCTGTTCCGCGGCCTCGGCCTGATGAGCCGGTCCGACGCGATCCGGCTCATCCATTTCCCCGACTCGCGCGACGACGTCATCGGCGCGCGCCGGAGGATCGTGTTCGACGAGGTCTTCACGCTCCAGCTCGGGCTCGTCTACCGCAAGCGGAAGCTGGAGAGGACCGTCCAGGGCATCGCCCACGAGCCTCCCGGCCCGGCGTCGCTCGCCGAGACCTTCGTGGCCGAGCTTCCCTTCGAGCTCACCCGCGCGCAGCGACGGGCGTGCGGCGAGGTCGCCGCCGACATGTCGAAGGCGCATCCGATGCACCGGCTCGTCGAAGGCGAGGTCGGGTCGGGCAAGACCGTGGTCGCGCTCTACGCGTGCCTGATCGCGATCGAGGGGGGCTACCAGGCCGCGTTCATGGCCCCGACGGAGGTGCTCGCCGAACAGCACCACCTGACGGTCGGCGAGCTCCTCGACCGCGCGTTCGGCGAGGCCGAGCGCGCGAACCTCTTCGCCGGCGTGTCGCGGCGGCCGGTCGTGCGGCTCCTGACCGGGTCGACGCCGGCGGCGCAGCGCCGGACGATCCTCGAAGAGGTGGCGCGCGGCGAGGTGGACCTCTTGCTCGGGACCCACGCGCTCATCCAGGAGGCGGTCGAGTTCCGCCGGCTCGGCATCGCGGTCGTGGACGAGCAGCATCGCTTCGGCGTCCACCAGCGCAAGACGCTGCGCGAGAAGGGGGCCGAGGGCGAGCCGGACATCCTCGTCATGACGGCGACGCCGATCCCGCGCACGCTCGCGGTGACGATCTACGGGGACCTCGACGTCTCGATCCTCGACGAGCTCCCGAAGGGCCGCAAGCCGATAGAGACCCGCGTCGCCGCCCTGGCGGGCGAGCGCGAGGAGGCGTACGACCTGATCCGGCGCGAGGTCGCGGCGGGCCGGCAGGCGTTCGTCGTCTACGCGCTGCGCGACGAGTCGGACAAGACCGAGCTGCGCAGCGCGAAGGCCGAGGCGAAGAGGCTCGCGGAGGAGGTCTTCCCGGATCTCCGCGTGGGCCTCGTGCACGGCGACATGAAGTCGGCCGACAAGGAAGCCGCGATGACGTCGTTCCGCGACGGCACGACCGACGTGCTGGTCGCGACGACGGTGATCGAGGTCGGGGTCGACGTCCCCAACGCGACCGTGATGCTGATCGAGGACGCGGACCGCTTCGGGCTCGCGCAGCTCCATCAGCTGCGCGGGCGCATCGGTCGCGGCTCCCACGCGTCGTACTGCGTGCTCGCGACCGACCTCGACCTCACGAAGCCGGAGCCGGCCATCGCCCTCGCTGCGGAGCGCTTGAGGGCGGTCGAGTCGAGCGGCGACGGGTTCGAGCTGGCGGAGGTCGACCTCAGGCACCGCGGCGAAGGCCAGCTCTTCGGGGCCCGTCAGTCGGGGATGCCGCAGCTCAAGATGACCCGGGTGCTGCAGCACCAGGACGTGATCCAGAAGGCGCGCGCGATGGCGGTCGCGATCCTGGACGAGGACCCCGAGCTGCGGGCCTACGAGCACTCCGAGCTGGCCCGGGAGATGCACGCACGGTTCCCGGACCAGGCCCTCGACGTAGTCCACTCGGGCTGAGCGCCGCCGGTGCGCGGGCTGAGCGCCGCTGGTGCGCGGGTCGAGCGCCGCCGGTGCGCGGGTTGATGCCCCGTGGGTGCGCCGGTCGATACCTCAGCTCACGCGCGGCGTCCCGGTTGGATAGGTTGGTGTCATGAGAGTCATCGCGGGCAAGGCGAAGGGTCGCCGGCTGAAGTCGCCGGGCCTCGGGACGAGGCCGATGACCGACCGCATGAAGGAATCGGTCTTCTCCTCGCTCGGCGACCTCGACGGGCTCGTCGTGCTCGACCTCTACGCCGGGTCGGGGTCGCTCGGGCTCGAGGCGCTGTCTCGCGGTGCGAAGCGCGCTCGCTTCGTCGAGAGCGCCCGCGACGCCATCGTGAAGCTCGAGGAGAACATCGAGACCACCGGCCTCGGCAAGAAGGCCGAGGTGACGTGGGCCGATGTCGGCTCGACGCTCCAGCTCGGCGCCGACGAGCGCGTCGACCTCGTCTTCCTCGACCCCCCTTACTCGATGCCCCTGGCGGGCGTCCGCGCCGACCTGGAGTCGCTCGTGATGCTCGGCTTCCTGTCCGACGAGGGGCGCATAGTCGTCCACCGTCCCGCCAAGGAGGGGAAGCTCAAGCCCCTCGGCCTGCGGCTGCTGTGGGAGCGCGAGTACGGCCAGTCCCGCATCCTCGTGTTCGCGCACGAGGAGGAAGAGGACGGCTGACGACGCGCGGGCCGGCTCGGCGGGCCCGGCCAGGGACGTGACGGCGCTGTGCCCGGGGTCGTTCGACCCGCCGACCAACGGGCACGTCGACGTCATAGAGCGCGCCTCCCGGCACTTCGACCGCGTGATCGCGGCCGTCATCGTCAACCCCTCGAAGCAACCGCTGTTCTCGGGCAACGAGCGCGTGGCGCTGTTGCGCGAGGCCGTCGCACATCTCGACAACGTCGAGGTCGAGTCGTTCGACGGCCTTCTCGTGGACTTCGCCCGCGAGCGCGGCGTCACCGTCGTGGTGAAGGGGCTGCGCGCCGTCTCCGACTACGACTACGAGCTCCAGATGGCCCAGATGAACGAGGCGCTGTCGCCGGGGCTCGACACCTTCTTCGTCCCTGCGAAGGCGTCCTGGGCCTTCCTTTCCTCCAGCCTCGTGCGCGAGGTAGCGCGCTTCGGCCGCTCGGTCGACGGGCTCGTCCCGGAGGGTGTCGCGAATGCCCTGAAAGTCCGTTTCGGTGGGTGACGGGGACGCCGTCCGGGAGGATTCGGGGCCGGGCGGCATGGCATGCTGTAGGTCCTCACACCCCGACGATCTCCTCGAAAAGCCGGAAAGGTAGCGACTCCATGGACCTCATCGAACGGATCGACGAGATGCAGGTGTTGATCGAGGAGGCGAAGTCCGTGCCTCTGTCCTCGTCGGTCGTCATCAACAGGGACGAGTTCCTCGAGATGCTGGCGCAGATGAAAGAGGAGGTCCCCGACGAGGTCCGTCAGGCGCGCTGGATGACCCGCGACCGGGACGAGCTTTTGTCCCGGGCCCGCAAGGAGGCC
>DATADL010000278.1:0-6097 GCA_036258555.1 Actinomycetota bacterium | reverse complement strand
CCTTCGAGCTCGCCCCTCGTCGCGTACACCGCGATGCCGGTGAGGTGGGCGACGACGTCGTGGACGGTCCAGTCCGGGCAAGCCGGGACGCGCCGGGAGGCTTGTTCGTCGCCGAGGTCCCGGACGAGGTCGAAGATGCGGGCCCGAGTGGCCGCGTACTCCTCGCCGAAGGCGCTCATGCGGCGACCCTACTGTCCGGAATCGGGGGCGGGCGCCCTGCGTTGGCACCACGGATGGCAACCCGGTCGGTCGAGCGTTCCGAGACCGCGGCCCGCCCGCGCCTCGTTACTCCCGTCTTCGTGCTGATAACGCTGTCGACGTTCGCCTACTTCGTGTCCGTGGGCGCGCTGATCCCGACGCTTCCGTTGTACGTCGAGGGCCCCCTCGGCGGAGGCGACGTCGCGGTAGGGCTCGGCATCGGCGCGTTCAGCCTGTCGGCCGTGCTGCTCCGTCCGTACTCGGGCCGCTTGAGCGACGAGCGCGGCCGCCGGTTGCTCCTGGTAGCCGGAGCAGGGCTCGTGACCGCGTCCGTCGCGGGATACACGCTCGTCTCGTCGCTGGTGCCGCTGCTGTTGCTGCGGCTCGTGACGGGAGCCGGAGAGGCGTTCTTCTACGTGGGGGCCGCGTCGGCGATCAACGACATCGCGCCCGACGAGCGCCGCGGCGAAGCGCTCAGCTTCTTCTCGCTTGCGCTGTACGCCGGCATGGCTATCGGGCCGATCCTCGGCGAGGCCGCCCTGGGCGACGATCGCTACTCCGCCGCCTGGCTGCTGGCCGCGGGGGCCGCGGGAGTCGCGTTGCTGCTCGGCTGGAAGGTGCCCGACACGCGGCCGCGCGACGTCGTCCCCGGCGCCGCGCCGCTGATCCACCGGGCTGCGCTGGTCCCGGGGACCGTGCTCGCCGCCAGCGTGTGGGGCCTCGCGGGGTTCTCGACCTTCGTGCCGTTGTACGCGCGGGAGCTGGGCCTCGAGGGCTCGAGCTACGTGTTCGCGACCTACAGCGGGCTCGTCCTCGCGCTGCGTCTGTTCGGCGCGCAGATCCCGGACCGGCTGGGTACGAGGTTGACGTCGCGCCTCGCGCTGACGGCCTCTGCACTGGGCATGGCGATCATGGGCTTCGTCGACGCGGCCGCGGGGCTGTTCGTCGGAGGAGCGATCTTCGGGATCGGCCAGGCTCTGGCGTTCCCGGCTCTCATGTCGATAGCGGTGCGCGGCGCACCAGCGTCGGAGAGAGGCGCTGTGGTGGGGACGTTCACGGCGTTCTTCGACCTGGCCTTCGGGTTGGGGGCGGTCTCGCTCGGCGGCGTCGCCGCCGCGTTCGGCTACGCGGGCTCGTTCAGGGTCGCGTCTCTCGTCGCGCTTGGCGGTCTGGGTTTGTTGTACCTGTACGCACGGCGCGACGCGCTGCGGGCCGCCCCGGCAGCCGACGTCCCGCCCGCCCCGATGGGCGGGGGCGCGTAGCCTCGGTCTTCGCCGGGCGGCGGGCCGCTGCTAGGCTGGGTGGGCCTCATGGCGGCCGTAGCTCAGCCTGGTTAGAGCACCTGGTTGTGGTCCAGGATGTCGCCGGTTCGAATCCGGTCGGTCGCCCCAACTCGCTATTGGCCACGACGGATCGCTCTATGGTTCCGGTGTGATCCGGCTCGACGTTCCCGACGAGCTCGCTGCGTGCTTCTCGAAAGAGCCCGTCCTGGACCTCTACGCGTCGCTGCCGTGGAGGATGCCGGACGGTTTCCTGGAATCGCTGCAGCAAGCAGTCGACCGCGCCGTTGCGGACGAACGGATCGCCGATTGGGTGGCGCAGGGCAGCCACGGGTTCCGCAGCCCGACGAACGGCGTCCCCGAGACGCTCGACCTGATGCTCGCGTTCCTGTTCGGCGGCTGCGCGGTCCGGTCCGGCTACTGGGGGGACATGCTCTGGTCGGTCTTCGACGCGTATCGGACGCAGCCCGCGACCTGGACACCCTCGTGGAACTACCTGCGCACGCAGGACGGCGCGTGGCGCCCGCCGGGATGGCTGCTCCCCACGACTGCAGGCGACGACCCCGACAGGCGGAAAACCGCCTTCGAGATCCTGCGCTCCCTCGTCGACGTCTTCAGCGGGATCGAACCGGTCGAACAGCGCCGCATCGGGCTGGCGCGGCTGTTCGACGCGCGCGCCGGGAACGAGCAGGACCTGCGGGACCCGGTGGACACGCTGGCGGACGAATGGGCGCGCACGGCGGACGAGCCGACGATGCTCGCGTTGCCCGAGCTCGCGGGCCCGGTGGGCTACCTCACGTGGATCCTCGACGGCTTCGCCGACGTCCATCCGTATCTGCGCGCCGCGGTCGGCGACGGGGACGAGTTGGAGGTGGCGGTCGCCGAGCTCGTCCTCGCGGCGGGGATGGACGAGGTGCCGGCAGAGCTGGCGCTCGCCGCCACGGATGAGATGTCCGCCCGCGTCGAAGAGAGCCACCGCTCGCTCCGCCCCGGGTTCTCCCCGGACGCGTGGCGGGACTCGACGGCTCGGTGGCTGGTGCGCGCCACGATCCGCGGCGAGCTCCCCGCGTGCCGGGCCTGGCTCGACATGGCGATGCGGCTGACGGGAGCGCTCCACGGTCTGCCGGGGCGCGCCACGTTGCCCCAAGGCACGGTGTGGGTCCCGGTGTCGACGTTCGAGTGGAACGTCCGCGCCCTGCTCGCGACCCGGCCCCTTTCCAACGCGCTGGAGACCCGTTTCGCGGGGCGGCAGCCGGCACAGGAGCGACCTCGCACGGTGACGTCGGCGTCGGGAGCTGCGGCGCCGGTCGTCGCCGGGATCGTGGGGCAGTCGGAGCTGGAAACGACGCTCGACGAGGTCGCTGCTTCAGGGGGCCCGATCAGGGTCCTCGTCGCGGGGCCGGCCGGCACCGGCAAGGGACTGGCGGTAGACGCGCTGGCGGACGTGCTGAAGACGCGGGGGTTCGCGCAACCGCCGGTGTGGCTGCCGGCGGCGATGGTCACCGAAAGAACGGTGTCCGGCGCCGTCGAGCTGCTGCGCCACGAGATGGACAGGTGTGACGGCGTCCGCCTGCTGGTGCTACAGGACCTCGACGAGGTACTGGCGGAGGGAGGCGCGGGGGCCGCGGTAGCCGAAGAGCTGCTGCGCGCGCTCGAGTCGCGCCCGCAGCTCCACGTCGTGGCGCTCTGCGACGCCGACCGCGACTCCGTCGTCTTCGCTACGGATCCCATCCTGGCCCGGGCGTTCCGCGTCGTGCGCACGCGCGACTTCGACGAGGAGACGTTCCGTGAGGTCTTCGTCGGCAAGGTCACGCGCCTGGGAGCGGGCGTGGACGCCGGCACCGCCGACGAGGCCGCGCGCAGGCTCGCCGTGATGCGGCCGTTCCGCAACCTTCGCAACGGGCACCTCGTGGGCGCGCTCGCCGTCGAGGCGGTCGAGCGGGCTCGGTCGCGAACGGGCGAAGACCGCCCGGTGGTGGACGCCGAGGACCTGCCCGAAGACATCGCCGGGGCGCAGGTCGAAGGAGACCCGTTCGCGGATCTCGACGACCTCGTGGGGCTCGAGGACGTGAAGGAAGAGGTCCGGCTGCTGGCGGCCGAGGCGAAGGCAGAAAGGCTGCGCCGCGAGGCCGGGGTCAAGGTCCCGCCTCCCACCCGCCACTTCGCGTTCACCGGGAACCCTGGAACCGCGAAGACGACGGTTGCTCGGCTCCTCGCCCGGATCTACCAGTCGCTCGACCTCCTCTCGTCGGGGCATCTGGTAGAGGTCGCGCGCGTCGATCTCGTGGCGCGCTACATCGGGCAGACCGCACCGCTGGTCCGGGCCGCGGTCGAGCGAGCCCTCGGCGGGGTGCTCTTCATCGACGAGGCGTACGCGCTCGCACCGGAGCGCAGCGAGGAGGACTTCGGGCACGAGGCGATCGCGACGCTGGTCAAGCTGATGGAGGACCATCGCAGCGACCTCGTCGTCGTCGTGGCGGGTTACGAGGAGGACATGGACCGGTTCCTGTCGTCGAACCCTGGCCTGTCGTCGCGCTTCGCGCGCCGGATCAGGTTCCCCGACTACACCGACGACGACCTCGTCGCGATCTTCGCCTCGATCGCCGAGAAGACGGGGATCATGCTGGCGCCCGGCGTGGTGGAGCGAGTCCGCGAGCTCCTCGCGTCGACGCCGCGGGGGCCGGGCTTCGGCAACGGGCGCCACGTGAGGACGGTGTTCGAGCGCGCGCTCGGCCGCCAGGCGCTTCGCCTGACGGCAGGAGACGGGACGGTGGACGCCTCGGCCGTGAAGACGCTTCTGCCGGAGGACCTTCCGGTGCCCGACGCGAGGGGGCCGGACCTGGAGTCGACGGCGCGCGGGGGGCACTACCTGTGACGCGCTGGCTTGTTTGTCGCGGCGAACCCCGTTGTAGTCTGGCCGGCGGGTCGCTAGCTCAATTGGCAGAGCAACGGACTCTTAATCCGTAGGTTCAGGGTTCGATTCCCTGGCGACCCACGCCACCTGTCGTGCTTCGCTTGATGCTGGACATTCCGTGGTCACCTGAGCTTTGACAGAGCTTCGGCTGATGTTGGACAGGTGTTTCGGCTGATCTTTGACACTGCATTCGGGTGATGTTTGACACCTGGCATCTCCTGACCCCGAGGGTCCTCGGGCAAGGAGGTGGGCGGTGTTGGTGGAGCTCAGCGTCATGGAGCAGCGCTACCAGGCAGTCATGGCCGTCGTCCAGGACGGCTGGAAGGTGACCGAGGTCGCCGACAGGCTCGGCGTCGCCCGCCAAAGCGTCCACAACTGGATCGCCCGCTATGAGCAGGGCGGCCTAGCGGCACTCGCCGATCGCTCTCACCGACCGGCCAGCTGCGCTCATCAGATCTCGGCCGAGCTCGAGGCCATCATCTGCGAGCTGCGGCGTCAGCACCCGGGTTGGGGGCCGCGGCGGATCGAGCACCAGCTCGCGCGGCGAGGAGTCGACCCCATGCCTTCGCAGTCGAGCATCTACCGCTGCCTCAGGCGCCACAACCTGATCGAGCTGCGCCGGCGCAAGAAGAGGCGCGACGAGTTCCGCCGCTGGGAGCGGGAACGTCCCATGCAGCTATGGCAGATGGACGTCATGGGCGGTGTCTTGCTAGACGACGGGACCGATCTCAAAGTGGTCACCGGCGTCGACGACCACAGCCGCTTCTGCGTCGCGGCTGGGTTGGTGCAAAGAGCGACGGCGCGGGCAGTTTGTGCGGTCTTCAGCAGGGCGATGAAGACCTACGGCGTTCCCGACGAGGTGCTCACCGACAACGGAAAAGTCTTCACGGGTCGGTTCGGCGTCCACCACACCGAAGTGCTGTTCGACCGCATCTGCCGCGAGAACGGAATCTCACACCGCCTGACTGCGCCACGATCTCCCACCACTACGGGCAAGATCGAGCGCTTCCACCAAACCCTGAGAAAAGAGTTCCTCGCCGACCGCACCTTTGAGTCGCTCGAGGCGGCCCAGGGGAAGCTCGATTCCTGGGTCGCCGACTACAACACCGAGCGGCCCCACCAGGCCCTGGAGATGGTTACGCCAGCCGATCGTTTCAGGCTGCCCGGGCTCGCCAAGGACGCCGTCTCCGTGCCGACCGAGTCGGCCGACGACCAGCGGGGCCAGTGGGTACTAAGGCGGGTCGCGTCCAACGGCGTCGTCTCGGTCGACAACCAGATGTTCTCGGTCGGCAACGCCTATAAGGGCGTCTTAGTCGATGCGTTCGTCGACGACACCACGATCCAGATCTGGAGCCAAAACCACCTGATCAAGACCGTGGCACGTATGAGGAAAGGACCGGTGCGAAAGGTCAGGGCCGACGGCCTTCATCGTCCAAGATCAGCCGAAGGCAAAATGTCCAAGATCAGTTGACGTAGGACAGGGGGCACCGACGCAACCCTGATCTTCGTCTGAGAAGAGGCGGAAGGCGGGCCGTGCCTAGTCCGATTGCGTCACGGCTCAGTTGCGCCTTTGGTAGTTCACGCGCCTCGAGAAATGATCCTCGCGGCCGCCGAATATGGTCTCCCATCCCCCTAGCTCGCGGATGTCGCGGTCCTTAACCTCGATCACGACCGGAGGTTAGGCGGACGGCCCGAACACCCGGCG
>DATADL010000277.1:0-11337 GCA_036258555.1 Actinomycetota bacterium | reverse complement strand
GGCAGCGTGGCCACGCGGATGTCGATCTGCTTGCCCTGCAGGACGAGGCCGATGCGGCCGTCCTGTGGGATGCGCCGCTCTGCGATGTTGATGTCCGCCATGATCTTCAGGCGGCTCGTGATGCCGGCCTGGACCGACTTCGGCGGGCTCATGACCTCGTGCAGCACGCCGTCGATCCTGTAGCGCACGCGCAGGTCCTTCTCGCCCGGCTCGATGTGGATGTCCGAGGCGCGGTCCTGCACGGCCTGCGTGATCAGGAGGTTGACGAGCTTGATGATCGGGGCGTCCTCGGCCCCCGCGGTCGCCAGCTGCGCCTCGAGGTCGTGCGCCTGCTCGTCCTGCTGCTCGGCGGCGGCCTCCTCGACCAGGGTCTCGGCGGTGCGGTCGAGGCGGTAGTGGCGCCCGATCGCGGCGGCGACGTCGGCCTTCGTGGCGACGACGGTCTTGACGTCGCGCTTGCTCATCGCGCGGATGTCGTCGACGGCGACCACGTTGGCGGGGTCCGCCATCGCCACGACGAGGCGCCCCGTGTCGTCGAACCCGATCGGGAGGCAGTTGTGGCGCCGCGCGACCAGCTCCGGCACCAGGGCGACGGCGGAGCCGTCCACCTTGGTCTCGGTCAGGTCGACGAACTCGAGCCCGAGCTGTTGGGCGAGCACGGAGACGAGGCCGGCCTCGGTCACGAAGCCGAGCTCGATCAGCACGCGGCCGAGCGACCGCTGCCGCTGGGCGGCCTGGTCCTTGGCCTCCTGGAGCTGCTGCTCGGTCACCAGGCGGCGGGCGAGCAGGAGCTCGGCCAGCCCGGCAGCCCGAGGCTTGGAAGTGACCGTCATCTGATCCCCTCGTGTCGCGACCATGCCTGCCCCATAGGGCCTTTATCGGCGGCTCGCCCCCCGACTGAAGGGCCACTTGGGCAATCGCCGTCAGGGCGTAGCCGCGACCGGTTCCAGCCTCCGCAGGACGCCGAAGAGGATCCTCAGCATCACGTCCTTGACGTCCTCGCGGGAGCGGGGGTCGCAGGGCACGACCTCGGTCTCCGGCCCGACGTCGAGGCGGTCGCGGACCGAGGCGAGCGTTCGCTCGGCGTCCATCCCCGGCTCGTCCAGGTGGGTCACGCCCACGACGAAGGGGACGTCCGCGTACTCCCGGAACTGGGCGAGCTGCCGGGCGGCCTCCGCGGCCGAGCGCTCGTCGGCGCCGTTGACCAGCAAGACGAAGCCGATCATCCCGTCCGAGAGCACCTCCCACATGACCTCGAACCGCCGCTGACCGGGCGTCCCGAACAGCAGCAGCGACAGCCCGTTCGAGAGCGAGACCCGGCCGAAGTCCATGGCGACCGTCGTCGTCTCCTTGCGGGAGCGGGTCTCGTCCGAGATGACGCGCTCGGTCCCGACCACCGCGACCTCGCTGATGGTCTGGATGAGCGACGTCTTTCCGGCGGCGAACGGGCCCGTGACCACGATCTTCAGGGGCCGGGCGCCGCGGGCGAGGCGGTTCCGACGGACGAGGGGCCGGGTCACAGGCCCTTCACCCCGTCGATCAGGCGCGAGATCAGACCGCGGGTGACCTGGTCGTCGTCCTCGACCCGCCGCGGCGCCGCCGGGGGGCGGGGGGACGCGGCGACCGCCATGCGCTCGAAGCCCGGCGGAGCGTCGACGTCGTCGAACAGACCGGCGAGCTCGCGCGCGGCGGTCGAGCGGTCGACCGCGGGGGCCTCGTGCGGAGCGGGCGGGACGGTGTCGAAGGGCGACGCGGGCTCGGCGGCGAGCTCGGCGAGGAACGGATCAGGCTCCTCGGCCTCGGCGGGGGTTTCGGACTCGGAGGCGTCCGCCTCGATCGCCGGCTCCGGGGCGGGGGCTTCCGGCTCGATCGCCGCCTCGGGCGCGGGCGCCTCAGGGTGGGCCGCCTCCTCCGGGGCGGGGGCTTCCGGCTCGATCGCCGCCTCCGGGGCGTCGTCTTCCTCGGGTGCGTCGTCCGACACCGGCGGCGGAGGCTCTGCCGCGTCGTCGGCCGAACGGGTCGCCGCCACCAGGCCCGCTGCGGCGAGCCCGTACAGCAGGCGCATCCCCTCGAGGTCGTCCAGGCCGGCCGCGGCCGCCACGCCGGCTGCGGTGCGGTGGCCGTCGACGAGCACGAGCACCCGCCACTCCGCAGGCGTGATGTTGATCTGGACCGCGCCCTCCGGCGGCTGCGGGGCCATCGCGAGGACGGCGTCCTCCGACGGGACGAGGGTCCGGATCTGTGCGAGCTCGTCGAGCCGGCGCGTAACCTCCCGGAGGAGGTCGTCGACGTCGACGGCCGTCTCGGGCCCCGCGGGGGGCGAGGCTCCGGGAGTCCAGGTGAACTCGCCGCGGCCCCACCTCATCAGGTCGAACGCGAGGTCCTCCACCGCGCCGGCGGGTGACGCCGCGGGGTGACGCCGCTCGTAGCGGGGCACGGCGCCGCTGACCGCTCCGTCGCGGAAGCGGAGGGTCCCCGCACCCCCGTCGCGCGTCACGGCGAGGTCGCCGGTGCGGCGTGCTCCGGCGACGAGCCTGAGGACGTCGGCCAGCGTGAAATCGTCGAGGGTGCCTGTGAGCATCGCTCCTCCTCCCGGGCCGGCGCTACTGCCAGCTCGCGACCGGGGTCGCGGGCACGGCTCCGCCGAGGGTGGAATCGCCATTTCCGACGGCTCCGCCGAGGGCGGAGTCGCCATTTCCCACGGCTCCGCCGAGTGTGGAATCGCCATTTCCGACGGCTCCGCCGAGGGGTGAATCGCCATCTCCGTTGGCGGGGGCCGGGGAGCCCGGCACGACGTCGAACGCGATCGGCGCGTCGGCGTCGTCCATCACCTTCGTCACGCGCTCGGCGATGCGGCGCATCTCGAACAGGACGAGACCTACCTTGGCCCCCCTGGCGGTGACGCATACGAGCACGCAGTCCCGCCCGGCGGCCATCAAGATGACGTGGCCCTTCGGGCCTTCGATGAACACCTCGGCGAGCCCGCCCTTGCCGAGCTCGGAGGCGGCGCGCTCCCCCAGCGTGAGGAGGGCGGCGCTCATCGCGGCGAGGCGGTCCTCTTCGACGTGAGGGGGCAGGGCCGACGCCATCGGGAGGCCGTCGGCGCTGACGACCGCCGCAGCCTCGACCTCCGGGGAGATCGCCAGGAAGTCGTCGAGCGCGGTCGAGAGCTGGTCCGCCTTGGTCATGGTTCCTCCTGATGACGTAGTCACGAATGGCTAGTCATCCGCTTCGGCAGGAACCCGAAAAACCTTGAACCGCGGCGCTAGCCCGGCCGGTGACCGCCTATCGCGTGCACGGCCGCGGCCGACATGGCCTCCAGCGGCGCGGCTTGTCCCGTCCAGATCGTGAACGACGCCGCCGCCTGACGAACGAGCATCCCGAGGCCCCCCCACGCCTGCGCGCCCGCGCCGCGCGCCGCCTCGACCAGCGGAGTCGACGGCGGAGCGTAGATGAGGTCGACGACGCACTGCGTGGCAACGAAGTCCACGTCCGGCAGGACGCGCTCGCCTCCCATCCCCACCGGGGTCGCGTTCACGACGAGGTCCGCGTCGCGCGCCAGCTTCGGCGCCTCCTCCCAGCCGGCCGCCTCGGCCGCCGGCGCGAGACCCGCCACCGTCCCGGCCCGCTCCCGGTCCCGAGCCGCGACCGAGACGCGCTCCGCGCCCAGCGAGCCCAGGGCCTTCACGACCGCGCGCGCGGCCCCGCCGCTGCCGAGCACCAGCGCGTGCCCCCCCGCGGCGTCGAACCCGGTGTCGCCGGAGAGGAACTCGGCGAACCCGTCGACGTCGGTGTTGTGCCCGACCAGGCGATCGCCGACGAGCTGGATCGTGTTGACTGCGCCGACATCGCGCGCGTCGCCCGAGAGCTCGTCGAGGTGGTCGATCACGGTCTCCTTGTGCGGCATCGTCACGTTCGCGCCCGCCGCGCCCAGGGCACGCAACCCGCGCACGGCGTCACCGAGCAGCGCGGGCTCCACCGGCCACGTCAGGTACGTCCAGTCGAGCGAGGTCCTCCGGAACGCGACGTTGTGTATGACCGGCGAGAGCGTGTGGTCGAGCGGCCACCCGAGGATCCCGACGAACGCGCCGCCCCTCACGAGCAGCCCAGCGCCTCGTACGCCGCCTTGTCCTGCAGGAACTCGTCGTAGGTCTCGCTGAACGCGTGGCGGCCGTCGCAGTCGGCGAGGACGTAGAAGAGCCACTCCCCGTCCGCCGGCGCCGCCGCGGCCTGCAGCGCCTCGGCCCCCGGCGCGCCTATGGGCGTGGGCGGAAGCCCCGGATACAGGCGCGTGTTGTACGGCGAGTCGATCGCGAGCTCCGACACCGTCAGGTCGAGCTTGTGGTCGCCTATCGCGTAGTTGACGGTCGCGTCGATACCGAGCTTCTCCCCTATCTCGAGCCGGTTGTAGATCACGCGCGCGACCTTCGGCCGTTCGGAGTCGAGCTTCGCCTCGGCCTCCACCATCGACGCGATCACGAGGGCCTCGTAGCGGCTGTAGCCCATCGACTCGGCGACGGAGAAGTCGAGCGGTGCGACCTGCTTCTCCATCTGCTCGACGAGGAGCCTCGCGACGTCGACCTCGTCGTGGTCCTCGCCCACCTCGTACGTGGACGGGAACAGGAGACCCTCGTGGCTGTCCTCTCCGTCGGGGAGGAGCTTCGACCGGACCTTCCCGTTCGACAGGACCTTCAGGAACCGGTCGCCCGACAGGTCCGTCTCCTCCTCGAGGATCCGCGCGAAGTCCTCGAGCCAGAGGCCTTCGGGGAACGTCACGGAGACGGATTCGGCGACGGGCGGGTTCTCGATCAGCTCCGCGAGCGCGTCCTTCGCCGTCAGGCCCGTCGCGATCTCGTAGCGTCCGGCCTGGATGTCGCCGGCGCCACCCTCGAGGTACGCGGCGATGCGGAACCCGAACGCGGACTCGATGACGCCGTGCTCCTCCAGCAGCTTCCCGATCGTCTCGACGCCTGCACCCTTCGGCACGACGAGCTCGACGGTCCTGCCGGGATGGCTGGTGCCGAACACGCCGATCGAGCGAAGGTATATGGCGGCCGCGCCCGCGGGGAGCGCGACGATCAGCGCCAGGACCGCGAGCAGGACCACCACGCGTCCCCTGCGGGTCAGGCTCATGCCGCCCCGCCCCTGTCCAGGTAGCCCTGCAACATGACCTGGGCGGCGACGGCGTCCCGCAGGCGCTTGCGCGTAGCGGCGTCGGCGCCCCCGGCGCGCAAGCCGCGCTCCGCGACGACCGTCGTGAGCCTCTCGTCGTGCTCGACGACCTCCACCGGTAGCGCGCCGCGCAGGGCCGCGACGAAGGGGGCCGCGTCCTCCACGGCGCGGCCGTCCCGGCCCGACAACGACACCGGCTTGCCCACGACCACCAGCGACACGGCGTGCGTGCGAGCGAGCTCGGCGATCCGCTCCACGGGATCCGCGGCCGCGGCGTCGATCACCTCCAGGGGACGGGCGAAGCGCGTCTCCTCGTCCGCCAGCGCGACGCCCACCCGTCGCTCCCCAGGATCCACGCCCAAGATCATGCGCGGCTCAGCGACTCCCTCGCTGCGCGGGCTACGGCCTCGAGGGCCTCGTCGAGCTTGTCGGCGGCGGGGCCTCCCGATATCGACAGCTCCGGCTTGCCGCCGGCGCCGCCGCCGAGCAACCCCGCGCCCGGCCCCAGCATCTCGCGAGCCGACAGGCCGCGGGACACGAGGTCCTTGGACAGAGCGGCCACGAGGTTGGCCTTGCCGCCGCCCGACGCGCCGAGGACGACGACGGCCGAGCCGAGGCGTCCCTTCAGCTGCTGCGCGAGCTTGCGCAGGGCGTCGACCCCGAGGTCGCGGCGCGCGACGACGATCCTGGTCCCGTCGACGTCCCGGGCGGACTCGACGAGCGCCGCGGCGTCGGCCTCGAGCGACCGCTGCTCCGTCTCGGCGAGCTTCCGCTCGAGCTCCTTGTGGGACGAGACGAGGCGCTCCACGCGCTCTGCGACCTCGTCCGGGTTCGTCTTCAGGACCGAGGCCGCACGGGCCAGGACGGACAGCTTCCCTTCGAGGAACCTCAACCCCTCCTCGCCGACCAGCGCCTCGACGCGGCGCAGGTTGGCGCCGACGGAGCTCTCGCCGGTCACGACGACGACCCCGATCTGGCTCGTGTGCGCGACGTGCGTCCCGCCGCAGAGCTCTTTCGAGTACTCGCCGACCTCGACGACCCGCACGAAGTCGCCGTACTTCTCGCCGAAGATCGCCATCGCGCCGATGGACTTCGCGTAGTCGAAGCTCGTCTCGTACGCGCGCACGCCGTCGTCCGCGATCACGCGCGTCTGGAGCTCTCCCGACACGTCCGCGAGCTGCTCGCCGGCGAGGGCGTCGAAGTGGTTGAAGTCGAAGCGCAGCCGCCCGGGCTCGACGAGCGACCCCGCCTGCGTCGCGTGCTCGCCGAGGCGGTCGCGCAGGACCCAGTGCAGGATGTGGGTCGCCGTGTGGGCGCGTTCGCAGCCGCGCCGGAACGCGGTGTCCACGTCGAGCGCGACGTCGTCGCCGACCCTGATCTCGCCCGCGCGCACCTTGACCCTGTGGCCGGTCAGGCCGGGGACCAGCCGGCGCGTGTCGAGCACGTCCGCGTGGCCCGAAGGGGCGCGGATCGCGCCGCGGTCGCCCACCTGTCCCCCGCCCTCGGCGTAGAAGGTCGTCCGGTTCAGCACGAGGTCGACGACGTCACCCTCGCCCGCCACCGTGACGCCCTCCGCGCCGTCCACTATCCCGATCACCTTCGCGTCCGAGCGCAGGTGCTCGCCGCCGACGAACTCCGTCCCGCCGTGCTCCTCGAGCAGCGCGAGCGCGGGCGCGACCGAGGCCGCCTCCTCACCGGTCTTCCGGGCCGCGCGCGCCCTGTTGCGCTGCTCGGCCATCAAGACCTCGAACGCCTCGATGTCGACCTCGAGGCCGGACTCGCCGGCGATCTCGACGGTCAGGTCGATCGGGAAGCCGAAGCTGTCGTGCAGGCGGAAGGCCGCGTCCCCCGGTATGCCGGCTCCGAGGTCGCGGGCCCTCGTCACCTCGGTCTCGAGGACGCCCATCCCCTGACGGAGCGTCGCGTCGAAGCGCTCCTCCTCGCGCTCGGCGACCTCGAGGATGAAGTCGCGCCGCTCGACGAGGTCGGGATACGCGACGCCCATGAGGTCGACCGTCGTCGCGATCAACGACGGAAGGACCGGCTCGGCGCGCCCCAGGAGCCGCGCCTCACGGATCGCGCGGCGCATGACGCGGCGCAGCACGTAGCCACGCTCGGTGTTGCTCGGCATCACCCCGTCGGCGATGAGGAACGTGAGCGAGCGGCCGTGGTCGGCGAGGATCCGCAGCGCCCGGTCCGTCCGCGCGTCCGTCCCGTACGACTTGCCGGTCAGGCTCGACGCGGTCTCGACGAGCGTGCCGATCGTGTCGGTCTCGTAGATCGAGCCGGCGCCCTGGAGGAACTGCGCGAGGCGTTCGACGCCCGCGCCCGTGTCGATGTTCTTGCGCGGCAGCTCGGCGACGGGCTCGATCGCCGCGTTGCAGTCGTTCTGCATGAACACGAGGTTCCAGATCTCGAGGTAGCGGTCGTCGTTGCCGATGGGCCCCCGGTCCGACGGCTCGCCGAAGCGCTCGCCGAGGTCGACGTAGATCTCCGAGCACGGCCCGCACGGCCCCGCGACGCCCATCGACCAGAAGTTGTTCTTCTTGTCCCAGCGCAGGATGCGCTCGGGACGCACGCCCACCGCGTCCCGCCAGATGTCGTGCGCCTCGTCGTCGGTCTCGTAGATCGTGATCCACAGCAGCTCGGGGTCGATCCCGAACGCCTCGGTCACGAGCTCCCACGCCCACGGGCAGGCGCTCTCCTTGTAGTAGTCGCCGAACGAGAAGTTGCCGAGCATCTCGAAGAACGTGAGGTGCCGGACCGTCTTGCCGACCTCTTCGATGTCGACGGTCCGGAAGCACTTCTGGATGCTGATGGCGCGCGGCCAGGGCGGCGTCTGCTCGCCGAGGAAGTAAGGCTTGAACTGGTTCATCCCCGCGTTCGTGAGCAGCAGGGACGGGTCGGGTGCGATCAGCGAAGACGACGGCACGCGCGCATGCCCGCGCTCCTCGAAGAACGCGACGAACCTCTCGCGGATCGTGTTCGAGTCCATGGGCGCGCCTCTACGTGTTGCTGGGATTCAGACGCGGTCGCCGGGACCGGGGGCCGGCGCCTGCGTAGCTCGGGCGTTGCTCTCCTCGAGCTTCTGGTTCACCTTGTCGAGCAGGGTGCCGGTGATCGCGTTCGGACGGAACTTGTCGCGCTGCCGCTTCATCCACCGGTCGGCCTGGAGCGCGCCGACTGCGCCGATCCCGATCCAGAACAGTCTCCTGATCATGGGACGACACTACCCGCGCGGCGTGTCCCCTAGCGCGGCGCCCCCATCAGCCTGCGGCGCGACCGCTTTCCGTTGGCGGCACCCTCTCCCCCGTCCCCCTCGACGTCCCCGGTCGCGGCGGGGACGTCCAGGTCCACCGCCACGGGGGCGGTGGCCTCGGGGGTCTCCAGGAAGCTCCGGAGCGTGCTGACCGCGGACGAGAACTCCGACACGCGGCTTCCGATGTCGCCGACCGCGGTGTGTGCGTTCTCGACGAGGTCGCGAGCCCGGTCGCGGGCGTCGGCGACGAGGCGGTCCGCCTCGGCGCGGGCCGCCGCCAGCACCCCGTCGGCCTCGCGGCGCGCCGCCTGGACCGTCGCCTTCGACTCGTGCTCGGCGGACTCCCGGAGCTTCGTCGCGGCGGCGCGGGCCTCGCTCTCGACGGTCCCGGCCTCCGCGGCAGTGGCCGCCAGGAGCTGCGCGACGTCCGCCTGGACACGCTCCCTGATCTCCTTCGACTCGCGCTCGGCGCTCTCGCGCAGCTCGGTGCTCCTCGCCTCGGCCTTCGTGAGCATCGCCGTGACCTCGCCCTCGGCGCGGGCGATGGTGCCCGCCGACGAACGCTCGGCGTCGCGCAGCATCTCGCCGGCCCGCTCGCGCTCGGCTGCGGCCTCCGCCGCAGCGCTTCGCCGGATCTCGTCGGCCTCCGCCACGGCCTCCTGACGCAGGGCCGCGGCCTCCGCGGCCGACTGTCGCCGGAGGGCCGTCGCCTCCTTCTGCGTCAGCTCGTATAGGTCGGTAGCCCGGCGGCGGAGCTCGTCCGCCTCCTTCTCGCGCAGCGTTCGGAGCTCGGCCATCTCCTGCTCGGCGCGGGCCTTGGCGGTCGTGAGCTCCTCGCGCGCCGCGGCGCGGAGCGCCGCGATCTCGGCGTCGGCCTCGTCACGGAGCCGGGCCGCCTCGGCCGCCGCCTTGCTGCGGGTCTCGGCCGCCTCGCGCGCGGCGCGGCTCTTCAGCTCCTCGGCACGCTGCTCCCCGCGGCTGCGGCTGTCGGCGATCTCCTTCTCGACCGCCGCTCGCATCTCTGCCGCCGCGGCGTCCGCGCGCTTGCGGATCTCGACGGCCTCGTTGATCGCGCGGGCGCGGACGTCGGTCGCCTCCTCCTCGGCCCGGGCGAGCACCGACTGCGCATGCTCGTCCGCGGCGACCTTGGCCTCCTCCGCGCGGGCGCGTGCGCTCGCCAGCTCCTCCGCGGCGATCGCACGGGCCCCTTCGATCTCGCGGGCCGCGGCCTCGCGGGCGGCTTCGAGCTCGGCCGCGGCGGCAGAGCGCGCCTCTTCCCGCGCGGCAGCTGCCGCGGCGGTGGCGTCCTCGAGCGTCTTGGACGCCGCGGCCTCCGCGTCGGCCGTCATCGCGGAGGCGGCCGCGGCGGCCTCTCCACGGATCTCCGTCGCCGCGGAGGCGGCCTCCTCGGTCATACGCGCGGCAGCGGCCGTCGCTTCCTCGATCGCGCGGGCGGCCGACGACGCGGCCTCCTCGGTAGCCCGGGCGGCAGCCGCGGCCGCGTCGGCCCGGAGCTGCTCGGCCTCGGCGAACGCCTCCTCCGCGCGCGCCCGTGCCGCGGCGGTCTCCTCGCGGGCCGTCGCGCGCAGCGCCTCGGCCTCTTCGGTCGCCTTGCGCAGCGCCTCGCGCGCCTCGAGCTCGGCGCGCGCCTGCAGCGCCCTCGCCTCTTCCTCGCCCTTGTTCTTGATGTCCGCCGCGGACTCGGCGGCTGCCGCGACGGCCTGCTCCGCCTCGGAGCGTTGCGCGGCGGCTTCGCGCTTCGCCTCCGACCTGAGCTCCGACGCCTCGCGGCCCGCCTGCGTGCGGACCTCGGCGGCCTTCTCTTCCGCGCGCAGCCGTATCTCGGTCGCCTCCTCCTCGGCTCGCGCCCGCAGGTCGGCGGCGCGCTCGCGCGCGGCCTCGGCGTCTGCCTCCGCGGCGGCGAGCAGACGGGCGGCCCTGTCCTCGGCCCCCGTCGCGGCCTGCGCGGCCGAAGCCTCGGCCGACGCCATCAGGAGGGCGGCGGTCTCGCGGGCGGCGGAGACGATCGTCTCGGCCTCGGTCCTGGCCGCCGCCTTGAGGCTCGCCGCGTCGTCGCGGGCGACCCCGCGGATCCGCTCGATCTCGGCGTCGGCCCGGCGGCGCACCGCGACGGCGTCCTGGTCGGCGGCCGTCCGCATCTCCGCGGCCTCTCGCTCCGCCGTCGCCCGCAGGTCGGCGGCTTCCTGGCGCGCGGCGGCGCGGATCTTCGCCGCCTCGCGCTCGGCGCGGGCCCGGGCCTCGGCGGTGACGGGGTCGACGCCCGAGGGCCGGAACGCGGCACGGTCGGCCGCAGACGCGGAGGATGCCGCGGAGCGGGCCGAGACCTCGGGCGCCGGGGTGACGGCTGTGGCCGGACGGGCGCTGCGTTCGGGAGCGGGATGCGCCGAACGGTCCGCCGGCGGCGGCCCGGCGTCACCCCCGGGGGACTCCTTGGTCGCCGCGGCCGGGGTGGCCGCCGCCTGTGCCGCCACCGGCTTGGTCATGCGCGGTATCAGCGACTTGCCCGGCTTCTTCCCGGCGCGGCGCTCGGGCGGGCTCGAATCCTCCGGCGGCGCGGCTTGCTCGGGCTCCGCGGACTTCGGCGTAGACGTTTGCGCCGCGATTTCGGTCTCTTCGGGCTCGGACTCCTCTGCCTCGGCGGCGGGTTCGGCGGGGGCGCCGGACGCCACGGCCTCGGCTTCCGGTGCGGGCTCGGCCGGGATGGCGGATCCCTCGACCTCGGCGTCCGTTGCGGGCTCCGGCCCGGGCTCTGAGGCGGCCGACGCGCGAGCCGCCACCTCCGCCTCGGCCTCCGCCTGCGTCGCCAGGTCCGACAGCGCGCTCGCGACCTTCTTGCGGGCCAGCTCGAAGGCCTGGTCGACCTCGGCCCTCAGGTCCTGTAGCTC
>DATADL010000276.1:0-3062 GCA_036258555.1 Actinomycetota bacterium | reverse complement strand
ACTCCGTCCACGACCCGTCGTAGTTCTTGACGTTCTCGAACCCGAGCAGCTCGCGCAGCACGAACCACGAGTGCGACGAGCGCTCGCCGATCCGGCAGTACGTCACGACGTCCTTGTCCGGCGTGATGCCCTCCGCCTCGTACAGCTCGCGCAGCTCCTCCGGCGTCTTGAAGGTGCCGTCCTCGTTGACGGTCTTCGACCACGTGACGTTCGCGGCCCCCGGGATGTGGCCCGGCACCTGCGCCTGCTCCTGCGGGAGGTGCGGAGGCGCCAGCAGCTCGCCGCGGAACTCCTCCGGCGAGCGCACGTCGACCCACGCGCCGCCCTCCTGCACCCGGCGCACGACCTCGTCCCGGAAGATGCGCAGCTCGGGCTGCTCCGCGCCGATCTCGAACGTAGCCGGGGGCCGCGCGGGGACGTCCTGCGACAGCAACCGGCTCTCGAGCTCCCACTTCTTGCGGCCGCCGTTCAGCAGCTTGACGTTCGACACGCCGCGGTACTGGAACAACCAGTACGCGTACGCGGCGAACCAGTTGTTGTTGCCGCTGTAGAGGACGATCGTCTGGTCGTTCGAGATCCCCTTCTCGCCGAGCAGCTTCGCGAGCTGCGGGCCCGAGACGAACTCGCGCCGCGGGAGGTCGTGCAGCTCGTTCTCCCAGTCGATCGAGATCGCGTTCGGGATGTGGCCCTTCTCGTACGCGGTGATGTCCTCGTCGACCTCGACGATCGCGACCGAGGGGTCGTCGGCGTGAGCCTCCACCCAGTCGGTGTCCACCAGCGCGTCCGGTTTTGCGTACTCCGTCACTGCGTTCCTCCTTCTCGGTTCTCGTCGATGAGCTCTCGGATGCGTGTGAGCTGTGCGGATGCGTCGGCGAGCATCCGCTCGAGCATGCGGAGCTCGACCTCGAGCTCTCCGGCGGTGTCCGCGTGGCTTCCCGCGCCCTCTCCCGGGTCCGGCACGTCGACGCCGGCCTCGGACAGGGCGCCCGCCTCGCCCTCCCACGTGAAGTAGACCTTCGCGGGGCGGCCCTTCGTCCGTCTCCGGGTCTCGGTGGCGAGGAACCCCGCCTCCACCATGAGGTCGAGGTGGGCTCGCGCGACGTTGGGGTGGATCTGGAAGGCGTCGGCGATCTCCTTGACGGTCTTCGCCCCGCTGCGGAGGAGCAGCGAGAGGATCGCCGCCCTCGTGGGTAGGGAAAGGACCTTCGCGGTCTTGGTGGCGGAGTCGTCGCCGAGCCTGGTCATGCCGGGATTCCTAACAGCATTAGTACGTTTTAGCAAGTGCTAAACGTACAAAAGCCGTCCGGCCAAGTATCGCGAGCGCGGCGGTTGCTCGGCGAAGGACGACACTTGAAGGTGTGGCGGACTTGCGCGAGCACGTGCTGGAACAGCTCGACTTCCAGTCCCGATCCTGCCGGTGGATCGGGTCGCCTCTCTACGAGCGCCTGATCGCGGCCGCCGCCCGGGACGCCGCCGCGGGCGGGCCGACGTGGTCGGTGCTGGAGCCGTACGCGGCCGATCCCGAGGGGACGGCGATGGTCCTGCGGTTCATGGCGGCGGTGCACCGGCTCGTCCTGCGCGGCGAGGCACCCGAGCTCGCGCGCTTCTACCCGTCCGCCGGGGGAAGGGCGGACGGCGAGGGGGCCGAGCGGGCGTTCCTCGACGCCGTCGCCGAGCACGAGCCGGCCTTGCGGGCCGACACGGCCCAGCCGCTACAGACGAACGAGGTCGGACGGTCGGCGGCCCTCGCCGGCGGCTTCCTGACGGTGGCGGAAACGTTCGGCCTCCACCTGAGCGTGCTCGAGATCGGGGCGAGCGCGGGGCTCAACCTCAGATGGGACCACTTCCTGTACGAGGCGCGCGGCGCGACCTGGGGCGATCCGGAGTCGCCCGTGCGGCTCTGCGACTTCAACAGCGACGCTCCCCCGCCGTTCGGCGTCGCCGCCACCGTTGCCGCGCGCCGCGGCTGCGACCCGGGCCCGATCGACCCCAGGACGGAGGAGGGCGCCACCCTGCTCCTGTCGTTCGTGTGGCCCGACCAGCTCGGGCGCATCCGGCTGCTGCGCGGAGCGATCGAGGTGGCTCGACGCGTGCCGGCGACGGTCGACGAGGCGACGGCCGCCGAGTGGCTGCGCGCCCACGGCCACCCGGCCCCCGGCCGCGCGACCGTCGTCTTCCACTCGATCGTCCGGCAGTACGTCGACGACGACGAGTGGGCCGCGGTGGAGGGCGCGCTCGACGACGCAGGCGCGCAGGCGACGGCCGACGCGCCGTTCGCCTACCTGCGGATGGAGCCGGACGAGGACGACATGAAGGTGGTCGAGGTCAGGCTGACGACGTGGCCCGGGGGTGACGAGCGCCTGCTGGCGCACAGCGGGTACCACGGCACCGGCGTCCGCTGGCTCGGCGCGTCGTGACGCGCCGGGGGCCGCTGTGGCTGTGGGGCGTCTGCGCGTGGGCGGCCACGGCCACGGCGCTCGGCGTCGCGCTGACTTCGCGTCCGTCCGGGTGCGACCACGACGCCATCGCCGGCGCGATCGCGTGGGGAGGCGTTCCGGGGATAGCGCTGATCGCCGCAGGCTTCGTCCGGCGGCCGCGCGTCTCGACGGGGCTGCTGCTCGCGTGGGCGGTCGTCTTCTGGCTCGGCACCTGGGGCACGGCTGCAAGCGACTGGGGCGACTGCGACCAGCTCGTCGGCGTAGCGCTATGGGCCTTCGTCCCCGGGATCTTCGTCGTCACGATCGCCGCGCCCGCAGCGGCCGTCGTCTACCTCACCTGGCACGTAGCGCGCGACGCCGAGACGGCACCGCGCGAGACGTTGCGACCCCGGCGCTGGCGTGCCGAGATCGAAGGCTCGTCCCTGGTGCTGAGGCGCCGGCGCGGGCGCCGGAAGGGCTAGTACGCCTTCATCCGGCCCGCGTTGGGGGCGCGGTCGACGCAGTCCTCGATGCACGTCTCGCCGCTCGTGTCCTTGCTCTTCGCGATGAGGTCGAGGTTGTTCGAGTCGAGCTCGGGCAGGTCGAGCGTCATCGTCACCCGGACCGTCCGGCGGTTCGGGCGCT
>DATADL010000275.1:0-16328 GCA_036258555.1 Actinomycetota bacterium | reverse complement strand
GGACCCCGGCGTCGCGAGGGAGCTGGCCTTCGTGTAGTAGACGATGACGCCCTCGGCCCCCGCGCTCGCCACGCCGCGCACCTGGAGGCGCCCGCGGACGAACGTCGCGCGCTGCCCGTCCAGCGGCGCCGTCAGCTCGAGGGTCTCGAACGCCGTCGCGCGGGGGTCGACCGGGTTGTCCTCGTTGCGCACGGTGATCTGTTGCTCGGTGGTGACCTCGGTGCCGGCGATCCGCGCCACGAGCGTGTACGTGGCGTCGGCCACGTCCACCGGCCAGTACGCCTCGTACGTGTCGGTCTGCCCGACGCGCTCCCCGCTTCCGATCCTCACCAGCGGGTTCGTGCCGGACCGGTAGAAGAACTCGACCCCGACGGGGTTGACCGAGGAGACGCGCGCGACGAGGTGGTACGCGTCGTCCGCGTCGCGGGTCCGGGCGACGTTCGTGCCCGCGCCTCCGTATCCGGACGGGTTGAGGAAGCTGATCGCGGCATCGTCCGCGTCCGCGATCCAGTTCATCGTGGCCGTCGCGGTGGCCTCGCCCGTGTCCATGTTGTCGTTGTCGAAGGGCGCCTCGCCCGCGTCGTACCAGGCGGTCAGCGCCGTGTCACCGGCGACCGGCGAGGTGATGCCGACGACGAGGTTCCCCGCGTCGTTCGTCTGGCCCTCGGTGTGCTGCGCCACGGGAGGCTCGCCCGCGTGCGCGACCTCGCGCTCGTCCTCTGCGTTGTGGCCCGTTCCCCCTTCGGGAGCGGCCACTACCGACCCGTCGCCCGGGTCGCAGAAGTCGAGATCGTTGTTCGGCCCGGTGGCGTGCACGTCCACGTTCGCACCTCGGACCGGGCGCGAGCCTCCGCGCACGCGCACGATGAACCGCTGGCACTCGCCTGCGGCAGCCGTCGCGCCCACGGGATCGATCGTGAGCGCGGGGGCAGCGGTGAACCATTGGACGAAGTTCACGTCGGTCTTCTCGGCGACCTCGGGAAGGTCGTCGTCGGCGTCGCGCTTCTGCGAATCCGTCGTGACGGCCTCGTCGTCGATCCACGCGGTCATCGCAGTGTCGCCCGCCGCCGACGACCACGTCTGGAACTGCCACTCACCGAAGCCGGCGCCCTGTCCGCTGTCCAACCCGGTGCCGTCCACGCTCTCGATGTGCTTGGTGTCGTCCCCGCCGGGGACGTTGTGGTCGCCCTGCTGGGCGGTGTTGTTGTTGTTGTCGCAGTTGCGGCCGCCTTCGGAGGAGTGGCCCTTCTGTGGTGGCTGCTTGGCGCTCGTGTCGTTGGCCGTCTCGGTGTCCGTGCCGAACTGGACCTGGTCACCGGGTCCCCTCAGGTGGACGTCGACGTTCGCGCCCTGCACCGGCCTCTCCAAGGGATCCGTGACCGCGATCTCGTACGCGATGCACGACAGGTTGCTCGACGCGCCGAGCACTGCATGCCGCCGGCGCGCCTGGTCCGCCGCCGTGCTCGTCCTCAGGTCGATCGTCATGTCCTCGACCCGCTGCATGTACGGCTGGAGCACGTGGACGTCGGCGGCCTCCTGGCTGTAGATGGGCTGCTCGCCGGAGTCGTCGTGGTCCTCCATGGCGACCGCCGCGAACGCGGTCAGCTGTGACGGGCGGTCGGTCGCTGCGAGCTCGCACTCGGTCTGCCACGTCTGGAACCCCGCCGCGTCCTCTCCGCTGAGCGAGGTGGAGCCGCAGAAGACGAACTCCGGCTCGAGCCCGGGCCTGGTCTTCGAGTAGAACAGCTCGACCCGGTTGGTCCCGTTGCTGCCGTGCTCGTTGGGGTTGTTGACGCGGTCGACGGGTGTGAAGACGCTCGCGGTGCCGTCCACGACCGTCCTCCACAGGCTTCCGGCCGCGGCTCCCTTGTAGAACCCGAGGGGGCCGTTCTGGGACGGCCACGTCAGCTCGACGGTCTCGGCTGCGGACGCCGCGTTCCCCGGGGCGTAGATGATCGGGCCCGTCATGATGCGCACCTGGACCGAATGCTCGGAGACCTGCTCGAACCCCGTGGGAGTCTCCTCGTAGAGGCGCGCGACCACGAATCCGAGGTCGGCGTTCGGGACGGAGCTCGGGATGTCCCAGAAGAGCTCGTAGGTGTTGGGAGCGCCGGGAACGGGCGCCATCTCACCGATGGTCAGCTCGTTGCCGACCTCAGGCTGGTAGTACGCCTCGACGAGGGCGGTCGGCGGGGGGTCCTTCACGACCGCGACGATGTGGTACGCGCTGTCGCGCCCGTCGAACTTGTCGCTGACCTTGGGGTAGGAGGGCGTCGCCGGGGGGGCAGGCGGTGGCTGCGGCTGGGGATCCGGGTCCTCCTGGAAGTCGGCCCCCGGGTCGTACGCGTGGCTGGGGTTCAGCAGGAAGATCGCGCCCGGCTCGCCGCCGGGCTCGGAGGGCGAGCCACTCGGCGACGGCTGGGCGACCACGAAGGCGCTCGCCAGCCCCATCGACGTCCCCGCGAGGACGAGCGTCAGGCACAGGACGGCGCCGACGAAGCCCAGCGCCATCCGAGCCGCTATCCGGCGGTCGCCCGCGGGCAGCTCGATGGACTTCCTGATCCTAGATATCAACACACACCTCCTGGGTGCGCTGGCGCCCCTCTTGGCTCACGATCGGCTCCTAAGTATCCCCGAGAAGCCATCACGGGGTCGGATGCCGCATCCGGGGGTCTACCAGCAGTAACGAACGATGGGGTGCTCGGGTTGCGCGTCGCGTTCCGCGGGCAGAGCTCCCCGGCTCACAGACAGAAGCCGGCCCCGAAGGGCCGGCTTCCGAAGGCAGATCCTGGGATGTTAGGAGGGGCGCCTCGCCCTGATCACGACCCTCTTGCTGTTGTTGGTCTCGTGCTCCTCGTCCTGTGAGCGCCACAGCGTCCGGAAGACCCTGCGGCCGCGCCAGTTGGCGTCGACGACGAAGCGGTAGCGCGACCGGACGTTCAGCTCGTCGCGGTCGATCGTGACCCAGCGGCTGCCCCTCCTCCGCTGGAGCAGCACGGTCGTCCCGTCGTGGTCCGGCTGGACGCGGCCGACGATCCCGACCGACTGTCCGCGCGGGACGGACCGGCGGCCCGAGCGCGCCGTGATCTTCACCTTGACCGTCACGGTCTGGGGCGACGACGTGGCCTCGGCGCAGTTGTCGTGCGCGGTCGCGGTCGCTATGTACTGCGCGCTCTGGGTCGAGTTGAACGAGAGCTCGAAGCGCCCGTCGGCGTCCGTGTTCCGGGTCTCGAACAGCGAGTAATCGCTCTGGCCGAGGATCCGGCGGTCGATCCGGACGAACTCTCCCGCGTCCTCGCACGAGCCGTCGGGTGACGTGATGGTGCCGGACAGCGTCACCTGGCCGGGGAACACGACCTCGTTGGTCGAGGCGAACAGCGACACGTTCCGTGAGCTCTGCTGCGGGCTGGACGAGGTGCCGGTCGTCCCGCTCGGAGGCCTGGAGGTCGTGGCCGACCCGCTGGGGCTGGAGGTCGTCTGGGACCCGGAAGGCGACGCCGTCGTGGTCTGCGACCCGGACGGCGAGGCCGTCGTGCCGCTGGGCGAGCCGGTCGTGCTCGAGCCGGTGGTGCCCGAACCCGACTGCTGTCCCCACGTCACGGACACGTCGTCGATCTGCTCCGTCTCGCCCGAGCAGTTCGTCTCCTCGTCGTCGGGGAGGGGGCTGCGGTCGCACGGGTTGACGCCCGACATCGGCGGGAAGTCCGGCACGGGGTCCGGGTCGGTCTCCTCGGTTCCCTCGAGCCTCGCCTCGATGACGTTCGTGCGGTCGGCGTTCGGCGCGGGCGCGGTGTTCAGCCGCACGCCCGCGAACGTGACGCCGTTCTGGTCGGCGGTGGTCTCGATCGTGTTCGGCGTCGCGTTGTTGCCGCTGATCGTCTTCGGGATGCCCGTCCCCTCCTGGCTGGAGAAGTAGATGTCGGGGTCGTCGTCCTGGACCTCCCACTCGACGGCCGCTGCCACGGGGGCGCCGTTGCAGGCGTCGCCGCCCGGCCCCGTCGTCGATCCCTCTGCGTTCGTGGGGGTCGGCGTCCGCGCACCGTCGGTGACGAAGACCGTCATGACGTGCTCCGAGCCCACGCCGGCCGTGGCGGTCTCGGGGTCGGCGTCGAGGCACGTGGGGGACTCGGCCGTCGTGTAGACGAGGAAGAGCCTCGGCTGCTGGGCCGCGGCCGCCTCGGTGGAGTGGAACCTCGTGAAGTTCTCGCCCGCGGCTGCGGTCGCGTCGCGCAGCTCCCACCCGTTGAAGCCGCCCCGGTCCTCAGGGCTGTCGAGGTCGGCGGTGACGTTCCAGTTCGTGATGGCGGGGGCGCTCCTGATCTCGGCGGTTGCCGTCGCCCCGCTGTTCGACGTGGGCTCGAACCCTGCCCGGGGCTGGTTGTCGCTTCCGGCGCCGCCGGGGCAGTTGCCGGGGCCCTCGGCCCAGTCGCCGGACACGATCCGGTGCGCGCCGATGACGCCCGGCGCCGCCTCGGTGTAGCTCGTGTCGAGCACCTCCGCGCGCAGCTGGGCTCCGTAGAGCGTCTCGAGCGTCGTCGTGGCCTGGCCATTGGCGGCGGACGGGCCGGTCCCGAACGTGTCCGCCTCGAGGTACGAGGTTATGCGGTTCCCCTGGAGGACCCGCAGGTAGGTGCACGTGCCGTGGTTGGTGTTCGGAGGCTCCTGGTCGTCGACCCAGGTGTCGTCCGAGATCGTGACCTGCTCGCGCACGAGCGACTCGTCGAGGTCGCTGTTGTTGTGGCCCTCCCCGTCGGAGACCGTCGCCTGGTGCACGACGCGGTACGTGGCAACGTTCGTCTGGTTGAGGTTGTAGGTCGCCGCGATCGTCCGGACGTCGCCCGGGTTGAGCGTGCCGAGGTTCCATTCGCAGGTGGTGTCGTCGGTCTCGCGCACCCCGCCGTTGCCGCAGGACTGCGCGCCGGTTCCCGGGCTCGTCGTCGTCGTGGGGGCCGGGTCGCTCGACTCGAAGGTCGTGTTGGTCGGGACCCTGCTGCGTACGCGGACGTTCGTCGAGGGGGCGTCCCCCTGGTTGCGGACGACGATCGCGTACGTCGCCTGGGTTATCGACGCCGTCTGGACGTCGACACCGACGGTCGGGAGCCCGGCCGTGCTGCCGGACTGCCCGGAGGCGTTCAAGACGGTGAAGAGCGTGGCGACCATCGCCGCGCTGACCGCGAGCGCGATCCGCGCAGGCCACTTGCCGTTACGAGCCATACGGTTTTCCCCTTCCGAAGCCTGTCGACGCCTGTTGGAACCTAGCACCTGTCACGGGTCCGCCCGCTGGGCGGCATGGCCCCCCGCAAGGTTAAACGTGCGCGACGCCGCGGAGGTTGCTCGCAGTGACGCCTCGCGCGACTAGGCGACGTTCGGGCGTCAGGGAAGAAACTGGGTTTAAGAGGCGCGGCGAGCCCGGGCGCGGCGCCGCTTGAGCGACGCCCGCTCCTTGTCGGTCAGACCGCCCCAGATGCCGTACTTCTGGTTGGTCTCCATGGCGAACTCCAGGCACGGCTCTGCCACCGGGCAGGTGCGGCATACCGCCTTGGCGCGGCTCTCGCGGGCCTGCTTCTCGAGCTCGGACTCGCCCTCCTCACCGAAGAAGGTCAGGTTGTCGTAGGGCCGGCAGGCGGCCTCCTCCTGCCAGTCGAGCTTCTCGGTGGCGGTGTCCAGCAAGGACACGTGATCCCTCCAATCGGTTCCGACCTGCGCGCGCGGGCGCACCATCTATGTCCTCCCGGACACTTCGGTAAACGAGCGCCGGTCCCGGGGTATTCCGGCCGAGCCCCGCGGCTCGAGGCTCGTTTCCCGCGCGACGCCATGGGTACTACCCCAGGGTCGAGGACCCCCGCACGATAGACGAGCGAGGTGGAAAATGCCAGACCGTGGAGAGCAGCTGGAAGGAAAAGTCAAAGAGGTCGGTGGCAAGGTCACGGGGAACGAGCGCCTGGAGTCCGAGGGCCGCACCCAGAAGGCCGCCGAGGACACCAAGGAGAAGGTCCAGGAGGGCGTCGACAAGGTGAAGGGGGCGGTCCAGGGCCTCCGCGACGCCGCGAAGTAGCGGCTCAGCCCGCCGGCTCGGGCTCGGCCGTCGCCGGCGAGAGCCGGGCGGCCGACCGGCCGCGCAGGGCCAAGAACGTCTCGACGGCGACGAACAGGACGAGGAAGTTCCGGCTCGCCAGCAGCACGAGGGCGGGCATGTCGGTCGCCACTACACGCCCGTAGAAGAACGGGTAGATCATCTGGGTCATCAGGGCGGCCGGGAGCACGGCGAGCGCGGGCACGCGGAGCCACGTCGTCCGGTCGCACAGGACGACGGCCGCAAGGGCGCCGAGCCACACCATGAACTGCGGAGAGAACACCGACCCCACCGCCATGGTCCCCGCCATCACCATGAACATGACCCCGCCGAGCTCCGGGCCCGACATGTCTCGCCCGGCCGTCCGCGCCCGGTGAGCGAGCCAGACCCCGAGGACGACGACGCCGAGCGAGAGCGCCTGCGACAAGCCCTCCAGGAACGGCGCCAGGGTCGAGTCGACGTGGAGCGCGCCGAAGGTGAAGTTGATGCCGATCGCGTGGCCGAGCTTGGAGGCGAACAGCAGGACGAACCCCCACAGGCTCTCGATCTGGATCCCCCGGTCGGTGTGGTAGCCGAGGACGTTCCTGTAGACGTCGTCGAGGAACCCTATGTACGGAACCAGGAACAGCGCTCCCACGACTGCGGCGCCGAGGAGGATCTGCTTGCGGCGCGCCGCCGCGAACGCGACCGGGAGGAATAGCGCCGGGTAGACCTTCGCCACGACCCCGTAGCCGAGCCACCCTCCGCCCCCGAACCAGGATCGCGCCGAGAACCTCTCGACGGCGAGGATCGTCGCGACCGCAGGGAGCAGGTCCAGGCGGTTGTAGGTGATGGGGCCGAGGAGCGGCACGACCCCGACCCACAGCCACGGCCCCAGCGACGACCCCCACCTCCGGGCGAGCACGAGCAGCGCGAGGAAGCCGACGAGGTCCACGGCGACCATCAGGACGACGAACCGCATCCGGTAGCTGTCGTCGACCGGCTTCTCCACGCCGGGCAGGACTATGAACGGGATCGCCCCGGGCGGGTACTCCATCCCGAACTCCGAGTACGGGTTCAGGTGGAAGGTCAGCATCTCGCTGGCCCAGCGCTCGTAGTTCCCCGAGTCCCCGGTGACCTTGCTGTCGGGGGGTCCGTAGTGCTCGGGGTGGTCCGCGAGGTAGCCGGTCAGCGCGCGGGTCGCCACGAACGCGGCTATCAGGGCGATCAGGGCGCGGCGGCTCATGGACAGAAGAGTAACGAGGCGGTGGCGGGCGCCGGCGCGGCGGAGGCCGGTCCCGAAGGACCGGCCTCCCGTGTGCAGGCTTTCCTAGCGCGTGACCTTGACGCGCAGCTCGCACCTCAGCACGAGGTCTCGCCCCCGGCCGCCGGAGCAGCCGTCACGGCCCCTCCCTCCGTTCAGACGGTCGTTGCCGCCGCGGCCGATGAGCGTGTCGCCACCTCCTCCGCCGGCGAGGTCGTCGTCACCGTTCCCTCCGCTGAGGAAGTCCGGGCCGGACGACCCCCGCAAGACGTCGTCGCCGCCGCCTCCGCGGAGGAAGTCCGCCGCGTCTCCGCCCTTCACGAAGTCGCGTCCGGCGCCGGCCTGGATCGTGTCGCGCCCGGCCCCCCCGCTGAGCGTGTCGTCTCCGCCGTGGCCGATGATCAGGTCGTTCCCGCCCCTGCCGGAGACCACGTCGTCGCCACCGAAGGCGCAGATGACGTCGTCGCCCGCGGTGCCGACGAGACGGTCGGAGCGCTCGGTCCCGTACACGTCGCAGAAGTCCGGCCCCCAGTGCTTGACGGCGTCGTCCGAGCAGTCACCGCCGGACGCACAGCTGGTCGCCGAGACCGTGATCATCTGGTTCCCGCGCCCGCTGGACGTCGCCACGGCCTCCGCCTGGCCCGACGCGTTCGTCACGACCTCCGCCGAGAGCTCGCCGACGCCGTCCGTGGTCCAGACCAGCCCGATCCCGGCCACGGGGTTGCCCGCCTGGTCCCGGACGGTCGCCAAGAACGTATGTGGCGTCCCCGGCTGGTTCCACGCCTCCTCGGGCGAGAGCGTCACCGAGTACGGCGTCGCCTGCGTCCAGGTCAACGTGATCGAGTCGGCGCAGACGCCCGCCGGCGCGCCGGCGGGGTCGTTCGCGTTGCGGTCGCACTCGTCCGTCTCTCCCGGCTCGTTGCCGGACACGTCGTCCGTGATCGTCCCGGTCACCGTCTGGTTCCCTGGTTGCAGCGACGTCGCCGTCACCTGCGCGCGCCCTGCCGAGTCGGTCGTGACGGAGGTCGCGGAGGTGAGGTCACCCGGGCCCGTCTCGGTGAACGTCACGCCCTCGTTCGGGGCGGGCTCGCCGAACCTGTCGCGGACCACGCACACGACCGTCTGCGTGACGCCGGTCGCGTTCGTCGCGGTCTCCGGCTCGCAGTCGATCGTCCGTCCCTCGGGGACGATCCAGGTCTTCGTCGCGGTCGCCTGGGGCTCGTTCGAGTCGCGGTCGTCGTTGTCGGTGGTCTCGAAGAACGCGAGGACCGAGACGTTGCCGGTCCCGTTCGCGTTGTTCCCCGGCGCAACCGACACGCCGATCGTGATCTGACCGGTCCCGTTCGTGACGCCCGCGGTCTCCCCTCCCAGCGTCCCGGCGTTGTCCGGGGCCTCCTGCGGTTGGTGCAGGTCGCCGGCGCCGGCGTCGACGGCGGAGGTGTTCGCCCCCGACGACGGGGTGCAGAAGCCGACCGTGGGCTCGTTGTTGGCCGTGTTGTCGTTCGCCGCTGCATGCCGCTGCTCGACGTCGAGCCGCACGCCGGCGACCGGTGTCCCGGCCGCGTCGGTGACCGTGAACGTGAACGCGTTGCACGACCCGACCGAAGCCGTGTCGGTCGCAGGCGTCACGGCGATCGCCGCCGGCGGGCCGACCCACGTCTTGTTCACGACGTCGGTGTCGTCGGGCTCCGCGGTCGCACCCGCGGTGGCGGCCTCGTCTCGACCTTCGGTCGCGTCGGCCTCGTTCGTCGTGTTGTTGTTGTCGGCGTCGATCCAGGCGCGGTAGACCGTAGTCCCGGGCGTGTTCGTCGTCCCGGCCCCGCCGGTGCCGTGCGTGAACGAGCACGTGCCCTGCGCGTTCGTGGTGCACGTGAAGTCGGGGACCAGGGGTGTGTTCGTGCCGTCGGGGTCGTTCGGCCCGGTCGCCTCTACGTCCACGACCGCGCCCGCGCTCGGGTTCCCGAACGAGTTCGTCACCGCGCACGTGACCGTGTGGGCCGTCCCCGTCGGATTCCCGTCGGTCTCGGGGGTGCAGTCGACGCGGGAGGGCGCGTTGGGGTTCTGCCACACCTTCTGGACCACGTCGACGTCGTCGCTCACCGGATCCGGCTCGTCCGCCTGCCCCGCCGCGTCGTCGGCGTCGGCGAGGCCCTCTCCGCCGCAGGTCCCGTTCGTGTTGTTGTTGGCCATGCTGGGAGCGGCGTTCGTCCAGACGCAGATCAAGTCGGTCCCGGGGGTCGTGCTCTGCGTGTACGTGATCGAGCACGTCGCCGAGTTGTTCGTCGTGCACGTCCGGTCGGGCGTCCCCGGGGAGTTCCCGTTGTTCGCGCCGTCGGTCGGGGAGCCGCTGAAGAACTCGAAGTTCACGATCGTGTTGCCCTGGAACGGGTCGCCGAACTGGTCGTACACGGTCGCCGTGATCGTGTGGCCCTCGCCGAGGTTGTTGGTGTCGGTCTCCGGCTCGGCGTCGACGCCACCCGTCGCCGCCGTGCGGTCCTCCCACGTCTTGTTCGCCGCGTCGGCGGCGTCGTTGGGGGCGTCAGACCCGTTCTGCGCGTCGGCCTCGTCCGCGTTCTCGTTGGCGCAAAGGGTCGCGCCGTCGCCGCCGAGCCAGAAGCAGATCGTCGCCGTCCCGGTCCCGGCCTCGCTCTGGGTAACCGTGACCGTGCACTGTCCGGCGGTGCCGGTGCTGCACGTGAAGTCGGGGGAGCCGAACGACGCGCCGTTCGTCGCGTCGGGGTCGTTCGGACCCGAGACGACCTCGCCGTTGACGACGGTGTTCGTCAGGATCGGGTTCCCGGCCGCGTCGGTCACGAAGCACGTGTACGTCTCGTTGCTCGCGGCCCCGCTGAGCGACGGGTTCCTCTCGTGCTCGGTGTCCGGCGGCGTCTGGTCGTCGCAGTCGAGGCGCGAGGCCGCGCCGGCCGTCCACGTCTTCGTCACTACGTCGGTCGTGTCGGAGTCCTCGCCCCCCTGCGTCTCGCCGAGGTCCGCCTCGGTCTGCCCGCCCTGTGCGGGGGTCAGGCCGTCGTGGTCGATCCAGCCCCGGATCGTGTCGGTCCCCGTCCCGGCGCCGGAGTACGTGACCGTGCACGTGGACGCGCTACCTGTTATCGAGCAGGTGAGGTCGGGGGTGTCCGGCGTGTTGCCGCCGTCCACGTCGTTCACGCCGGTGATCTCGAAGTCGATGTTCACCGGTCCGCTCGCCGGCGTCACGGCGCCTCCGGTGCAGGTCGCCGTGACCACGCGCAGCATCGCCGTGATCGTGTGGTTCGCCCCTGCCTCGTTCGTCTCCGTCTCCGGCGTGAGATCCAGGCACGAGCTCGGATGATTGGCGGCCGCGGGTGCAGCCAGCGCGACCATGGACGCGAGCATCACGACCGCGAGCGCGGTGGACGCGGTCCGCCCGCCACGACTGAACATCATCGATACCTCCCCCTCCGTGGACCCTTCATGCTCGGCAGACGTTGCTCGGTCTGCCGAAGTTCCAAGGAAGTGTGACCGAATGCGGGGGGTTTGTCGCCGGGGTTCCGGAAAATCCCCGGCACGAAAACGGCCCCCGGGGGATCCCCCCGGGGGCCGTCTCCTTACGGTTTGCGTTGCGACTACCTGCGGCGGCCCTGCACCCTCACGACCTTCGACCGCGACCGTCCCGCGAGGAAGTCCTCGGCCTGCTTCGGCCACCTCGCCTGGAACACGGAGTCCGTCCGCACCGTCCGGCGGAAGCTCTTCGTGCAGCGGGCGTTCGAGCGCTTCGAACCGACGCGGCCGAACTCACCCTCGATCGCGCGGAACAGGAGCACGCGGTCGCGTGCGGTGTCGGGGCACGGCGCGGTCCTCACCGTGAAGCGCACCCGCGTCCCGCGGGGGACGCGCGAATCCGAGATGCGCAGCGAGACCTTGACCTTGACGAGCACGGGCTCGGGCGCCGACGTCGCGGCCTCGCACTGCGGGAGCTCTTCGACCTCTGCGACGTAGTTCGCGCTCCGGTCGGCCCTGAAGCTGTGGCTGAACGCTCCGTTGGCGTCGGTCTGCTCGACTGCGAACACCTCGAAACCGGTGTCGCCGCCCACGACGTCGCGAAGGATGTTGACCTCCACGAACTGGGTGCACCCCGTGGGGGCCACGGCGTCCGCCTCGACCGTGCCGCTGAGCGTCACGTTGCGTCGATACAGGACCCGGCTCCGCTGCGCCTCGAGCGTGACCTCGCGCGAGAACTGCGCGGGCGACGTGCTGGCCGCGACCCACGTCTTGCCGACGCTGTCCGAGCACGCTCCGGCAGTCGTGCCCGCCGGAGTCCCGGCCGGGCGATCGCATTCGTCGACCTCTTGCGGCTCGGCCCCCTGCAGGTCGCGGTCGAGCGTCGCGGTGATCGTCTGCGTGCCCGCAGCCGTCGACGTAGTCACCGCACGGACCTGGCCGTTCTGGTCCGTGCGCGTGCCGCGCGAGGCGAAGTCGCCGGTGCCGTCCTCGGTGAACGTCACACCCTCGCCCTCGACCGGGTCGCCGAACCGGTCGACGACCGTGCAGGTCACGAGGTGCTGGGTGTTCGCGGGGTTCGTGTCCCCGTCGGGAACGCACGAGATGGCACGGCCCTCGCGCGCCACCCAGGTCTTCGTCGACGAGTCCTGGGGCTCACCCTGCTCGGGGTCGTTGTCGTCGTCGGTCTCGAAGAACGCGGTGAGCGCGACGTTGCCGGTCCCGTCGGACCCGTTCGCCGGCTCGACCGTGATCCCGATCGTCACGCGCCCGTTCTCGTCGGTCGGCGACAGCGTCTCGCCTCCGGCCGTGCCGGCGTTGTCCGGGCTCTCGTCGGGCGGGTCGAGGTCGCCCTGCGTCTGGTCCACCGCGGACGGGTTGGGCCCCGTCGCAGGCGTGCAGAACAGCACCCGCGGCTCGTCGTCGTTGGTCTGGTTGTTCGCCCGCTCGTGGCGTTGCTCGAGGTCGACGAACACGCCCTGGACGGCGCGGCCGTCCTCGCCGAGGACCGTGATCGTGAACGGGTTGCAGGTCGCCACCGAGGCGGAGTCGCTCTCGGGCGCCATCGTCAACGAGCGCGGCTCCCTCGTCCACGTCTTCTCGACCACGTCGGTGTTGTCGGACTCCGACTGAGAGCCCGGCTGGCCGGCCTCGTCGCGGCCCTCCGTGCGGTCCGCCTCGACCGTGGAGTTCGCGTCGTCCTGGTCGATCCAGGCACGGTAGCGGGTGGTGCCCTCGAAGTTCGTCGTCCCCGTGCCGCCGGGACCGTGCGTGAAGCTGCACACGCCCTCCTGGTTGGTGCGGCACTCGAAGTCCGGCGTCTCGGGGGTGTCGCCGGAGTCGGGGTCGTTCGGGCCGACGGCCTCCGCGGCTATGCGGGTCCCCTGCGGGGCGGGCCCGCCACCTGCCTGGCTCGCGCGGCAGGTGACCGTGTGCGACGTGCCGGTGGGGTTCCCGTCCTGCTCGGGCGTGCAGTCCAGCGGCGCGCGCTGCCACGTCTTCTCGACGACGTCGGTGTCGTCCGGCTCGCCGCGCTGCCCCGGCTGCCCGAACTCGTTCACGCCCTCGGTCGCGTCCGCCTCGGGAGTCCCGTCGTTGTCGTCGCGGTCGATCCACGCCCGGTACGTCGTGGTCCCTGTGTCGCCGGTGGTGCCGAACCCACCGGGGCCGTGGGTGATCGTGCAGCTGCCGGACTCCCCGGTGGTCGTGCAGCTCGCGTCCGGGGAGTTCCTCGTGTCGCCGTCGGGGTCGTTGGCGCCGGTGAGCTCGACGTCGACGGTGACGCCCGACGCGACCCCCGAGCCCTGGTTCACGGTGCAGACGATCGTGTGGCTGCTACCGACGGGGTTCGTATCGGTCTCCGGTTCGCAGTTGAGCGTCTGCTGCGGCGTCGGGGGGCCGGACGACGGCGTCGTGCCGGTCGGCGAAGCGGTCGTCGCCGAGGCCGTCTGCGTCGCGGTCGCGGTCTGGGTGGCAGTGGCGGTCGCGGTGGCCGTGGTCTGGCTCGCGGAGGTGCTCTGGCTCGGGCTCGCCGTCTGACGCGTGAAGGTCACCGTGGTGGTGTCGAACGGCTCGCCGGTCTGCCGTTCGTCGTTGTCGTCCTCGTCGGCCCATGCCGTCACGGTGCTCGTCCCCTCGCGCGCCGGCGAACGGATAGCGAACGTGAACCGGCCGGACGTGTCGCTTCCCTCCACGGACTCGATGTGCTTGGGGTCCGGCCCGCTGACGTTGGTGTGCCGCCCCTGCGCGGGCGAACCCTGCTCCGCCGGTGCGTTCCCGCAGGTGTCGGTGTTCTCGGTCTGGTGGCCTCCCTGGTCGGGCGCCTTGAATGCGCTCGTCGTGTTGCTGACGGTGCCGAAGCGGACCTCGTCACCCGGCCCCGCGGCGTGGACGTCCATGTTGACGCGCCAGATGGGCCGGCCGTTCTGGTCGGTGACGGTCGAGGTCAGGACCTGACACGTGAAGTTGCCCTGCTGGTTCGGGCGGTTCTCGCTCGGCGGCGGGAGCTCGACGACCGAGGGGTTCTGCTCGTAGCGGAAGACGCGGTGGGCGTCACCGGAGTCGGCCCGCTCGGGGTCACCGGGGCACTGGAGCTCGCCGACCGGTGGGATGCAACCCGTGGGGGGGTCGGGATCCTGCGGCGGCGTGGCGGCCCGGATCGGGACCGCGGCGACCGCGGTGATGTTCGTGGCCGCGGTGTCTCCCTGCTGGAGCTCGCAGCCGATGCGGCGGGTGCCGTCGGAGAAGAAGACCGTGACGGTCCGCTGGCAGTTCTGCCAGCTCGGTTCCGTCCCCGGCGGCGACTCGGAGTAGTAGGCGCGGACCTCCCCCGCGTCCTCGCTCGTCTCGACGTCCATGACGAAGCCTGCCCGCTGGGGGCCGGGCGGGTCGTAGACGCCTAGCGGGCCCCCGTTCACGGGGTACTCGATCTCGACGGTCTCGGCCTCACGTTCGACGAGGACGGTCTCCTCGTCCTGGTCGACGGCGAACGGCCCCGAGCCGGACGGCGAGGGGCTGGCGGGGGTCGCGGTGCTGGAGTACAGCGTCGCACGGAGCCGGTAGGTCCCGTCGGCCGTGCCGGTCTCGTCGAGGTCCCAGAAGCACTCGTAGGTGTCCTGCGTCGTCGGGACCCGGGTCGCGGTGCAGATCGTCACCTCGTTGGGCGTTCCCTGCGTGCCCTGGTACGTGAACTGGACGATCGCATCGGCGGGCCGGTTCCCGACCCACGCGACCAGGTGGTAGCGCTCGTCGGCGTCCTCCTTGTCCGAGACGACCATCGCCGGCTCGTACTTCGAAGGGTTCAGCCACTGGATGGTCGGCCCGGTGGGCGACGCCTCCTGCGAGGGGCTCTGCCGCGGGCTGGCGGTGACGTCGTCCTCCGCGGTGGGCGAGGCGGTCGGGTTCGGCTGTGCGAGCGCGAACAGGCCGTCGGAGAGCGTGGCCATGAGGACCACCGCTTGGACGATCGCGAGGACGACGAGCGTGATGCGGGCTACGCCCCGCGTCCGGTCACCCCTGCCGAGCTTCTCAGTCATTGCCGCAGCCCCCCTACGCCTGTTCGTCGACGCGCAACGCCCAACTGTACCCGCCGCCGTCTGCGGCAACCGCCTGCGCAGACGACAGAGGGGCGGCCGGAGACCGCCCCTCTATCTACAACGACTGCCGAGTCGTTCGGTTGCCTCAGTCGGTGACCCTGACGGCCTTCGAACGAGACCGCCCGGCCAGGAGCTCGGGCGTCTGCTTCGGCCACCTGGCCTGGAAGACCGCCGTCCTGCGGATACGCCGCGTGATCGTCGCCGCGCACCGCTGGTTGGTCCTCTTGCCGCCCGCCTTGCCGAACTGGCCTTCGATCGCCCGGAACAGCAGCACGCGGTCGCGCGCCGTCAGCGGGCAGGGGGCGGTCTTGATCCTGAACCGCACCAGCCGGCCCTCCGGGACGCGGTTGCGCGAGAGCTTCAGCGTGACCTTCGTCCGCACGAGCACGGGCTGGGGCGCGGACGTAGCGTCGTCGCACGTAGCGGTCTCGAGCACCTCCGCGATGTAGGTCGCGCTGACGTCGGCCCGGTCGCTGACCGAGAAGGCGCCGTTCGAGTCGGTCGTCTCCTGGGCCCAGAGCTCGAAGTCGTCCTGGCCGCCGACTACGTCCCTCAGGATCCTCACCGTCACGAGATCGGTGCAGGCGGGATTGTCGGACGTGACCGCCCCGCTCAGCGTGAAGGACTTGCCGAACGTCTTGCGCGGCTGGGACGTCTCGAGCGTGACCTCGACCGCCGCCTGCTGGGGGCTGGAGGGGGTCGTGCCCGGAGTCGTGGTGGCCGTCCCGGTGTTCGACGCGGTCGTCGTCGGGCTCGTGGCGGTCCCGGTAGGCGTCGTCGACGGGCTCGTGCCGCTGGGCGTCCCCGTCGGGCTGCTGGCCGACTGGCTCGGCGAGCTCGTCGTTGCAGACTGGCTGGGCGTTGTCCCGCTCGCCGAGCCGCTCGCCGAGGACGCGGACCCGCTCACGTTGCACGTCTGCTCCTCGGGGCCTCCCGGGAGCGGCGCGTTCGGGCCGCCCGACCCCCACGTGATGATGCCGTTCCCCGAGGCCTCGGAGGCGCAGAACCGGTCGTTCTCGTCCATGTCGACGAACGCGGTCATCGTGGTGCCACCGGGCTGGTTGCTCCACATCTGGTAGGTGAACTGGCCGTTCGAGTCGGTGTGGTCGGTCGACTCGATGTGCTTGCGGTCGGGCGCGGGGCCGGCCTCCTCGTGCTCACCCTGGTTCTCCTCGGAGAGAGCGCCGTCGTTGCACTGCCGCCCGGGCTCGGTCGAGTGGTTCTCGGGCTGGTCGTTGTTGTCGGGCTCGTTCCCGGCAGTCCCCGTCTCGTCGTCCTCCGTGTTGAACGCCAGGCTGTCCGCCGGGCCCTGCGCGTGGACGTCGACGGGCGCGCCGACGATCTTGCGACCGATCTGGTCGGTGACCGTGACCGGGATGATCGGCGAGCACGAGCCGGTCGGCTGGGAGCCGCCGGGGCTGGCGATGGTCACACCAGT
>DATADL010000274.1:0-31097 GCA_036258555.1 Actinomycetota bacterium | reverse complement strand
CGACGGCGCGGCTTCAGTCGGTCCCTATAGTTGCCCGATGAGCCGCCGGGGGGATCACGGGCTGCGCGACCGCACGGAGGCGTTGTTCGGTCGTGTCGAGGACGTCCTCTACGTCGCGATCGCCGCGGCGCTCGCGATCGTCGGCTTCGGGCTGTTCGGCTACGTCGTCTACGACTTCGTCTCGAAGCTCGGAGACGGCGACGTCACCGCGCGCATCCTGTCCTTGCTCGACGGCCTGCTCCTCGTGTTCATCGTCACCGAGCTCATCCACACCGTGCGCGCCGTGATCGACGAACGTGTCCTCGTCGCGGAGCCGTTCCTGATCGTGGGGATCGTCGCCGCGATCCGGCGGCTCGTGGTCGTCAGCGCGGAGGCGAAGGACCTCCTCGGAACGCCGGAGTTCGGCGACGCGATGACCGAGATCGGCGTCCTGACCGGGACGGTCGTCATCCTCGCCGTCGCGATCTTCCTGTTGCGCAACACGACGCGCAGCGAGCCGACGTCCGAGCACGAGCCCGGGTAGAGCCGGCGGGGCTCGGCGAGGCGCCGTAGCTATTCGATCGCGACCCTCGTGAGCGTGCGGCCGGCGACGTCGTCGACGACGAACAGCCTGATCTTCTCCTCGCCGTCGCCGAACAGGCCCGGGCGCAGGATCGCCGTGAACCACTGCAGCCCGTGCCAGTCGAACGAGCGCGTCACCGCGGCGATCGTCCCCTCGACCATGACCGCGACGCGCGGGCGGCGACCGTCCGGCACTCCTTCGAGGATGCCCTCGAAGAGGGCCGGGAACGCGCGGCCCTTCGGGTCCGCGCGCACGAGCCGTTCTACCGCGGTCGACTTCGCCGTGACGCCGGTCCCCCGCACGATCGTGAGGTCGGCGCGCGAGAGTCCCACCAGCTCCTCGGATCGTCCGGGCGCGACGTTCCAGAGGTCGTCGCCGACGAGGTCCTGTCTGGTCTCGACCGCATGCCGCAGCCTCCGGCGCAACGCGACGATCGGCACGTCGACGACCCGCCGCGCGCGATCGGGCGGCGGGACGTCGGCCCAGAGCGAGATCCCTTCCACGCCGGGCCATGTCCGGGCGTTGAGGATGTCCGCCACCGTCGGGAGCACGTCGACGGTCTCTGCGGGTACGTCGGAGACGCGGCCTGCCGTCTGCCCCGGCGCCTTCACGAAGAGCGGGACGGCGGCGAGCGTTGCGACGGTCCGCTCGTGCGGCAGCCGCTTCGGCAGGCCCGGCACCCACCCGAGGCCGTGATCGGCCGTCACGACGACCAGTGCCTCGTGGAGCAGTCCGGTGCGCCTCAGCCTCACGATCAGCTTCGAGACGAGCCGGTCGACCAGCCGCGTCTGCAGCAGGTGCCGCTGGTATGCCTGCGCGACCAGCCAGCGGTCGGGGACCCAAGACGTGCCGCGGCCCCGGCGATCGGTCTCCCCCGGCATCGGGTCGACCTCGTCGTAGCGCTGTCCCGATGGGAGGTAGCGCCAGGGCCCGTGCGGGAGGACGAGGTGCACGAAGTGCAGACGCGGGCGGTCGGGGGGCTCCAGCGCGTCGAGGAACGAGAAGAACAACGAGCCCCTCTCGCCGGGACCGAAACCGAGGAGGCGGGGTCCCGGAGGGGGCCGGACCGGCGCGTCGCACAGGTCCGGGGGACACAGGTTCGCCGGGACGTCCGACGCCCTGATCTCGTGCGTGCGTCCGAGCAGCGAGAACAGGTTGCGCGGGTAGTCGAACGTGACGTGCACCTGGCGCACCGGGTAGGTGCCCGTGAGCAGCGCGGGGAGCGCCTCCTTCGTGAACGTCTGCGGGGTCGTCGCGTTGCGATACCAGGTCGAGATCGACGCGAGCCGCGCGAACCCGGGGAACCTCTCGTCGTCGATGCCGCCCCGGCCGTCGAGCAGCGACGCAAGAGGCAGCTCGTCGAAGACGACGAAGACGACGGGGGCCGGACGGATGTCGGGCTGGTACGGGAAGAAGGGGCCGGGGCGCGTGGTGGCGGGCGGCGCGGCGGCCCCCGCCGCCAGCACGACCGCAACCGCGAGGAGGACGGCGGCGCTTCGCCCCAGCAACGCGCGCGCCATGCGCTACTCCGTCAGCGGACGATCCGGTAGATCGCGTCGGTGGTCACGAAGTACAGCCAACCACCCGGGCCCTTCGCGACGTCGACTATCGCGCCGGAGCCCGAATGGATCACCCGGTCCTTCCGGACGCGCGTTCCCTTCTCGTTCATCAAGAAGCGATGGAGGCGCCCCTCGAAGTCGCCGGCGTACAGCGAGCCCGACAGTGCCTTCATCCGGCCGACGTACCACCATGCATCGGTCGGGACGACGATGTCCGACCAGCGCCGGATCGGCCCGCGCGGGTCGGGCCCGACGCCGCGCGTCCCGCACCGGTATCCCTCGCCCCAGCCGTAGTTCACGCCCGGGCGGATCCGGTTGAGCTCGTCGTCGCAGCTCTCGCCGTTGTCGGTCGCGTAGAGCCGGTTCGTCCCGGGCCTCGCCGCGAGCCCGAACGGGTTCCTTAGCCCGATGCTCCACACCGGGCTGCGGTCGCCGGGCCGCGAGAAAGGGTTGCCGTCGGGGATGCTCCCGTCGGGGTTGTACCGGAGGATCTTGCCGAGCCTGCTGTCCTCGTCCTGTGACTCGGACGGATCGGCGGCTTCGCCGGTGGACACGAACAGCTTGCCGCGCATGAACTCGAGCTGGCCGCCGTTGTGGTTCGTCGCGCCCTTCGTCGAGAGACCCTTGACGATCACGCGGCGCGACCGGCAGCGGTTGTCGCGCACGCGGAAGCGCGCGACGCGGTTCTGCAAGGGCTCGCGGTTCGTGTAGTAGACGTAGAGGAAGTGGTTCTTCCGGAACTTCGGGTGCAGCGCGATCCCGAGGGCCCCCCGCTCGCCGGACGGCTCGACGTCGAGGTCGACGCACGGCCGCGCGAGGAGGCGCCGTCCGATCATCACGCGGATCCGCCCCGTGTTCTTCTCGGTGAAGAAGACCTTCTTCGTGCCGGGGACCCACGCCATGTCGACGGGGAAGGCGAGGTCGCCGCGATAGAGCTGGACGCGGGTGCCCCGCGGGACGGCGCCGGCGCGGGGGCCGGGGAGCTCCGCTACGGCGAGGATGCCGGCCAGCAGTGCGGCCACGATCAGGAGCCGTCTCATCGCCAGCCATTCTCGCCGGTCGCCGCCGCTATGATCGGAGGCGGAGGCGTGCCCGAGCGGCCGAAGGGAGCGCACTGCTAATGCGTTAAGGGGGTTACACCCCTTCCGGGGTTCAAATCCCCGCGCCTCCGCGCGCTAGTGTGGAGCTCCAATGCGCCCGTAGCTCAGTGGATCAGAGCGTCCGGCTACGGACCGGAAGGTCGGGGGTTCGAATCCCTCCGGGCGTACTTCGTTCTTCGTTACTCCATGATGGCGCCGCGTAGCTCGGCCAGCTCGACCTCGACCCGGTCGGGTCCCGTCCCGACACGCAACGTGAAGCGGGCCGGCTCGGACATCAACAGGTCCGCCTCGGCGTGCTCGAGAAGGTCCATCGAGCAGGCGTTGACCTCGCCCTTCCCCGTGAGAAGGCCGGGGGCCCAGGATGCGATGGCCTTGCCCGACCTCTCGTCCACGACCCGGGAGGCGCCCTTCGCACCGGTTGCTGCGGGGACGTCGAGGCAGACGAGCGCTTCGCCCCTGTCGGTCTGGATGATCTCCAGGTATGGCTCGTCCCATCCCGACGGCCCCACGAGCGACGGCGACGAAGGCACGCCGCCTTCGTGTGTATCAACGCTGCTCTCGTACACGGTTTCGCTCTCTCCGGGAACGATCGGCGGCTTGTCGGTGACGTCGTCGGGGTCGGGCGCCTGCACGTCGACCTCCACGCCGAAGTCCCACAGCCGCGTGGTCATCTCCATCGACGCCCCACCGCCGAGGCCGCTCAGCGTCGAGGCGAACCTCGTCTTCCGGGCGAGGCCGCGGTCGTCGATCCACACCTCCATCGGGTCGACGGCCACCTCCTGGCCCGACCCGAGGCCGAGGGCGTCCGCGTCCAGGGTGGCGCGGTAGTGCGTGACGGGGACCCCGTCGAGCTCTTCCCGTCCCACGAGGACGAGGTCGGATGCCTGTGACTCGAGGTACTCGAGGATGTCCCCGGGCCCGCCGCTCGCGCCGAACGCGACAGCATTGCCGCCGACTTCGGTCCTGTACCACTTCGAATCGCCGGTGCGCTGATACATCGTGTCGCCGATCGCGATCATCTCGCCGGACATCGACCCGGTTCCGGTCTGCTCCATCCGCAGGTGCGAGACGTTGCGCGCGAAGTCGATCGTCCCTTCGGCGTGCACGGTCGACTCCCTGCCGTCGAGCTCCATCCAGAACTCGATGTCGATCCGCGCGGTCTCGGCGTCCTCGGTCGCCTGCACGACCGTGGCGAGGTCGACCGGCGCGCCGTCGCCGTCGCGGCCCCCGCGGGCGAGCGTCGGATAGACGAGTGCGGCAAGCACGACGACCGCCAGCGCGGGCGCGCCCAGCACCACCCCGCGTCGGAGCCGCGCCCGCCGGACGATGCGGTCGCGCGGGGCCTCCGCGTACGTGGGCTGTGCCGCCGTCCGCTCGCCCAGCTCCCTCAGCTTCCTCTCGAGCTCATCCATCTCCGTCGCCCCCGTTCATCGACCTGATCGTCTCGAGGCCCCTGCCGACCAGCGACCGCACGGCCTTCGCCGACGTCCCGAGCGCATCTGCGACGTCGCTCTCGCTCTGGTCCTCGCAGTAGCGCAGGACGAGCGCGGCGCGCTGTCTGACCGGGAGCCTCAACAGCTGTGCGTGGACCTCGTCGCGCACCTCGACGTCGGGAAGCGCCGTCGACACGGGGGCCGCCGCCCGCCCCGCCGAGACGAACGTGCGGAGCCGCCCGAGCCGGCGGTGCTCGTTCTTCGCGAGGTTCACGATCGTCTGGTTCAGGTAGGGCCGCAGCCGCTCGGGCTCGCGCACGTGGCGGAGGCGAGCCAGGACGCGAACGAACGCGTCCTGTACGAGATCCTCTGCGGCCGCGCGGTCCCCGGTCAGGAGGTACGCGAGCCGGAACGCCGACCTCCCGTGGTCCCTGTAGAGAGCGTCGACGGCGGCTGCCAGCCCCCTGCTCTCCACCGCCCCTCCCGCCTGCGCCCGCGTCTCCGCCGCCGTCATACCAGTTGGACACCGCACCGGGCCGTGAGGTCTCGCGGGCGGCGGATCGGCCGGAGGGCGCGTACTCTGTCATTCGGAAGGCAAGCACCCACTCCAAGGGGTCTGAGCTTGGGCCTGCTGCGCAGGATCTCCGAGATGAGGAACGACCACATCCTCTCCTACGCCCGCCCGCACCTCGAGGAGGGCGAGGAGGTCGCGCACTGGGTACGGGCGCGACACCCGGAGAAGCGCGGGGCCGAGGGCTTCATGTTCGTCACGTCCAAGCGGTTCGTCCTCTGCTGGACCGGCAGCGACCTGCAGCCGCACGCCCTGGAGTGGGAGGAGATCGAGGCGTGGGGAGTGGACGACGAAGCGCGCGGGGGCCCGGTCCTGTTCATCGAGCGTGACCACGCCCCCGCGGTCGCGCAGATGCCGGTCACGACGGACGGGATGGCCCGCACCGTGTCGCACTTCGTGAGGGAGTTCGCACGCCGCGCCCCCGAACCGGTCGACCCACCCCAGGAAGACCTGTGGCGGGGCCGGTTCGCGCCCCGGGCGGACGTGTCCGTCGCGCCGGAGTCACGCTCTCTCACCGCGCAGGCGCGCCGCATCGTCGTGACCGTGATCGGCATCCTGCTCGTCGTCGGGGGGACCGCGATCATCCCGTTGCCCGGGCCGTGGTCGTTCCCGGTCATCATCGCCGGGCTCGCCGTCCTCGCGAGCGAGTACGACTGGGCGAAGGACGTGCGCGACTGGGTGAGGGAGAGGTACAAGTCCGCCCGTCGGATGATCCGGTCGCGGCGCGCCAGGGATTGACCCGCGAAGGGCGGCCTCGGCCGGACTCCGGCCTCCGCGAAGGGCGGCCTCGGCCGGACTCCGGCCTCCGCGACGAGGGGTTCATGCGGCTCGCGCTCGACGAGGCCCGCGCCGCCCGGGAGCACGACGACGTCCCGATAGGGGCCGTGGTCGTCCACGAGGGCGAGGTGCTGGCCGCCGCTCGCAACGAGCGTGAGCTGCGCGGCGACCCCACGGCGCACGCGGAGGTCCTCGCGCTGCGGGCGGCCGCGGAGGCCCTCGGGACGTGGCGGTTGGGGGGCGCAACGGTCTACGTGACGCTGGAGCCGTGCCCGATGTGCGCGGGCGCGCTCGTGCTCGCGCGCGTGGCGAGGCTGGTCTACGGGCCGCAGGACCCGAGGGCCGGAGCGGCCTACTCCCTGTACAACGTCGTGCAGGATCCGCGGCTCAACCACTCGATGGAGGTCACCGCAGGGGTGCTCGAGGAGGAATGCGCGGAGGTGCTGCGGGGGTTCTTCCAGGGGAGGCGGGCGAGGTAGCGCTCGTATACTTTGGCGTGTCCGGGCAGCGCCCGGAAGCTCGCGGGGCGGCCTCGGCCGGACCGCAGGGCGAATGGTGGGGTACCGAAGCGGCCATAACGGGATCGCCTCGAAAGCGATTGAGGGTTCACGCCCTCCGCGGGTTCAAATCCCGCCCCCACCGCCACGACGTTGCAAGGGCCTCGGTGCCGGGTGCCGAGCCAATACACTTCCGCCCGGAGGCGTGCGAGAGCGGCCGAATCGGCACGACTGGAAATCGTGTGACCTGAGAGGGTCCAAGGGTTCAAATCCCTTCGCCTCCGCCATGCTGCGGTTCGGTGGGCCCTCCCTCCGCTCCTCCACACCGTTTTTCAGTCGTCGCTCCGGGAGGGCCCACCGTCCTCGCCGAGACCCAGCCGAAGCTCCTTCACTAGGCGCGCGGTTATCGTGGGCGTGGCCGTGCTAGGTGGGGGGCTCGGGGTCCCCTGTACCGGAAACCCTCGACAGGCCGGGCCGATTACCCGCTTGCGGCCGTGGAACGACCGGGCAGCCCCCGGAAAGCAGCGTCGATGGTCGGGTCCTGCGCGACTCGGAGCCGTGAACCCGGTCAGGCCCGGAAGGGAGCAGCCGTAAGCGGTGTACCGGGAGTGCCGCAGGAGCGCCCGGCCGGAGCCGGCTACCGGGGATAGCGACGGCCATTTCACGGTCCAGAGCGGGGCGCACGGCCATTTATTTTTCCGCGTCCCGCCGAGGCGGCCCGCTCTCTCGCGCGACCGAGCGACCGGACGGTTCCCGCCTAGGCGGCCCGCTTCTCTCGCAGGACCAAGCGACCGGACGGTCCTGCCGCGAGTCCTCGGGCCCCGGCTCGATGTTTCTCACATAGGGCTCGAATAGCGCGCGCCATGTGAGAAACGTCTCGGGGCGGGGCGGGGCGGGGCGGGGCGGGGCGGGGCGGGGCGCGGCCCGGTCCGGATCTTTTCGCGGGCAGGCCGTTTCGGGGGTCCCCCTCACTAGAATGGGTCGCTCATGGCCTATCTCTCCCTCTACCGCAAGTGGCGGCCCGAGACGTTCGACGACATCCTCGGCCAGGAGCACGTCTCGAAGACCCTCGCCAACGCCATCGTCGAGGACCGCGTCGCGCACGCCTACCTTTTCACCGGCCCCCGCGGCACCGGCAAGACCAGCACCGCGCGCATCCTCGCCAAGGCGCTGAACTGCGAGCAGGGGCCGACGCCGTCGCCGTGCGGCAAGTGCGCGTCGTGCCGGTCGATCTCCGACGGCTCGTCGCTCGACGTCATCGAGATGGACGCGGCGTCCCACTCGAAGGTCGACGAGACCCGAGAGATCCTCGCCGGCGTGCCGCTCGCGACCGCCGGAGGCCGCAAGAAGGTCTACGTGATCGACGAGGTCCACATGCTCTCGGCGGGCTCGTTCAACGCGCTGCTGAAGACGCTCGAGGAGCCCCCGCCGCACGTCGTGTTCATCCTGGCGACGACCGAGGCCCACAAGGTCCTTCAGACGATCGTCTCGCGCACGCAGCGCTTCGACTTCCGGCGGATCACGGCGGAGGTCCTCGAAGCCCACCTCGCGCGCGTCGCGCGGGAGGAGAAGATCGACATCGAAGAGGCCGCGCTCGCGGTCGTCGCGCGCCACGCGGAGGGCAGCGCGCGCGACGCGCTCTCGGCGCTCGACCAGCTCTCCAGCCTCGGCCACGCCGTCACGGCCGCGGACGCCGAGGCGCAGCTCGGCGAGCGCGGCGAGGACGCGCTGTGGGCGGTGTTCGAGGCGATCGCAGCGGGCGACGTCGGGCGGGTCTTCACCGAGGTCGCCGGACAGGTCGAGGCCGGCGCCGACATCCGCCAGCTGACGCTCTCGGCGCTGAACCACGCCCGCTCGCTGCTGCTCGTGAAGACCGCTCCGGAGGCGGGCTCGCTGCTCGACCTCGCGACCGCCGACGCCGAGCGGCTGCGGAGCCAGGCCGAGTCGTTCACCGGCGGCGCGCTGCTCCGTGCGATCGACCTCCTCGGCAAGTCGATCGTCGACATGCGCAACGCGCCGAACCACCGGCTGCTGCTCGAGGTCGCGCTCGTCCGGGCCGCGGCCCCCGAGACCGACCCCTCCGCGACCGGCCTCCTCGGCCGGATCGAGCGCCTCGAGCGACGCCTGGGCATCGAGGCGTCGCCGTCGGAGCAGCCGCAGCCCGCGGCAGCCCCGAGGCAGCCGGCGCCCGGGCCGGCGAGGGCCGCACGGGCACCCGCCGCGACGGCGAGCCCCGGAGGGGCACCGGCACGCGCCGCGACTCCGCATGTCGACGAGACCCCTCCGGCCGCGGCTCCGCCGGCCGCCGAGGCGCCTCCCGGGACGTGGGGCGAGCCGTCGACGTCACCGGCGCAGCGGCCCGCGCGAGACGAACCGAAGGAGGCCGCGGCCGAAGCCCCCGCTCCGACCCCGGCGGCCCCCGCGGCCGACGTCGGCCTCGGCCACGTCCGCGACGCCTGGGACGCGACCCTTCAGGAGGTCAAGCGCCGGAGCCGCACGGTCGGCGCGTTCCTCAACCCGTCGCAGCCCGTGAAGCTCGAGGACGGCACCCTCGTCGTCGAGGTGCAGTCCGAGTTCCACAAGGACGCGATGACGGACGGCAAGAACGCGGCGGTGCTCGCGGACGCCGTGCACGCGGCGCTCGGTGTCCGCCCCTCGCTCCGTTTCGCGGCGCGCGGCGCGCAGGCCGAGCCCGCGCCCGCCGGTCCGCCCGACGCGTCCGCCGCGATGGACGACTACGCCGGCGCGACCGAAGCCGCCGCGGACGAGCACGATCCGGTCGAGCTGATAAAGAAGGGCCTCCGCGCCGAGGTCGTCGAGGACCGCATCGGCCCCTAGGGACGGGCCCGCGGGAGTCGCGCAACCAAGAGGAGACGGCTGAAGACATGGGACGAGACCTCCAGAAGATGATGAAGCAGGCCCAGAAGATGGCGGCCGAGATGCAGAAGGCCCAGGAGGGCCTCGCCGACATCGAGGTCGAGGGCACGGCGGGTGGCGGCGCCGTGAAGGTGACCGCTACGGGCGACCTGCACGTCACGGGCGTCACGATCGATCCCGGGTTCTTCGAGGGCGAGCCGGACGCCGACGACCTCGAGATGCTCGGCGACACGATCACCGCCGCGGTGAACGACGCGCTCGGCAACGCCCGGGAGGCGCAGGAGAAGGCCCTCGGCCCGATCGCCGGGGGCATGGGCGGCGCGCTCGGCGGGCTCGGGCTCGGTGGCCCCCCGCCCGGCATGTAGCCGAGTGTTCGCCGGCCCCGTCCAGGACCTGATCGACCAGCTCGCCCGCCTCCCCGGCATCGGCCCGAAGAGCGCGCAGCGGGTCGCGTTCCACCTCCTCAAGGTGACCGAGCAGGAGGCGCGCCTCCTCGCCGACGCCGTCGTCACCGTCAAGCAGAAGGTCCGGCTCTGCTCGGTGTGCTTCAACGTCTCGGACCAGGAGGTCTGCGAGTACTGCCGCGATCCCCGGCGCGACCGGTCGACGATCTGCGTCGTGCAGGAGCCCCCCGACATCGTCGCCGTCGAGCGGACCCGGGAGTACCGGGGCGTCTACCACGTGCTCCAGGGGGCGATCTCGCCGATCGAGGGGATCGGTCCCGAGGACCTGCGGGTGGCCGAGCTCCTCGAGCGCTTGCGGGCGGACGCCGACGGGGTCCGGCCGGTCAAGGAGGTCATCGTCGCCACGAACCCCAACACCGAAGGGAGCGCCACCGCGATGTACATCGGCGGCCTGATCGGCCCCCTGGGGGTGACGGTGACGAGGCTCGCCAGCGGCCTTCCCGTCGGCGGCGACCTCGAGTACGCCGACGAGGTGACGCTCGGACGGGCTCTGGAGGGGCGGCGACCGATATAGAGGTTCGCGCCGGCTTTGCGGATTGCCGGGCCCGGCCCGCGGGTCCACAATTGGCCTCCGCGCACGGGAGCGCCCGGGTGCGGTCCTATTTGGGTGGAAAGATTTGCCTTCTCCTGCTATAAGTTTGTGACGGAGAGTGAGTGGGCAAATGCGGAAACGTAGGTTGCTTAGCTGAGGACGGACATGGCCAAGTCGCACAGATACGTGAGCATCAAGCCCTTCTTCCCGCACGCGCTGGCGGCCACGGCCGCGGTCGTGGGCATCCCCGTGGCCGCTGTGGCGGTGCTCGTGTCGTTGACCGAGCAGACGCCGTCGACGATCGCCGTCGCGTTCCTCGCCCTCGGGGTCGCGATCCTCGTCTTCCTGCTCGGGTCCTACGTGTGGACGAAGCATCCCGACTCCGGCGACGTCGCGTTCGGCGACCTCATGATCTGGGGGTGGCTGCGCCGCCGCTCCGCCGAGGCGCGGCTCGCGGACAACACGCGCCTGCTGGGCCTCGACCGGTCGGGGCACCCCGAGACCGAGCCCGCCGAGATCTCGCGCGACGAGCAGATGAAGGTCCTGCGCGACCTCACGCAGGCGCTCGAGTCGAAGGACCCATACACGCACGGCCACTCCCGCCGCGTCGAGCGGCACGTGCTGAGGACGGGGGCCGCGATGGGGCTCAGCGTCGAGGAGATCGAAGACCTCCGCAAGGCCGCCGCGCTGCACGACGTCGGCAAGATCCGCGTCCCGGACCGCGTCCTGCGCAAGCCGGGCCAGCTCACGATCGAGGAGCGCGCGCTCGTCGAGGAGCACGTCGTCGTCGGCGCGTGGATGGTGTCCAGCGTCGGGAACGCGGACGTGATCGCGGGCGTGCGTCACCACCACGAGAGGTGGGACGGACGCGGCTATCCCGACGGCCTGATGGGCGTCGAGATCCCGCTCTACTCCCGTGTGATCGCGGTCGCCGACGCGTACGACGCGATGACGTCGACGCGGCCGTACCGCGCGAGCTTCGGCCGCGACAAAGCGGTCGACGTGCTGTGGGCCGAAGCAGGGATCCAGTTCGACCCGATGGTGGTCGAGGCGTTCGTCGCCGCGCTGCCGACCCGCGCGACCGTCGCCGGGCTGATGGCTCTGTTCGCAGCGCCGTCATGGTTGTTCCGCAAGGCCGCCGTCCAGGCGAAGCGCCTCGGCATGGGCAACGTCACGCCCGCGCTCGGTGCGCTCGGCGCGGCCGCCCTCATGGGCGGTTTCGTCCCGGGCGCCGGCGGTCCGGCCGACTCTCCGAAGATCGCGATAGAGCGCGCCGACGACCCGCAGGAGACGGAGGTCGTCGACCTGTCGACGCAGACGGAGGACCTGAACCCGGTCGAGGAGGTGTCGCCGGCGAAGAGGACCGAGGCCCGCGAGGTTGCCGCGGCCGGTCCCGGCAAGAAGGCCGGTCCGGAGAACGTCGTCCTCGGCTCGCGCCTGGAGAGGCCCGCCCGTCCCACGACCGCTCCGGCGACCCAGCCCCCTGCGACGGCGAAGCCGAAGCCGACGTCGCAGCCCGCGCGGCCGGCCTCTACGCCCGAGCCCAAGCCGACGCCCGACCCGCAGGACGACGAGAACGTCCCGGGCGATCCGCAGCCCGGGCACGGCAAGGACTGCGACGAGCCGCAGTCCAGCAACGGCAACGACAAGCACTGCGGCTAGCCACCTTCGCGGGATGCTCGGGCGTCCTCGGTCTACGCGCTCGCCCGGTTTAGGTTGAGCGCATGTCGACGATCGTCCAGAAGTACGGCGGCACGTCCGTCGGCGACGCCGAGCGCATAAAGAAGGTCGCCGAGCGCGTCGTGTCGTGTGCCGAGGCCGGACACCGCGTATGCGTGGTCGTCAGCGCGATGGGACACACGACGGACGAGCTCCTCGACCTCGCCGCCGGCGTGTCGACGATGCCCCACCCACGCGAGCTCGACATGCTCCTGACGGCCGGCGAGCGCATCTCGATGGCGCTGCTGTCGATGGCGATAAACGAGCTCGGCCGCGGGGCGATCTCGTTCACGGGATCCCAGGCCGGGATCGTCACGGACACGACGCACGGCAAGGCGCGCATCCTCGAGGTGAAGGCACAGAGGGTCCGCGAGGCCCTCGACGCCGGGAGCATCGTGATCGTCGCCGGGTTCCAGGGCGTGTCCACCGCGTTCGACGTCACGACGCTCGGCCGCGGAGGCTCCGACACCACTGCGGTCGCGCTGGCCGCCGCGCTCGAGGCCGACTACTGCGAGATATTCACCGACGTCGACGGCGTCTTCACGGCGGATCCTCGTGTCGTCGCCTCGGCGCGCAAGCTACACGCGGTGTCCTACGAGGAGATGCTCGAGCTGTCGGCCAGCGGCGCGAAGGTGCTGATGCTGCGGTCGGTCGAATACGCTCGGAACTACCGGGTGCTGCTGCACGTGCGGTCGTCGTTCACGGACGGCGAGGGCACCTGGATCCGAGAGGAGGACGAGCGGATGGAGCGGGCGATCATCTCCGGGATCGCGCACGACACCTCGGAGGCGAAGGTGACGATCCTCGGCGTCCCCGACAGGCCGGGGATCGCGGCCCGCGTGTTCCGTCCACTCGCCGACGAGGGCGTGAACGTCGACATGATCGTGCAGAACGCGTCCACGGCCGCGGGAGGCACGCCCGGCGCGGAGCCCCAGCCCCGGACCGACATCTTCTTCACGCTGCCGAAGGACGACCTCGTACGAGCCGAGCCCATCCTGAAGTCGATCGAGGCCGAGGTGGGGGCGCAGGGCGTGACGACCGATCCCGACATCGCCAAGATCTCTCTGGTGGGGGCCGGCATGAAGACACACCCCGGCGTGGCCGCGGACATGTTCGACGCGCTCGCCGACGCGGGGATCAACATCGAGATCATCTCTACGTCTTCGATACGCGTCTCGTGCGTGATCCGTGCGTCCGAGGTCGAGCGTGCGGTGCAGGTCGTCCACGACCGGTTCGACCTTTCGCGCGAGTCGCTGCTGCGCGAGCATCCCGACGACCAGCCGGGTGCGGCATGAGGGCCGTCCTCGTCGGCGCGACCGGCGCCGTCGGCGGCGAGATCCTGAAGATCCTGTCGCAGAGGCCCCCGTTCGTGGACGAGCTGATCCCGGTCGCGTCCGCACGCTCGGCCGGAAGGAAGCTCCCTTACGGCGACGGCGAGGTCGAGGTGCGCGCTCTCACTGCGGAGGTCTTCGCCGGCGCGGACCTCGCGCTGTTCGACGTCCCCGACGACGTCGCCGTCGAGTGGGCGCCGGTCGCGGCGGAGCGCGGCTGCGTCGTCGTCGACAACTCGGCCGCGTGGCGGATGGATCCCGACGTCCCGCTCGTCGTGCCCGAGATCAACCCCGAAGCGATCGCCGACCGGCCGAAGGGGATCATCGCGAGCCCGAACTGCACGACGCTCGCGATGGTCGTGCCCGTCGCCGCCCTGCACGCGGAGGTCCCCCTTCGGCGGCTCGTGCTCGCGTCGTACCAGGCCGCGTCGGGCTCGGGCCGTCCGGGCGTCGACGAGCTCTGGGAGCAGACGCAGATCGCCGCGAAGGAGCCCGACGCCGTGCAGGAGGGACGCGCGGGCGACGTGCTCGAGCGCGGCCCGACGTTCGCGCACCCCATAGCGATGAACGTCATCCCGCAGTGCGGCTCGGTGAAGGAGGACGGCTACACGAGCGAGGAGCTGAAGCTCTGCCGGGAGACGCGCAAGATCATGGGGCTGCCGGAGCTGCGCGTGACCGCGACGTGCGTGCGTGTGCCGGTTGTCGCGGGGCACGGGGTCGCGGTCCACGCCGAGTTCGAGGGCCCGATCACGCCGGAGCGGGCGCGTGAGCTGCTGTCGGCGGCCCCCGGCGTAGAGCTGCGCGACGACCCTGCGAACGGCGTCTACCCGACCCCCCTGGAGGCCGCGGGCGAGGACCCCTGCTACGTAGGGCGGATCCGCCAGGACCTCTTCGACGACCACGCGCTCGAGATGTTCTGCGTGGCCGACAACCTTCGCAAGGGGGCCGCGCTGAACACCGTGCAGGTGGCGGAGCTGCTGGCCTAGCGGCCCTTCGGCCGCCGGTCCATCCCGCGCACGCCGGGGTCGGGCCCTCGAGCCCCTTCGGCCAGTCGGGAAGGGGGGATTTGAACCCCCGACCTCTGCGTCCCGAACGCAGCGCGCTGCCAAACTGCGCCACTTCCCGTGGCCCAAGCATCCCACAAGGCCGCTCGCGCCGAGGCCAGGCGAGCGAGTGGGGCGGGCGCCCGGCGAACCGTACGGCCCGGACGGATAGCGGCGTCTAGCCGCGGCGGCGTCTCGGCAGGGGCTCGACCGTCGTGAACCGCCACGCAGTGCGCGGCCCCGCGTTGCCGAGCACGTCGTCCACGGAATCCACGACCACGCGATAAGTCTTGCCCTTGTCGAGCCGCCGCTCGGGGTCCAGCGTCAGCACACGGGTGCCCGCTACCGCGGTCAGCGCCGGGATCCGGCGGCGTCCGTACCACAGCCGGATCGTGTCCGGCTCGACGCCGGCCGCGGCGACGCGCTCGTCGAAGCGGACGGAGATGCTCACGCCGGGGTCGACGCCGGTCGCGTTGCGCGACGGGATGACGTGCACGACGTGCGGACCCTTCTTGTCGGCGTCCGCGAACGCGGGACGCGACTCCTGCCCGACCCCGCCGTCCGCCCCCACGGCCGCAACGGCGTAGCGGTACGACGCGCCGTGCTCGGTGAAGACGTCGCCGAACGCGGTCACGTCACCCCCGACCTGCGCGAGGACCGAGTACGCACGCCCGCGGAGAGCGCGGTACAGGACGTATCCCACCGCGCCATCGACCGGCTGCCACGTCACGTCGATGCGCCCGTCCTGCCCCGGCGTCAACGAGGGCGGGAGCGTGCGAGGGGGCCCGGACACGACGAAGCGCCCCCACACGTAGCGGTGATCCGAGTAGGGCGTTCCGAGACGCACCCCGGCCTCGGCCCCCGCCCAACCCGGATGGTCCGCGTGGGCTTCGGCGACGGCCGCGTCCGCGGCGAACAGGTAATCGATGCGCGATCGCTTGAAGCGCGTGCTCTGGTCGCAGAGCACGCGCGCCTGGCGCTGCTCGTGCGTCCACTCGTTGTCCATGGACGTCCCGTGGCCGGCGTGCCACTGCTTCACCGCGTCGACGAAGGCGCGGCTGCCGTCCGTCGGAGCCGTCAGCAGGGAGTACCAGGGGTTCGGCGTGCTGCGTTCCTCGGGGTCGCACTCGTGCGGGTCGAGGACCGCCCTCCGGTTGAAGTCGCCACCGACGACGACCGGCGCGGTCTCGCCGGCGAGCTCCTCCTTCAGCCTCTCGACGTTGCGCGGGACGCAGTTCGGCTGACCGGTCGTGTCGTAGCGCTTCGCCATGTGCATGCCGGCGACCACGAACGGCGCGTTCGTCGCGACCTCGACGAAGTGTCCGATCGGGTAGTCGCGCGTCGCGCGGTTGTCGGTGGGCGTCTCCTCGGTCGTGCACACGTCGTCCCACGTCTCGACCTCTCCCTGCAGCGTGACCGTGTCGGTGTTGACGACGAACGCCGCGGCCGCGCCGGCCGGCTCGAGAGCCTCGTACTTGTACGGGAAACGCTGACGGAGCAGGCGGACGAAGATCTCGAGGTTCGAGGGCCGCACCTCCTGGACGATGACGACGTCGGGGGCGGTGACCGCGCCGCGGAAGCCGCCGTTGAAGGCCTCGGGCCGGAAGCGCAGCGCCTTCGGGAGCTCGAACAGCGCGAGGAAGCGCGCCAGGCCGAGGATCCGGTTCTGCTTCGCGTTGATCGTCACGACCGTCACCTGGCCCGGAAGCGACGAGACCTGCGGGGGCGGAGGTGGCGCCGCGTGGCCGCGCAGGGGCACGAGCGTCGCAAGCAATGCGACCACGAAGACGATGCGAAGCGCGGGCATGGCGCGGGAGACTAGATGCTTCCGCGGGGCTAGGTCGACGGCTCCAGAGTCAGCAAGGTGACCTCGGGACGGCAGTTGAAGCGCAGCGGGACGAACTTGCCCTGCGCGAGGCCGGGACTCACGTGCAGCCACGACGAGCCGATCCGCGACGGTCCGGCCGCCAGCGCACAGGGGAGATCGCTGTTGGTGACGACCGCCCCCGCGAGCGGGATCCGGACCTGGCCCCCGTGGGTGTGCCCCGCCACCATGAGGTCGTACCCGTGCAGCGCGTACTCGGCGACGACCTCCGGCGCGTGCATGAGGCCGACCGCGAGCACGTCGCCGGGGTCGCGCCCGACGTGGCTCGTGTCGTGGCGGTCGATGTAGGGGTCGTCCACCCCGGTGAGCCTGATGCGCCCGCCGGGCGTCCCGACGACCACGGACCGGTTCGTCAACGGCGTCCAACCGGTGTCGGCCAGGCCCGCCTCGAGCCGCGGCGTGTCGGCCGGCTTGGCGCGCACGACCTCCCTGTTGCCGGTGAAGTACTTCACGAACCCCGGGAAGGTCGAGTGGAAGTAGTCGTGCGACCCGAGCACGTACCACTTGCCGTATCGCGCCTCCAGCCCGCCGAGCGCCTCGACCAGTGGGTCGATCCCCGAGGGATCCTCGATGAGGTCACCCGTCGCGAGCACGAGGTCAGGCGTCGTCTCCAGGAGCCCCGGCAGGCCGCGCAGCCACGCGGCCTTCCACCGGTCGCGGGCCTGCATGTGCGTGTCGGAGACGTGCAGGACGGTCGTCCGGGGCGCTCCGGGACGGATCGGGAGCCGGTGGTGCTGCAACCGGAACGAGCGTGCCTCGGCGAGGGCGTACCCGGCGCCGGCGGCGCCCAGGGCGGCCGCCGACGCGGCGAGGCGTAGCAATGTGGGCACAGGAAAATCCCCCGTCTGCTTTCTGGCCGCCCGCCGAGGCGGCCGGTCGTCGTGTCCTTGGCCGTAGCGAGGTCGCAGCGAGGATACTGGCGGCATGAGGCTCTCCCTCCGGTGGAAGATCTCCGCCGGGTTCCTGATCCTCCTCGGCCTGATGGCGATCCTGGCGTGGGTGACGATCGCCCAGTTCCTGTCGCTCCGATCGGTGCAGCGGCAGGTCTTCAACGACGCGGTCCCCGGGCTGGTCGCGGTCGACGAGATAGTCCGGTCGTACACCGCGCAGTCGGCGTCCGTCGGTTTGTACCTGGCAGCCCAGTCGAGCGCGCTGGCCCAGTACCGCAGCGAGGTCGAGAACGCCCGGACCTGGGAGGAGCGCGCCGAGGACCTGTTCACCGATCCGGCGGAGGTCGTGCTGCTCGAGGACCTCACCGACGCCGGCGACGCGTTCCAGGGAGTCGTCGAGCGCGTGGTCGCTCTCGTCGACGACGGCAAACGGTCGCAGGCGATCCGCGTGCTGCGCGACGAGGGGACCCCGGCGATCGCCCAGATCGAGGCGTTGGGCCGTCAGCTCGCGGTCGAGCAGGACCGCGCCGTCGCGGTCATCGAGAGCGAGGTGGACCAGCGCGGGAACCAGACGATCGTGATCCTCGTCGCGGTCACGATCGGCGCGCTTCTCGCGGGGGTCGCGCTCGCGCTCGCGCTTCCGAGACGTCTGTCGGCGAACCTCTCTCAGCTCGTGGACGCGGCGCGCGCGATCGAGCGCGGGAACTTCGAGCAGGAGCTCGACATCCGCTCCGGGGACGAGGTCGAGGAGCTCGCAGAGCGGTTCGTCGAGATGCAGTCGGGTCTCGCGCGGCTCCAACAGCTCGCCCTCCAGGACCGCGAGCTCGAGATCGCCGCGGCGATCCAGCAGAGGCTGCTGCAGCGCAAGCTCCCGGAGATCGACGGCGTGCGCGTGGTGACGACGCAGCGCCAGGCGAACCGGGTCGGGGGCGACTGGTACGACGTCGACGCCGGGGGCCGCTGGCTCACGGTCGCGATCGGCGACGCGTCCGGCAAGGGGATCGCCGCGGCCCTCATGGCGACGGTCATGCTGTCGTCGCTGCGCGCCGAGCGCAGCCGCGGCGCGGGCCCCAAGCGCGTGATCGAGCAGGCCAACCTCGCGCTGCTCGAGGCGATCGACACCGGCGCGTTCACGACGTGCGTCTACGCGACGGTCGACACGGTCACGGGCGAGGTGCGGTGGCTCAACATGGGCCACCCGGCCCCCTTCCTCCTCCATCCGCCCGACGCCGCGACGGACGACGACGCTCCGCGGGGCCTCTACGTCGACGGACCCCGCAACCGCCCGCTGGGGTGGGACGAGAGCCCCGGCCTCAACCAGAGCTCGGCCACGCTCGCGCCGGGCGACCGCCTGGTCCTCTTCACCGACGGGTTCATCGAGGCGAAGTCACCCGAGGGAGAGGTCTTCGGCGAGCACCGTCTCGAGGCCTCGCTCCTCGAGCTCGCCTCGCTGCCCTCCGAGGCCCTCGCGGACCAGGTCGTCGAAGACGTGGAGCGGTTCGCAGCCGGTAAGCTCGACGACGACCTAACGATGCTCGTGATCGAGTTCGAGGGGGCCGCCGTCCCGGCCGGGGACGCGACGCTGGTCCTGACGGACGCCGGCACGGGCGAGGGACCGGACGACCTGCCGCCGGCGACCCGTCTGGGGGCCGCGGCCGACCCGGAGTAGGGCGCGGCCGGGCAAGGCGCTACGTCAGGAGAGAGATGTCACAGCAGAAGATCGAGATCGACGTGAGGAGCCAGGGCGAGTACCGGGTGCTGCGGCCCGAGGGCGACCTCGACGTCTACACGGTCGGGTCGTTGAGGGACGCGATCGGGGCGATGATCGACGACGCGACCCCCCACGTAGTGGTCGACCTCGACGGCGTGCCGTTCATGGACTCCTCCGGCCTGGGGGCCCTGATGGGAGGCGTCCGCAGGCTGCGTGAAGCCGGGGGAGACCTGGCGATCGCGTGCACGCGCGAGCAGCACCTCAAGCTGTTCACGATCACCGGCTTCGGCGAGGGCGTCTCGATCGCCCCGACCGTCGAGGAAGCCGCCGGGGGCTTCCGCAGCTAGTCCTTCGATCCCTCCGCCGGACCGGACCGGTCCTGCGTCTTCATCTCCTCGTCGCGCGCCCGGGCCCGGCGGATGGTCGCGACGACGAGCATCGCGAACACGGCGATCAGGGCCGACGTCACCGACACGAGGACTAGCTGAGCGGACGTCATGGGAGGCTTTCGATCGTAATGGAATTCGAGAACACCCTCAGGGACGTGGCGCTGACGCTCACGCGGTTCGCCGGCTTCACGGCGAACGCGCTGGTGCTCGGCACGCTAGGGGTCGTCGTCCTCGTGTTGCGCCCGACGTTTGCGTCGCTCGACGCGCAGGCGTGGGCGCGGGGACGCGCCCGCCTCGCCGAGCGCCTCGAGGGCCTCGTCCACAGCGCCCTCGTCGCTGCGGCCGCGGCCGCGGCGCTCGCGCTCGTCCTGCAGACGGTCCTGACCGCCGAGCTGCAGGGCGGCGAGGTCGACTCCGACTCGTTCTTCGCCGTCCTCGAGACGAGCTTCGGGCCGTGGTACGCCGCGCGGCTGCCGATAGTCGCCGGGCTGCTGGTGCTGCTGACCGGGAAGGTGCGCCAGTGGTCGCTGGCGCAGCGGGGGGTCGACGGCTCCGTCGCGGGACCGGCGTGGTGGGGGGCTTGGGGGGTCCTGGGCGTGGTCCTACTGGCTACGAGCTCGTTCTCCGGGCACGCCGCCGTGGCGACGCCGCGGGCACTGTCGCTGGGCGCGGACGTCGTCCACCTGGTGGCCGGGGCCGTGTGGTTCGCGGGGATCGTGCTGCTCTCGGTGGCTCTCCCGGACGCGTGGCTCGGCGAGGACGAGTCGAAGCGCCTGCAGGTCCTGAGCCCGACGGTCCGCCACTTCTCGCACGTGGCGATGGTCGCGATAGGCGTCGTGCTGGTCACCGGGGTGGTGGGATCGATCCTCCACGTGGCGCACCCGGGTGACCTCGTCGACACGCCCTACGGCCTCACGCTGGCGGTGAAGATCGCGTTCTTCGCGCTGATTCTGGCCCTGGGGGCCTTCAACCACTTCGTGATCCGCAAGCGCTTCGAGACGGCGCTCGAGAAGTCGGAGTCGGCGGGCTCGGCGACGAGGACGTTCCGCAGGGCGATCGCTGCGGAGCTGGCCGTGGGCCTGATCCTGATGGGGCTTACGGGATGGCTGACGGGACAGAGCCGGACCCGCCGGGAGGTCGTGACGCCGCAGAGGGTGACGGCCGGGCAACGCTAGCGGCGCGCCGACCGTCTCGGGCGCGGCTAGCCGCGCGTCAGGCGCCGCGGGCCGGACGAGCTGCAGGCGACGGCGTCGACATCCGCAGCAGCCATCCGCCCAGAACCCCGACGCCCAGCGCCAGGCCGAGGCCCAGCAGCACCGCCTGACCGTCGGCCCCCGCCGGGGCGCCGCCGTCGCCGGACGCCAGCGGAGGCGTGACGCCGCCTCCGGTCGCCGGCGGCTTGCCGTGGTTGCCGCCGTGACGTCCGTGGCCGGTGCCGTGCGCGCCGTGGTTGCCGGCGCCCGAAGCGTTGCCGCCGTTCATCGTGTGGCCGCCGTGGTCCGATCCCATCGTCCCCGTCATGCCCGAATGGTCGTCGTGGCCGGTGTCGCCGGTGTCGTCGTGGCCGTCGTGCCCGGGCTTGCCGGGGTCGTCGTGGTCGTGGTCCTTCTTCTTCTCGGGGTCGTGGTGGTGCTTCTTCTTGGCGCCCTTGCACGGCGAGCCGTCGTGCACCATGAACTCGAACTTCGACCCGCTGGTGCCCGTCGCCCCCGCCAGGCCGACCGCCTTGTAGACGACGGTGTACATCCCGCTCGGCGTCCTGCTGCCGATCCCGACCCTGAGCTCGTTCAGCTCCACGGTCGACGCGCCCGAGCTGACCTGCTTGCCGCACTCGTCCAGGACCTTCAGCCACGACGACTGGTCCAGGGGCTGGTCGAACGTGACCGTCACCTCGGAGGGAGGCGCGTCCATCATCTCGTCCTTGGCGGGGTCGCTCGATTGGTAGGCCGGTGGGGCCTGGGCGACGGCAGACGACACCGGCCCGGCCGCGGACGCGCCGAAGACCAGGGCGGCGAGGAGGTACCTCAGGTGGCGTCGCATCTCTCTCAGGAGTACTCCGGGGGTCGTGAACCGGTAACTACAGCGTAGGTTCTCCCCGGCGATAACGCTTCCTGCGGGTGCCCGTCCCCCCCGGCTGGCCCGTAATGACTACGGCCGCACGGCCCGCGAGGGGGCCCCCAAAAGGGTCGGATCGGGCTATCGGAATCGGCAGCTTCGCGACCTATCTTGAGGCTCTGTCTCGAAAAACTTTACGGAATGGCAGGTCGGGGGGACCCAATGATGTCGACGAGCAGCGTGGTGGAGCAGGACTGGCGGGCCCTCGGAGCGTGCGCGAAGACGGACCCCGATCTCTGGTTCGCGGTGGGAGCGATGGAGCACAAGCAGGCGAAGCGGATCTGTCGCGAGTGCCCCGTCCAGGGCCGGTGCCTGGCCTACGCGATGGACGCGCCTGTCGACCACGGGATCTGGGGCGGTCTCACCGAGCGCGAGCGGCGGCGGTTCCGGCGCCAGGCCGGCGCGCGCGACTGGCGGGCCCTGCTGCAGGCGAACTGACGCCGCGGCGTCGGACGCCTAGGAGAGAAGCGTCAGCTCGAGCAACACGCACTCGTCGCGCCAGCGGCGGGCGGTGTCCTCGGGGAGCCCGGGGATGTTGAGCCTCTTCTCGGCGACCTTCTCGGCGATCTCGTCCCATTCGGGCCCGTGCGGGATCACGCGCACCCGCGCCGGTACCTCGCCGATCCGGGCGTTCTTGCCCTTCCACCGGAAGATGACGTCTACCTCGCGCAGGCGCTCGGCCCCCGGGATCGTCTGCTGGCGCTCGCCCGAGATCACGTAGATCTTCTGGGCCTTGTTGTCGTAGAGGAACCAGACCGGCATCGTCTGCTCGGCGCCGTCGGGCACCCGCCACCGCAGCCAGACGATCGTCGACTTCTTGAGCGACTCCTGGACTCCGGGCCCTACCGAGCCGGCCTCGACCGCGGTCTCGGCCTCGGACCAGCCGAGGTCGTCGGACACCTGGTAGCGGACGTCCTCCCAGGACTTGTCGGTGGGGATCAGCGTGTACCAGGCGGCCTTGTCGAAGAACGCGTCGACCGCCTCCGCCGGCGTGGCGAAGTCGGCGTAGTGGACGAGCTGGATCTCGCCGTCGGGCCGCTCGGCGAAGAAGAAGACCCAGTTGCGGTAGTCGGGGGTGAGGTAGGCCTCGCCCCAGTGGACCGACGGCTCCGCCACCTCGAGGTGCAGGCTGACGCACTCGCCGGGGATCGAGGCCTCGAACGGCGTCCAGTAGGCCTGGACGATCCTCCGAACGGAGTCCTCGCGCTCGATGCGAAGGGTCGCGCTTCCGCCGGACCCCTGCTCGAGGCCGCGCCCGGAGACGGCCCGGGCGACGAGCTCCTTGACCTGCGCGAGGCGGTCGGTGACGGTCGCCATCAGGAGAACGGTGACCCTTGCCAGGCCGACCGCAGCATGAAGAACGCCGCGGGGGCGAACGCGGCCGCGCAGAGCGCGAACTCGACGTACGCGATCGGCCGCTGGTACAGCGCGAGCTGCGGCCAGAAGTCGAACAGGATGATGCGGAGCCCGTTGAACGCGTGGTAGACGACGGCCGCCACGAGGCCGACCTCGAACGGCTTGAACCACCACTGCTGGTAGAGGCTGATCGTCTCGTCGTACAGCTCGGGACCGAAGCCGACCGCGAACGTGTCCACGATGTGGCCCACGAGGAACGCGAAGACGAAGACCCCCGTGATGCGGTGGGCCGCCCACGACCACTGGCCGACGCCGCCGCGGTAGGCCGGGCCGAGGTCCTTCGACCGGAGCCGGAACAGGTCGGCGAGCACCACCACGGCGAACAACGTGGAGCCGGCGGTGAGGACGAAGACGAAACCTTCGATCAGCTTCGCGGCGAGCACGGAGCCGATCCTACCCGCCGGGCCGCGCCCGGCTCGCCGGTCCTAGGGACGTTCGACGTGCGCCAGGCAGGTCCCGGGGTTGTGGTAGGCGTGACCGACGAACGCGAGACAGATCCTGCCCGTGGGCGCGGGCTCCACGACGGGCACCCTCACCGAGCGGGTCGTGTCGCCGACCTGCACGGTGAACGTCCAGTCGATCTTGGGTCCGCCGGAGGGGAAGTCCAGGTACACCGCGTAGCTGTCGGGGTGGTAGGTCTCGACCGTGACGGTCGGCGCGCCCGTGAAGTACCTGGACTCGCCGCACCACGACACACCGATCTGCGGCGTCGTCGCGAGGTCCTGTCCCAGAGCCCCCACCGTGAGGGACGGGACGACCTGCGACGTGCACGCTGCCATTGCCGGAGACGCCCATCCCAGGGCGCCGATAACGATCGCGCTCGCCGTCAGGACGCGCGCCAGACTCTTTCTCATCTCCCACCTCCGTCGCCTAGACCGCGGCAAGCATTCGCCGCCGGCACTCGCGGACCCTCCTCGATCACGCGGCCGGGAAGGGCCTCAGGCGAAGAGCTGGTCGGCTATCGCCAGCAGGCCCGAGAAGTCGACGGCCTCCTGCTCGAGGTAGGGCACGCGCACCCACTTGTGCCGCGGCACCCGGCGGGCCAGCTCCGCCAGGTTCTGCTCCTCCAGGTGCACGACGCGCATGAATGCCTCCTCGTTCTCCAGCAGCTTCGCGAGGAGGCGGGCGTCCTCGTCCCCCGACTCGAGCTTGTGGAGCTGGCGCGCCTTCACGTCGATCCCGTCGCCGATCTTCGGGTGGACGCGGTTCACGACCAGCGCGCCGAACGGGAGCCGCGAGTCGTTCAGGCGCTCGGCGAAGTACGTCGCCTCGGTCACGGAGTCCTCCGCGGGCGACGTGACCACGACGAACGACGTCGCGTCGGACTGCAACAGCTCGGCGACCTCGCGCGCCCGCTGCTTGAACCCGTCGTACATTCCTTCGAGGTTCGCGAAGAACTCCGCGGTGTCCTCGAGGACCTCCGTGCCGACGATCCTCTTCACGATCCGCAGGAACGTCGTCGCCGCGACGTTCGCGACCCGCATGATCCCCCCGCCGGCCTTCATGTACGGGAGCAGGAACCACCTCAGCACGCGGCTGTCGAAGAACTCGTTCATGCGCTGGGGCGCGTCGAGGAAGTCGAGGGCGTTGCGCGTCGGCGGCGTGTCGATGACGACCACGTCGAAGCCGCCCTCGGCGTGCAGCTCGTAGAGCTTCTCCATCGCCATGTACTCCTGCGTCCCCGACAGCGTCGACGAGATGTTCCGGTAGAAGCGGTTGGCGATGATCCGTTCCGCCTGCTCGCGCGTCGGCGCGTAGCGGTGGACGACGCGGTCGAACGTCGTCTTGGTGTCGAGCATCAGCGCGTACAGCTCTCCCTTGGGCTTCACGCCGACCGCAGAGAACTTGCGCGTGCTCACCTTCGTCGGGTCGTTCGAGAGCTCCTGGAGGCCGAGCGACGACGCGAGCCGGCGCGCGGGGTCGATCGTGAGGACGGCGGCCCTCTTGCCCTCCATCGCGCCGTGCAGCGCGATCGCGGCCGCGGTCGTGGTCTTGCCGACCCCGCCGGCGCCGGCGCAGACGACGACCTCCTTGTCCGCGAGGATCGAAGAGATCGGGTTCACGCGGCTGCTTCTATTACGTCGGCGAGGTTCTCGATGTCGGGCAGCGCGAGGCCCGCGGAGAACAGGAACGGGAGCTCGACGACCGGCTCGTCCACCCCGCGCCGCAGCTTCTTCAGGTGGACCGCCTGGATCGACTGCCTGGCCGTCAGGAAGCGCGCGTAGCCGATGAGCGCAGCCACGTCCTCGGAGTCGAGCCTTATCCCCGCGCCGGCCGCGATCTTCTTGAGCGTCGCCATCGGCTTCCCGGCGCCGATGTCCGCGAGCGCCCGCTTCTCACCGGCGTCGAAGAGGTCGGAGTACACGGCGTTCGCGAACACGGCCCCCGCGTGGATCCCGACCCTCGTCCGGAGAGCCTCGGCCGTCTCGAGCGTCTCCGAGACGGGCATCTCCTCCGGCAGCGTCACGAGGTGCACGCGGGTCCGTCTGCGATCGCAGAGCATCTCGACGAGCCAGTCCGACTGGCGCTTGACCGGGCCGAGCCGCACCGCGTCCGCGAGGCCCATCGGCGCCGACAGGAACGTGAGCATGTGACCCGCGGCCGGCGCGTCGACGACGATCGTGTCGAAGGGACCGCCTCTGCCACCCCCGCGCCCCTGGTCGCGGCCCTGCTCGAGGTACCAGATCTTCCCGAGCATGAGGATGTCCTTGAGCCCGGGGGCCGCGGCCGTGATGTAGTCGACGAAGTGCGAGCTCGTGAAGACCTTGCTGATCCGCCTCATGTGGTACTGGACCTCGAGGTACTCGGCCAGGGCCGCCTCCGGCACGATGTTCATCCCGAACACGCCGGGCGAGAGCTGGCGCGGCTCGTACCCGAGCGTCGGCCCGCCGAACAGGCGCGGGAGCGTCCCCTTGCGATCGACCTCGGCGATCAGGACGCGGCGGCCGTGGCGTGCGGCGACGATGGCGAGCGCGGCCGCGACGGTCGTCTTGCCGACGCCCCCCTTGCCGGACACGACGAGGATGCGCGGAGCGAGGAACTCCTCTATCGACACCCGGGGATTCTGTCGCATCCGAGCCGTGGGAACACACGTTCGGACGTCCGTCCCGCGCGGCAGAGCACCTCAATCCCTGCCACCATTGGTGCATGGCTCGCTTTGCCGGGTTTCGCACTCTCGTCCTCGCGGCGCTCCTCGGCGGGCTCGGGATCCTCGTCGCCGGGCCCGCCCCCGCCCAAGGGAACCGGTCCCCGCTCGACGTCGTGCAGGTCGACGGCGTCATCGACGAGCCCACCGCCGAGTACCTCGTCGACCGCGTCGAGGTCGCCCAGGAAGACGCCGTCGCGGTCGTGATCCAGCTCGACACGCCGGGGGGTCTCGACATCGCGATGCGCGACGTCATCGGCGCGATCATGCAGTCGGACGTCCCGGTGATCGTGTGGGTCGCGCCCCAGGGAGCGCGCGCCGCGTCCGCGGGGACCTTCATCGCATACTCCGCGCACCTCACCTACATGGCGGCCGCGACCGAGCTCGGGGCCGCTACGCCGGTGAACCTCGCCGGGGGTGAGCTTCCGCCCGCGGCCCAGGAGAAGGCGGTCAACGACGCGGTCGCGTTCATCACCGAGCTCGCCCGCGAACGCGGCCGCGACGTCGAGTTCGCCGAGGCGGCGGTGCGCGAGGCGGAGGCGATCGGCGTGACCGAGGCCGTCGAGCGCGGCGTCGTCGACGGCCAGGCGTCGTCGCTGGGCGACGTGTTGCGCACGGTGGACGAGCAGACCGTCGACGTCGGAGGCGGCGCCGTCACGCTCGACACGTGGGACCCCGCCGCGGGGCGGCTGAACGTGACGCTGCGGTTCCAGGAGATGGGCCTGCTGCAGCGCCTGCAGCACGCGCTGACGAGCCCGGAGGTCGCGTTCCTCCTCCTGCTCACCGGCGCGTTCGGGATCATCTTCGAGCTCTACAACCCGGGCATCGGCCTCGCCGGGATCCTCGGCGCGGCCGCGCTGCTCATGGGCTTCTACGGCCTCAGCGTCCTGCCCACGAACTGGACCGGCGTGCTCGTCGTCGTCCTCGCCGTCGTGCTGTTGCTCGTCGACCTGCACACCGCGGGGCTCGGGGGGTGGAGCGCGGCCGGCCTCGTGCTGCTCGTCGCCGGCGGCCTGCTGATGTTCGCGGGCGCAGACCCCGCGTTGCGCCTCAGCCCCTGGGCGATCGTGGCCGCCGTGGCGTTCACGCTTCTGTTCTTCGTCTCGGTGATGACCGCGGCGCTCAGGGTCCGCTTGCGCCGCCCGATCACCGGCGAGGAGGCGATCGTCGGTGCCGTCGGCGAGGCGAAGACCGACATCGCGCCCGAGGGGACGGTCGTCACGAAGGGCACGCTGTGGCGAGCGCGCACGATGGAGACGGGAATCGCAGCAGGGTCGAAGGTGCAGGTGAAGGCAACGGAGGGCCTCGTCCTCCTCGTGGAGCCGCTCCACGAGGAGCCGGAGCCCGCAACACGCGCGGCGGCCTCGGACGGCGCGTAGAACGGCGCGCGGCGGCCTCGGACGGCGCGCAGAACGGATAGGGCGGAGCGAGAGCAAGGAGGGCTAGATGACCTTGGGAGTCCTGGGTGTCGTGGCGCTGTTGATCCTCATCATCGCCGCGGCCTCGATCCGGGTGGTCCAGGAGTACGAACGAGGCGTGATCTTCCGGCTCGGCCGCGTGGTCGCCGGCGCGAAGGGGCCGGGTCTGTTCTTCATCATCCCGGTCATCGACAAGATGGTGAAGGTGAACCTCCAGATCGTGACCCTCGACGTGCCTCCACAGGACGTGATCACGAAGGACAACGTCACGGTCCGGGTGAACGCCGTCTGCTACTTCCAGGTCTTCCAGCCCGTGAAGGCGATCGTCGAGGTCCAGAACTACCTGTACGCGACGTCGCAGATCGCGCAGACGACGCTGCGTGCGGTGCTCAGCCAGGTCGACCTCGACACGATCCTGGGCGAGCGCGACCGCCTCAACGGCGACCTGCAGCGGATCATCGACGACCTCACCGACCCGTGGGGCGTCAAGGTCAACCTCGTCGAGATCAAGGACGTCGACCTTCCCGTCGAGATGCAGCGCGCTATGGCCAAGCAGGCGGAGGCCGAGCGCGAGCGCCGCGCGAAGATCATCCACGCCGAGGGTGAGTTCCAGGCGTCGGAGAAGCTCGCGCAGGCGGCCGAGGTCATCGCCCGGCACCCAATCGCGTACCAGCTGCGCTTCCTCCAGACGATCACCGAGGTGTCGGCGGAGAAGAACTCCACGCTGGTCGTGCCGATCCCGATCGAGCTGCTGAAGCCGTTCCAGGCCGCGTTCGGGGAGGACGCGTCGGCGTTCCCGCCGGCCGGTGACGGGGCCTCGCCGACGCCCTCCGCGACGTCCGGCTAGCTACAGCCTCGACACGTTCCGTAGAGCTCCGCGGTGTGCTCGACGTCCGAGAACCCGTGGAGCTCTGCGGTCGCGGCCGCCCAGCGCTCGACCTCGTCGCTCGAGACCTCGACCGACGCGCCGCAGGAGCGGCACACGAGGTGGTGGTGGTGGTCGCCGGTCGCGCAACGCCGGTAGATCGCCTCGCCGTCGGCCGTGCGGAGCACGTCGACCTCTCCTGCATCGGCCAGCGCCTGCAGCGTGCGGTACACGGTCGTAAGGCCGACGGCTTCGCCCGCCGTCTTCATCTCGTCGTGCAGCGCCTGCGCCGTGCGGAACGCGCCGGCGCGGTCGAGGGCCTCCCGGACGGCGACGCGCTGTCGCGTGGCCTTCATCACTCGACCGCCAGCAGCGCCACCATGACGCCGACGCCGGCGAGCAGGGCGCATATCTGGAGCAGGGACTTGCGCGGCTCCGGCTCCTTGTGCAGCTCGGGAAGCAGGTCCGTGCTCGCGATGTAGATGAACGCCCCGGCCGCGATCGGCAGCAGGACCTCTTCGGACAGCGCGTCGCCCGAGGCGAGCGCGAACACGGCCCCCAAGATGGCTGTCGAACCCGTAAGGAGGTTCAGGCGCAGGGCGCGCCGCGGCGGGACGCCCGAATGGACCAGGATCCCGAAGTCGCCGAGCTCCTGAGGGATCTCGTGGAGCACGACGGCGATGGTCGTCGCCAGGCCCACGGTCGGCGAGACCAGGTAGCTCGCGCCGATCAGCGACCCGTCCAGCAGGTTGTGGAGCGCGTCGCCGACGAGGTTCGACATCGCGACCGGATGGATGACGTCTTCGTGGGGGTAGTGGGCGTGGTGCCAGTGGAGGACCTTCTCGAGCGCGAAGAAGATGATCAGGCCCGAGACGAGCCACAGCGAGGCCGAGAAGGCGAGCCCCCCGTCGTCCGACAGCTCCGGGATGATGTGGAAGAAGGCGTCGCCGAGCAAGGCCCCCGCCGCGAACGGCACCAGGAACACGAGCGCCCTCTGCAGGACGTCCGCTCGCAGCTGCAGCCCGACCGCGCCGACGAGCGACATCGCGGTGACGACGACGACCGACCCGAGGGCCTGCACCCACACCATGGGCGCGACGCTAGGCTAGATGAAAACGATTGTCAAAACCGCTTGGCGGCCTCGGAGAGGCCGATCCCGGCTAGCGGTCGACGTGGAAGGCGTGGCCGAGCGTGAGCTCGCCGACCTCGTACACCGTGATGCAGTTCGAGTCGGCCAGCAGCTTCTGCGCGTAGATCCGGGCGGACACGGGGCCCTCCGGCATGTACTTCGGAAGCTTGAGGGCGAGGTTCACCTTGCCGTTCGCGTCCGTCAGCTTGTAGTCGATCAGCAGGACGTCGTCGGCGAAGGCCACTATGACGACGGGGACCTCGGGGGCGGGCTCGACGTACGGCCTCGGCGTGGAGATCCCCTGCCCGAGCGGGTCTTCCTTGGCGGGCCGCGTCACCAGCGTCGGGAACGGCACCTTGTCGCCCGGCGAGTAAGGGGTGGTCTTGGGCATCTTGACCTCGAGATCGAAGGTCGTCAGGTAGACGAACTCGAGGTTCGCTGAGGCGCACGCGACCTTGGCGTGGGCGGTCGGCGCCATGGCCAGCACGCCGGCCACGAGAGCGAACGAAGCAAGGATCCCCGTCAGTCGCCTCATCTGTGTCCCTTATCTACCCATTTCCAAGGAGTTCAGGCAAGCCCCGGATGGGACTCTAGCGGTGCAATTCTGCGCGTTCGGCCCCTGTCCTGCATGCTCCGGCCCCGCGGGCGAGGCCAAAACGGTCCCCCGGCGGGCCTGGCCGACGGCTGGGAATCCTAGCCGTGGCCTCCGTGGCCGCCGAGGTCGAACAGCTCCATCGCGTTCCTGGGCCCGTTGACGACCGGCAGGATCAGCCGGGTCTGCGACTTCTCCCAGTCGACCCGGAACATCGCGCAGGCCGCCTGCTTCGTGGCCTCCGCCACCGGCTCGCCGTTCGGGTTGACCGTCGTGGGATCGACGCTCTCGCACGGGGCGAGGGGCTTCGGGACGTGCCACTCGAGCAGCTCGCTCGCGATCTGCAGCCCGAGGATGTGTCCCTTGCGGAACACGTAGTCCTGAGGCTTCATCACGACCGTCGCCTTGAAGGACTTGCCCGGCGTGATGTCGACCTCCTTGTGGAGCCCCTCGCGGTAGCGGCTGTCGAGGAAGCCTCGGGTAACGCCGACGACCGCCTCGGTGCACTGGTTGGTGTCGCCGCCCTGGAGGCTCTCCGGGTCGCAGTAGGTGGTGTGCTGGTTGCCGACCGTGAGGTGCGCCGACGGGTCGACGTCGACGAGCACCGGCGTGATCGGGACGTACCGGCGGTGGATCGTCGACCACACCTCGACCTTGGGCGTTCCGAAGATCCGCACGTCCTTCTTCAAGGCCGGCGTCTCGAACCACCACCAGTCGTGGTGGCTGCGGGCGTGGTGGTTCATGTGGCTCTCGGTGTTGATGCCCGCCGACGGGAACTCGGCGACGCTCGGGGCGACGCCCGGGAAGAAGATCGGGTCCGTCGGGAGCAGCTTCCAGTTGTACTCGTCGGCCAGGAACGCCTCCTGGGCGATCAGCTCGACGTTGCGCACCTTCGGCATGCCCTTCTTGAAGCCGATCGGGCCCTCGTAGTCGGACGTCTCGCTGATCACGCTCGGCAGCTTGTCGATGCCGTTGTCGACGCCTTTGAGGTAGTGGTCCATCCACATCTCGACGTGCTTTGCGTACCGGCCGCCGGGAACGCCGTGGTTGGCCCAGCGCGTGCCCATGTAGAGCACC
>DATADL010000273.1:0-8859 GCA_036258555.1 Actinomycetota bacterium | reverse complement strand
TCTCGTCGAGCAGCGACATCATGCGATCGCCGCGATGTAGTGGAGACCGTTGATGCCGGGCGTGAAGAAGTACTCGCCACCCCGGCACACGACGACCGGCGTGAGGTCGCCGACCAGGAACGGCGGGGTGCCCGGGACGGTCATCTTCCGAGGGTGCGGACCGTTCTGGGTCCCGGCGACGACGTCCTGGTCGTCGCCGATGCCGAACGGGTTGCCGTCGTTCATCCACTGCGACTGCACGAACTCGAACTGCCGCTCGATGCTGGCGTGGAGCGAGGTCCAGATGAGGCCCCGGTCCGCGCCGTCGTCGGGCGCACCCTCCGGGAGCGGATCCCCGTAGGGGATTCCGCGCCGGATCATCCGGTGGCGGTTCACGAGCACACCGCCGAAGGGGAGGCTGGCGCGGGGGTTCGCCCTCCTCACGTGGCTGCCCACCGGGCAGACCAAGCCCTGTGGATCGTCGCCGAACGTGAAGTCGTTGTTCCTCGTCCTGTCGTCGGCCAGGGCGTCGTCAGGTGCGTCGGGCGCGAGGGGCAACGGGGTTCCGTCGGGCCAGCGGCCCATGATCTTGGCCTCGAGCAGCTCGCGGCTCCCGGGGAAGCGCGCCGCCGCCGCGTCCACCTGACGCCTGTACGCGGCGACGTCCTGGTAGAGCTTGCGGTAGACGAGGTAGGTCCCGTTGGCGGCGAGCTGATCGGGCGTCGGCGCCGGTGGGAGCACGCCCTCCTCGTCCGGATACCCGAGGATGAACTCGCCGGCGCGGATCGGGCGCCACCCCTTGCCGTCGAGCGCGCCGCCGCCGGGGAGGGGCCGGATCCCGCTGCCCTCGAGCGGCGGTTGCGAGATCGTGTCCTTGAAGCCGAAGTGCTCGTGCTCGGTTGCGAGCGATGCCCCGATCTGGGCGCCCAGGAGGGTGATCCCGCCGTAGACATCGATGCGCGTGCGGATGGAGGCGTCGTGCGCTTCGAGCGCGGCGCTGTTCTGTGCGCTCACCATCACCATCCCGTGGACGTCGTGCCCGAGGCCGAACGGCTCCTCCCACTTCTCCGGCGCGCTCGCTCCCGTGTCCCCGAGCTCCGCGGCTCGCGCGGCCATCCCGTCGCGGAACTCCTGCGGGAAGCCCCCGAGAGACGACGACGGGACGCCGAGGGCCGCGAGCCCGCTGAACGTGAACGCCAGGTTGATCCCCGACTGCGGCTTGACCGACCACGGCGCGGCCGTGATGACGTCGTCGGTGACGTCGGAGAGCCAGCGTCGGCCCGAATCCGGGTCGTCGAAGCGGACGAACAGATACGACGCGTACGGCATGCCGTAGCCACGCAGGACGAACCCCTGGATGTTGCCGCGATCGAGCAGCGTCATCGCGGGTACTCCCGGAGGAAGCGGTCCTGCAGCTCGGCGTCGTCGAGAGCCTGCCCCTTCAGCGCGAGCTCCGTCAGCCACTGGCGCACGCGTAGGTTGTCGAGCACCTGCTGGACCGTCTGGTCGCCGTAGGCCGCGAAGAACAGCGAGCTGGTGAGCTGGCGGGCACGCATCCACCGGTTGAACGCACCGGCGTCGCGATGGCCCGGGTAATCCGTGCAGTGCTCCCAGATCGCGTCGCCGGCAGCGCCCAGCCCTGTGCGGAGGCCTTCCAGATACGCGTCCAGAGGACCGTCGAAGTTGCTCGTGAAGAGCAGCCGGGGCCCGCTCCACGAGTCGTGGCGCTGCCTCCCGCCCTCGTAGATCAGCGCGTCGAGGACCACCCACCGGGCGAAGTGCGTCGACGGCACTTTCGCAAGCGGGCTGTCGTCCCCGGAGCCGAGATCGTCGAGATGCGCGGCCAGCTCGCTCGAGCGTCCCGGCGAGATCGGGGCCATGACGGTCAGGGAGTAGGCCTGGCCCGAGACGTTCTTGCTCTCGGCGCTCATAGGTCGTGCTGCACCGAGGTCAACATCCGGTCGTAAGCGGCCCTGAACTCCTGCGGGGTCATCGCCTCGGCGGTGGCTCGCAACCCCGCGGCGGCCGTCGCGAGCCGCGCCGCCGACAGCACCTCGGTGGTCGCGGCGTCGGGATAGGCCGACCAGTAGTGGTTCGCGACGAACTCGTTCTTTCGGATGTAGTCCTTGAAGGGCCCCACGGGAAGGGGGCCCGGGAAGCCGAAGGACGTGAACCAGATCGCCCTCATGCGCCACGGCACGACCTCGGAGAACGCGTCGATGTACTCCTCCCACGTGCCGTTGAAGTTGCTCTCGAAGAACAGGTACGAGTACCGCAGCCGCTCTCCCCGGCCGCCGTCGGGGAAGCGAGTGACGATCGTCCAGCGGGCGTAGTGGATGAACGACAGGGTCACCAGCTTCTCGAGGGTGAACTCGAGGTGCCGCCCCAGGAAGAACAAGAGCTTCAGCCACAGCGTCGCGCCCGGCCACACCGGCGTGAGCACCGTGATCGCCGTAGCGCGTCCGTCGACGTTTCCCACTGCATCCCCACTCGCCGAATCTCTGCTTAACGAGGCTGGTAACAGACTCGCGCAGCCGGCGGCGCGTGTGAAGGGGGCTGCGGCCCCGCAATCTCGTCGGGCTCCGTCCGGGAACGCGGGGTACCCTCAGGCGGGCTGCTGAAGGACGACTACGACGACGCCACCGACGAGGAGGTCCCACCATGGCGCGTAAACCCGCCAAGCAGGTCGCCGACGCACGCAAGCAGATCGGGAAGGCCGCCGACAGCCTGAAGGCCGTGGGGTCGAAGGCCGTAACCCAGGCCGCCAAGACCGCCAAGGAAGTCGCCAAGACCAAGGACGCGAAGCGCGCCAAGAAACAGACGAAGGTCGCCAAGGAGGCCGTCAAGGCCGCCGCGGGGGCCGGCACGGCCCTCGTCAAGACCGCCGTGAAGACCGCCGGCAAGGGCGCGAAGGCCGTGACCGGGTCGAGGGAGATGAAGACCCTCAAGTCGACCTCGCGCAAGGCGGCCGACGCGACGAAGAAGGCAGCGAAGGCCACGAGCAAGTCGGCGAAGGCGTCCGGAGCGGCCGCGGCCAAGGACGCCGCAGCCCGAGGCGCGGCGGCCCGCAAGACCGCGGCCAAGAAGGCCGCGGCAGCGAAGAAGAAGGCCTCCCGCTAAGCACCTCTCCTTCCTCACGTCGATTCCTCCCGGGAATCGGGACGAATCGGCGGAAAATGCGCGGCACCGCCCCGGCGAGGGCGCGAATTCGCTTACTTAGGTGCCGGAGTTGCCCGATTATTGAAGGGTGACATTTCCAGGCAGGGCCCACCCGTCCCGGGCGCAGTGGCTGCGCCGCCTCGCCGCGCGCCGGCAGGATCGCGCGGCCTTCGTCTTCTCGGGCGGCGGCCCCCTCGGCGCCCTCCAGGTCGGTGCCCTGAAGGCGCTCTACGAGCACGGCGTGGCGCCCGACCTCGTCGTCGGGACGAGCGTCGGCGCGATCAACGCCACGTTCCTCGCCTTCAACCCGGGACCCGAGGCGCCGCAGGAGCTCGAGCGTCTGTGGCTCGCGATGACCGCGCAGGACCTCTTCCCGCAGGCGCGCTTCAGGGCGCAGTGGGCGCGCTTCCTCGCCCGGGGCGACCGCGTCTTCGAGAACACCGGCATCCGGCGCATGGTCGAGCGCCGCCTCGGCCACCCACAGTTCGAGGACGCCCGCCTCCCGTTCGGGATCGTCGCCACCGAGCTCGACAGCGGCGCGGAGAAGGTGTTCACGTCCGGACCCGTCATCGAGCCCCTGCTCGCCTCCACGGCGATGCCGAGCATCTACCCGCCGGTGACGATCGACGGCGTCCGCTACATCGACGGAGGCGTGGCCAACAACGTGCCGATAGCGCCCGCGATCGAGCTGGGTGCGAAGACGCTGTACGTCATGGACTCGACGTCGCACACCCACCAGCGGCGTCCGCTCAACCGGCCGATCGACTACCTGCTCCACGCGTTCTCGCTGGCGCGCTCGCAGCGCATGGTCCTCGAGCAGACATTCCTCGCGGACAAGGTGAAGCTCGTGATGATCCCGACGCCGTCGCTCGACTTCTACGTCCCGTTCGCGTCGATGGACTTCACGGAGAGGCTGATCGCGAGCGGGTACGAGGCGGCGTCCCGGTTCCTGTCGGGACGCAAGGACGCGGTCGTCCAGACGTTCGGCGAGGGCCACGTGGAGGCGATCTCCCCGGCGAAGTAGGCTCCCCCCGTGGCGCAGACGGAGGCGACGGACACGAAGGTCAAGGACGCCGCCGCGCCCATCGGGGCCCCCAAGAAGAGGGCCGTCGAGGTCACGGACGACATGACGCCGTTCGAGGCCGCCACCCACTTCTTCCACCGCTCCGCCGACCGCCTCGGCCTCGCCGACCACATGCGCGAGGTGCTCGCCAGCTCCTACCGCGAGCTCGCCGTGCAGATCCCGATACGGATGGACGACGGCAACGTGCGCGTGTTCCGCGGATTCCGGATCCAGCACAACGGCGCCCGCGGCCCCTACAAGGGCGGCATCCGCTTCCACGAGTCGGCCGACCTCGACGAGGTCCGCGCTCTCGCCGCGTTGATGACGTGGAAGAACGCGCTGATCGACGTCCCGTTCGGCGGCGCGAAGGGCGGCGTGCAGTGCGAGCCCGGCGTGATGTCGCCCGCCGAGCTGCAGCGCCTCACGCGGCGCTTCACCGGGATGATCTCGCACCTCATCGGCGTCAACCGCGACATCCCGGCCCCCGACATGGGCACGAACGCGCAGACGATGGCTTGGATGATGGACGAGTACGGCAAGAAGCACGGCTACTCGCCCGGGATCGTCACGGGCAAGCCGGTCGAGCTCGGAGGTTCCCCCGGGCGCGAGGAGGCGACGGGTCGCGGCGTGGTGATCTGCGCGCGCGAGGCGGCGAAGCGCCTCGGCCTCAACTTCCGCGACGCGCGCGTAGCCATCCAGGGGTTCGGGAACGTCGGCTACTGGACGGCGGTCATCGCCGCCGAGGCCGGGGCGAAGGTCGTGGCCGTCTCCGACGTCGGCGGCGGCACCTACGACCCCGACGGCCTGGACCTCGCGGCCCTGTCGCGACACCGCGACGAGGCGGTGTCCGTGGCGGGCTTCCCCGGCGGCACCGAGGTGAGCAACGAGGACCTCCTCGAGCTCGAGTGCGACGTGCTGATCCCGGCCGCGATCCACGGCGTGATCCACACGGCGAACGCGGACGACGTCAAGGCGAAGCTCGTGGTCGAGGCGGCAAACGGTCCGACGACGCCGGCCGCCGACGAGATGCTCCACGGCCGCGGCGTCACCGTGGCCCCCGACATCCTCGCCAACTCGGGCGGCGTGACCGTCTCGTACTTCGAGTGGGTCCAGAACATCCAGCAGTTCCGATGGGAGGTCGACGACGTCAACTTCCAGCTCAAGAAACGGATGACCAAGGCGACCAGCCAGGTCTTCGCCCGGGCCTCGGAGGACGGGACGTCGCTGCGTGACGCGGCTTTCGACATCGCCGTGGAGCGGGTCGCGGACGCCGACAAGCTGCGCGGGTTCGTCTAGGCCGCTCGACCGTCGTTTAGCCTCCGGGACGGCCGGGAACTTATCCGTTGAAAATCGGGCATTCCTGACGTTGGGGCTGCTCAGAGGGTGTTTTTTGCTTCTCTACGGGCAGGAGGTGGCCACGTGGTGACGAACCTCGTTGGCAAGCGAATGCAGTGGACCCCCCTGAACCAATCCGGTAACGCCGAGACGGAAGGGTACGGACGATGAGCGAACGAGCTTGCGCCTGGATGTCGGGGCCGAAGGAAGCGTCGCTCAGCGTTCCGGCCGTCAAGTGGTGGCTGGCGATCTCCCGGGACGTGCTGGCGAAGGACTGCCGGCGCATGACCTCCCGGAACCGGCCGTCGGTGACGTGCCACCGGACCCCGACTTTCGTCTCGCCTCTGCAGAAGGATTCGTAGCTCCCCGCAACATGCACCACCCTCCCACGGCAACACCCTGCACCTCCTCTGGCAGGATGAACGAAGCTCCCGAACTGGCCGGGAGCTTCGTTCTTTTTTGCAGGGCAAAATATCCCGACGCAGACGACGCAGGGAGGGCCGGATGTCCGTCGAGAAGTCGATCGACCTCACCGCGACCGGCGCGAGCATCGAAGACGCGGTCGCGAGCGCGGTGCACCGCGCGAGCCTCACGCTCAAGGGGCTGACGTCGTTCGAGGTCGAGCGCATCGACGGCTTGATCGAGAACGGTGACGTCGTCTACCGGGTCCTCGTGCGCGTCAGCTTCCAGATCAAAGAGCAGGTGCACGAGTAGCGCGCGTGGAGCATCGGCGGCGCGAACCGGCGCCGGGCGTATTCCGGCTCGTCCTTCCCCTCCCGTTCCCGGGGCTTGACGCCGTGAACGCGTTCCTGCTCGCGGGGGACGACGGCGTGACGCTCGTCGACTGCGGGATCAGGAACCCGCAACCGGACGAGGACCACGGCTGGGGCGAGCTCGTCGGCGCGCTGGAAGCGGCCGGTGCGCGCGTGGGCGACCTCGCGCGGCTCGTCGTCACGCACACCCACATCGACCACTACGGGATGGCCGCCCGCATCGTCGAGGAGACGGGATGCGAGCTGTGGATGCACCGGCGCGCCGGAGACGACCTCGACCTGTACCGCGACCCGGAGAGGGCGAAGGGCAACCTGCGCGAGCTCCTGGCGGACCACGGAGCGAGCCCGGGCGAGCTCGACGAGCTGACGCAGTTCGAGGACTGGCGGCCGTTCGTCTCGGGCGTCGTCGAGCCGAGCCGTCCGTGCGAGGGCGGCGAGTCGTTCACGGCCGGAGGCCGGGAGTGGACCGTCGTGTGGACGCCCGGGCACGCCCGCTCGCACGTCTGCCTGTGGAGCGCCCGCGACGCCATTCTGATCTCGGGCGACCACCTCCTGCCGACGATCACGCCGCACATCGACTTCGAGCGCGGCGGCGAGGAGGACCCTCTCGGCGAGTTCCTCGAGTCGCTGGAGAAGGTCGAGGAGCTCGATCCCCAGATGGTGCTGCCGGGTCACGGGCGGCCTTTCCTGGAGGGGGCAGACCGCGCCCGGGTGATCGCCCGCCACCACGACCGGCGTCTCGGCAACATCCTGCAGGTCATCCGCCGGGAGCCCCGGAGCGCGTCGGCCATCGTCGACGAGGTGTTCGGGTCCGAGCTGCTCCACTTCCAGCGGCGGCTGGCGCTGGGAGAGGCCCTCGCTCATCTCGCGTACCTCCGGAAGAGGGGAGAGGTCGAGCGGATCGAGGCCGGCGACGGGACGTTCCTCTACAAGAAGGTGTCCCGCCGGCGCCACGTGGAAGAGGTCGACGAGTGACGGAGTCGGTCGCGGTCGTGGGCGGGACTCACGTCACCTGGCCGGGGGCGGGCCCTGTGCGGGACGAGGCGCTCGCGGCCCCCGAGGTCACGGAGGACGGCGCGCTCCGGGCCGAAGCGGGGCGCTTCGTGGAGGGGGACGGGGACGCCGAGACGACGATCGACGCGACCGGCTGCACGGTCGTGCCGGGGTTCGTCGACTGCCACACCCACCTGCCGTTCTTCGGGTGGCGGGCCGACGAGGACGCGGCGCGGCTCTCGGGCGTGCGGTACGAGACCCTGCACGGCCGCGAGGGCGGGATCTTCCGGTCGGCGCGGCTCCTGTCCGAGGCGCCGGACGACCGGGTGCTCGCCTTCTCGATCGACCTCGCGCGCCAGATGCTGGCCGCAGGCACGACGACGTTCGAGACGAAGTCGGGGTACGGCCTCTCGGTCGACGACGAGCTGCGCCAGCTGCGACTCGCCCGGCGGCTCGCGGGCGAGGTCCCCCAGCGGGTCGTCACCACGTGTCTCGCCGCGCACGCCGTCCCCCGCGGGCGCTCCGAGGGGGAGTGGATCGGGGTCGCCGCGGACGAGCTGCTGCCTCAGGCGGCTGCAGGAGGGCTCGCCACCGCGTGCGACCTCTACGTCGAGACGATCGCGTTCGCGCTGGAGCACGCAGCGAGGCTGCACGAGGCCGCCCGCTCGCTGGGGATGAGGATGCGCGTCCACGCGGACCAGCTCTCCGACGGGCAGACCGCCGCCTTCGCCGCGCGCTGGGGCTTCGACACCGCGGACCATCTCAACCACTCGGCCCCCGACGCAGTCGGCGACCTCGCGCAGTCGGAGACCGTCGCCGTCCTCCTGCCGGGAGCGACGTTCACGCTGAGACAGGCCAAGAAGCCCCCGGCACGTGACCTGCTCGGCCGCGGGGCGATCGTGGCCCTGGGTAGCGACCTGAACCCGGGGACGTCTCCGGTCCACTCGATGCCGTTCGTGATAGCGCTCGCGTGCAGGCTGTACGGGTTCCGGCCGCTGGAGGCCCTGGCCGCGGCGACCGTCAACGCCGCGGCGGCACTCGGCCTGGGCGACGAGGTCGGTCGCCTTGCTCCGGGCTACCGCGCGGACGCCGTCGTGCTGGACGTATCGTCTCTCGATCACCTCGCCTACCGGCCCGACCGCAACCCCGTCGGCGCCGTGGTCTGCGAGGGGCGGCTGGTGCACGTCGCGGAGGGCTTCGAGGGGCGGGTAAGACGTGGCTTTGGACGAGGGGTCGGATGAGCGGCGCGGCGCGGATGGTCCGAAGCCGGGTTTTGGAGAAGGGATGATGGGGCCGTGCAGCGAGTGAGACTGGTCCTCCTGGCGATCTGCTGGGTGGCCGTCGTGGCGGTGGGGGTCTACGTAGCGGAGCCGGCGTCGTCGCAGGACGACCGCCCCAACGTGCTCGTGATCGTCACCGACGACCAGCGCGAGCGCGACCAGATGCTGGTCATGCCGAAGACGCTGGAGATCTTCGGGGAGGAAGGCACCCGCTTCACGCACGCGTTCGCGACGACGCCCCAGTGCTGCCCCTCGCGCGCGTCGATCTTCACCGGTC
>DATADL010000272.1:0-6478 GCA_036258555.1 Actinomycetota bacterium | reverse complement strand
GGAGGGGCTCGAGGCCGCCCTCGCCCATGCAGCCCGCGTCCAGCCCGGCCGGTTCACCTCCGACGAGTTCAGGAAGGCCGTCCGCAACTCCCGTCGCTGACACTCCGTAGCTCACCGACCACGCAGCGGGAAAATTCCTGGAAAAATCTTGCTTGCTCAGGCAGGAATGCCCTCTAGTCTGGCTAACCGTAGTCATACGAACACGCAACGTAGCCAGTACCAGAGGAGGAACCATGACCAAGCGCATCACCATCGCATCCGTGATCCTCGTAGCCCTGGCGGCCGTCTTCGCCCTGTTGCTCGCGGTCGCCGCTCCGGCGCTCGCCCACCACAAGGACGACCACGCCCAGGGCGGGGGGAGCTCGGCCTCGCAGGACGAGTCCAACGGGAAGCCCGCCAAGGACAACGACGGTGACGCCGACGCCGACCCGGGCACCTCCTACACCGAGGACGACGACGCCAACGACGGAGGCACCCCCAACAACCAGGCCGACGAGGGCGACAACGCCCACCCGTCGGGCAAGGACCGCTCGGTCGAGAACGGGGGCTCGGGCAACCAGGGCAACTCCGAATCGGACCCCGACGACGACGGCAAGGGCCCCGACAGAAGCAACGGCGGCCCCGACAAGCCCAACGGCTCCGGCGGCGTCGACAAGGCCGACCAGGACGGCAACAACGGCTGTGGCAACGACGACGACTTCGAGGACGACAACGAGGGCTGGTGCGGCCGCAAGCCCAAGCCGGCCAAGCCCGAGGTCAAGCCCGCGGGCCCCTGCGACGCCGACGCCAGCATGCCCGGCACGCAGCCCTGCAAGGACGACGACTCGAAGCCCTGCGACGCCGACGCCACGATGCCCGGCACGCAGCCTTGCAAGGACGACGAGGCCCCGGAGATCGAGCCGAACGTCGTGACTCACCCGGCCACGCCCGAGGTCCCGACGGTCGTCCTCGGCGAGCGCTTCGCCCGGGCGGAGGAGCCGGCGGCCCCGCTGGCAGCCCGTCAGCCCTCGGCGCAGCCGCTCGGCGGGCTGCTGCCCTTCACCGGGTCGAGCCTCCTCGCCTTCGTCGGGGCCGGCCTGGTCCTGACGGGCACGGGGATCGTCGCAGCACGCAAGCGCAAGTAACGGGTCACGCACGCTGGGAGCACAGGAGGGGGCCGGGGAACCGGCCCCCTCTGCGCGCGCTCAGGGGTAGCGGCGAGCCGGCGGGAAGACCGCCGCGTCGAGCAGGATCCTGTCGCCCACGGGCTCGTCGAGAGGGACGGTCAGGCGAACCGGGGGGTTCTCGGGACATTCTCCGCCGGGGAGCGGATCGGCGGACACCACGATCGTGATCGCTTCCTCGCCGTAGGCGACGTCGGCGCGGACCTGGTGCTCTTCCAGCTGGCGGCCGCTCGCACAGGCCCTCTCGGTCGCGTCGACGACTAGCTCGGTGTCGTCCGGCGACGGCTCCTCGACGAGCTCCCAGGTCGCGGGGCTCCTGCCGCCGACGACCACGTGGGGCTTGCAATCGCCCCACCCCGCGGGCTTCCACGAGTCGCCGGACCGTTCGAAGATCGCGTGCATGTACCCGTGCTTTCCGGGGGCGCGACCCACCGCCTCGACGCGGTCGCCGTCCTCGACGACGACGCGCCACTCTTGCGCCTTCTTCAGGAAGTCGCCGTCGGGCGTCTCCATCAGGTCGCGCAGCGCCTGCCCGAGCTCGGAGTCCTCTTTCTCGAGGCCCCCCGGGCCTTCCAGGCGCGCGGGGTCGAACGGGGTGTTCACGCAGCTGTAGAGGTACGCGGGCGAGGAAGTGGGGCTCGGCGCGGCGCTCGACCCGCCGCGCGCCTCGGACTCCGGTGAGCCGCAACCCGCGAGCACGACGACCGCCACTGCGGCGCCGATCGTCAGCCGGTGACCCGTCCCGCCCACGCGACCATTAGACCGCGTCGGGGGAGCTAACTCGCCTCCTCCGCGGGCGCCCACGCGGGGCACCGGCCGTGGAACGAGCAGCTCATGCAGAACGGCGAGGGCCGCGCCCGCCAGTCGTCGCGGTCCACGGCGCGCCTGATCGCCGAGGCGAGCGCGAGCATCTGGCGTTCGAACGCCACCAGCATCCGCTCGTTCGGGTTGAGCGTCAGCACCGCGGGGTCGGCCAGGTACACGAGGCGGATCTCGCGCGGGATCACGCCGAACGACCGCCAGCACACCAGCGCGTAGAACCGGAGGCCGAAGAACGCTGAGAGCTCCCGCGACTCGCCCGGGACCCGCCCGGTCTTGTAGTCGGTCAGCACCCAGGTGCCGTCGGCGCGCTCCTCGAGCCGGTCGATCACGCCCCGCAGGTGTATGTCGGTCAGCTCGTACTCGACCCACCACTCGAGCCGGCTGGCGTTCAGCATCCGCGGGTCCTCGAGCTTGAAGTAGTTGCGCAGCAGCCGGGCGCTCTCCTCGAGCCACGCGTGCTCCTGTGGATCGACCATCCCGTGGGGCCGGAACTCCGCGTCGTCCTTGACCTCCCGCCACAGCGCTTCGAGGAGGTCGATGGCGCGGTCCGGGGTCCGGGTCCGCGGGGGCTCGGCGAACAGGCGCTCGAGGACCGCGTGCACGAGGGAGCCTCGTGCTGCGGTGCCGGAGAGGGGCTCGGGCAGGCGGTCGATCGCCCGGAACTTGAACAGCTGCGGGCAGCTCTTGAAGTCGGTCGCGCTGGAGGGCGAGAGCTTGAGTAGGGCCTGCTCCATCACTGGAACCCTAGGCCCGGCCCCCCTCGGACTCCCGGATTTGCCGTGTCCTCTCGCGGTCCGTCGCCCCCAGGGCCGCGACGATCAGCAGGAGGCCGGCGAAGGCCGACAGCACCATGCTCCCGAACACGACTTCGCCGACTACCCCGAACGCGATCGACTGCAGGATCTCGTGCACGCCGAGCAACGCGGCAAGCCCGCATACGAATGTCCGCCCCACGGCCGTCGCCCGCCGGAAGGACGCGACCGCGACGACGAACAACGCGAGGTTCGCGACGATCGACACGGCCGCGATGCGGACGTCCAGCGCCTCCCCCTCGGCCTGGGCCCCGAGCAGGCGTGAGTACGTGGCGGGCCCGAGATCCTCGCGCCACAGATACGCGACGAGCAACAGCGCGAGGCCCAGCGGGATCATGAAGCCGCTCGAGCGAGCGGCGCTCTGCTTCGGTTCGTCCATGCCGAAGACCCCGCGCGTCAGAGCGCGCCGAGGAACTCCGCGAGCGCCCCGTTGAACGCTTCGGGCGCTTCGAGGTTCGACAGGTGGCCGGCCTCGGGGATCACGACGAGCCGCGATCCGCGCACGTGCTCGTGCATCTTGCGCGAGAGCTCCGGCGGCGTCAGCGTGTCGTTCTCGCCGACGACGATCAGCGTCGGGACGTCGATCGACGCGAGGTCGGAGGTCGAGTCCGGCCGCCCCTTCATGGCCTCGAGCGCGCCGATGTAGCCCGCGGCCGGGTTCTCCATCAGCGACCGGACGCTCGCGACGACGTCGGGCTTCTTCTCGCGCGTGGGCTCGCCCAGCAGGGCGCCGACCAGGCCGTCCGTCAGCGCGCCCGGCCCCTGCTCGCGCACGAGCCCCTGCTGGTTCGTCCGCTTCTCCACGTTCTCGGGCGCGTCGGCCTCGGCGCGCGTGTCCGCGAGGACGAGTGCCGACACCGACGACCGGTACCGGCGCAGGAACGCGAACGCGACGTACCCCCCGAGCGAGAGCCCCACGAGCACGACGCGCTCGATGCCGAGCTCGTCGAGGACGGCCTTCAGGTCGCCGGCGAACGAGTCGACCGAGTACGACGACGGGTCGTCCGGAGCGTCGGACGAGCCGAAGCCCATGAGGTCCGGTGCGACGAAGCGCCAGCGGTCGCCGAGCGACTCGATCTGCGACTCCCACATCCGGGCGTGGAGCGGGAACGCGTGCACGAGCAGGACGGGCGTGCCCGCTCCTCCCGAGTCGAGGTACTCGATACGCCTGCCGTCGACGGTGACACTGGGCATGGTGGCCTCCCGGATCGTTGGTAGCCCCCGAGGATAGTGCTAGGCCCCCGCCGGGCGTTCCTCCTCGACCACGGACAGCCGCGGCGCCGCCAGCGGCGTCGTCTCGCACGGGACGTGGATCGCGAAGCACGTGCCGTCCGTCGACGAGGTCACGTCGATCCGTCCGCGCATCGCCTCGACGAGCTGGCCGACGACGAAGAGGCCGAGGCCCGCGCCTTCGCGCCCCGCGGCGGTCTCCTCCACGCGCGTGAACGCGTCGAACAGCGTCGCGCGCTCGTCGGCGGGGATCCCCGGCCCGTCGTCTTCGACCTTGATGGCGATGCCGCCGTGCTCGGCCCCGGCGGTCACCGACACGCGCGATCGCTTCGGCGTGTACTTGTACGCGTTCTCGACGAGGTTGCGGACGATCTGCGACAGCCGCGCACCGTCGACGACGCAGCTCAGGGGCTCGACGAAGACCTCGAGCGTGTGATCGCGCCGTTTGGAGGCCGCGGCGTCCACCGCCTGCTGGATCGTCTCGGGGAGGTTGCACGGCTGCGGATGCAGCATGAGGTTCCCGCCCTGGAGCTGGGACGTGATCAGGAGGTCGTCCACCATGCGCGCCAGCTGCTTTCCCTGCTGCGCGGTCATGTCGAGCAGCCCGTCGCGCTGCTCGGGCGTCAGCGTCGCGCCGCGTTTCCGGACCGTGTCGATGCCGCCGATGATCGCCGTGAGGGGGCCGCGGATCTCGTGCGACGTCACGGCGAGGAAACGGTCCTTGAGGCGATCGAGCTCCGCGAGCCTCAGCCCCTGGACCCTCAACGCCTCCCTCTGCGTGTGCCAGTTCTCCGCCATCGAGCCGGTGACGCCTGCGATCAGGAACGACAGGCACATCACGAACACGTACGTCGAGAGGTCGAAGGCCTCGTCGCGGAGGTCCGCGACGTGCGCCGACTGGACGGCGAAGAAGACGGCGACGCCGGACGCGGCGGCGACGGCTCCCTTGAAGCGATATCGGAGCGCGCCCTCCATCGGGACGACGAACAGCAACGCCCACGTCGCGTACGGGTCCTCGAACGAGAACACCCACACCATCCCGGAGATGACGAGCGCGTCGAAGGCGAACGCGCAGTGGCCGAGACGCCTCTGGGCTTGCACCCCGTCGATGCGGCCCTGGACGCCCCAGATCACGAGGTTCCCGACGGCCAGCGCGGCGATCAGGAGCCAGGCCGCGATCTCGGTCGCGGGGCTCGGGTAACCCTCCTGCAGCGCGATCGAGACGGCGCCGAACGCGGCCCCGAACCAGCGGACCCGCGTCATGCCGCGCTCGAGGCGGCGCAACTCGGTCAACCTGGCCATCACTGAACTATCGGCGAGAACGTAACAGGAAGAAAGAGGCCCCCGGCGGACCGGGGGCCTCTTTGTGTCGGTTCGGGGCTTACGCGGCCCGGCGAACCGGCCGCTCCGTGCCTCGGCCGAGGATCTCGGCGACGTGCTCGAAGACCTTGGGCGTCGCGTATCCGGCGGCGGAGATCATGAGGCCCGTGCCGATGTAGGCCATGAGCTCGTTCCGCACCGGGATCTCCCACTGGGCGAAGAGCGAGAACTCGAGCGCCCACGCTACGAGCGCGCCGAGCGCCAGCGTCAGGATCGACACGACCTTCGACAGGTCGACGTACTCGGTGACCATGTCGACCAGCTTGAACGTCCCGATCCCGAGCAGAACTACGATCGCGAACTCGTGCACTTTTGCACCTCCGGCTCTCAGGACGGCCTTTCCGTCCTGTGCGAGACGTTGGACGCCGCCCGCCCGCCGCGGTTACAGGCGTTTGCGGGGCCAGCCCGGCAAGACCCCGCAAAATAGCCCCAAGGGACTATTGGCTGCGCGGAGCCGAAGGGGGACACTGCCCGTAGGGCGGGGGTCCAGTCGCATTCGCCGCCGCAGCCATCCGACGCACTGCCCGCGCGTCGGAGATCCCCGCCCTCTTTTCTCGGCCGTTCCGCTCCGGCGTAACGGCCTTTCTCTTACCGGGAGCCGTCCCCTTGCACGGTCACCGGGAAGTCGACGCGGGCGACCTCGTGGTCGTCGAGCGTGAAGACGACCGTGTAGTCGTCTGCCGAGTACTGGAAGTCGAGGTCCGCGACCTCGTCCTCGAGCCGCTCGACGTGCGCCCTGGTCGCGATGTGCAGCTCGCGCGGGAGGCTCTCGTAGATCACGCCCCCGCCGGGCCCCTCGAGCCGCCACTGCTCCGTGAAGGTGCCGTGGTCGTCCGTCCATCCGCGCATCACCAGGAACGCGCCGGCGCGCCCCGGCTCGTCGTGCAGGAGCACCTGGTTCTCGAGGTGGGGGTGCAGCTTGCCGCCGCGCTTCATGAACAGCTCTCTGTCGATCACCTTCGCGTACTGGAGTCGCGCTCCCATGGGCCCCCTATCCCTCGACTTCGTACTGCGTGATGCGCACCCCGAAGTCCTCGAGCTCGCGCCGCAGGGTATCGAGGCCTGCGGCCT
>DATADL010000271.1:0-13821 GCA_036258555.1 Actinomycetota bacterium | reverse complement strand
GCGTCGCAGCGGTGACGAGGAAGGCCTTCGGGTCGCGCACGTCGCGAGCGCCGGCAACCTTCAGGTAGACGTCCTGCACGACGTCCTCGGCCTCGGCAACGTCGCCGAGCATCCGGTACGCGATCGAGAACAGCAGCGGCCTGTGTTCCTCGAACTCTCGCGGGTCCATCGCGCGGAGCTTGTCACAACCACGGCCGTGACTTCGTCTCCGGATACGGAGGTGAGGCGATTGGAGACGAGGGTGCCGCCGCGGGCGCGGCTCTCCCTGGTGGTGCGGCTTCAGCAGGCGCTGACGCGGCGCGGCCTGTCGAAGCTCCTGCGGAGGGACGCCGCCGCGCCGGAGGGGCCGCGTGTCATGGCCCATCTGCCGCTCCTGGCGCCGGCCTACGGGATGCTCGAGGTCGCGCTGATGCGGGGTCGCTCGCTGGATCCCCGGCTCGGTGAGCTGGCCCGGGCGCGCGCCGCGACGATCCACGGCTGCCCGTGGTGACTGGACATCGGCTCTGCGGTCGGCAGGGCGTTCGGTATCAGCGAGGAGAAGCTCCGCGCCCTCGCCCGCTACCGCGAGAGCGACCTGTTCGACGAGCGTGAGCGGCGCGTGCTCGACTTCGCGACGGCGATGTCGTCGAGCCCCGCCACCGTCCCGGACGACCTGCGGGCAGAGCTCCGCGCCGAGCTGGGGGACGCGGGGCTGGTCCAGCTGGCGGCGATCGTCGCCGTCGAGAACTTCCTCGGCCGGTTCAACCGCGGCGTCGGCATCGAGGCCCAGGGGTACTCCGAGGGTGCCGCGTGCCTCGTGCCGCAGAGGCCCTAGGCCGAGAGCACCCCGGTCTTGGGCATGTCGTCCCCCTTTTGTCCCAGATCGTCACGTTCCGGCCGGGGAGCATGGCCCGGGGACTTGGAGGATGGGCGGCCGCTCCGGCGAACCCTGAGAGCAGGGAATCGAACACCTTCTACAGGGGGCATCGAGATGAGGACGCACATGCGGTGGGCGGCTGTCGTGGCCGGTGCCGCCCTGCTCGTCGGCGCGATGATCGGCGGCTCGGCGCAAGCGGCCAAGAAGAAGGGCCCTGTCGTGGTCGGCACCGACGCAGCGGACGACTGGGGGTCGAACGTCGACGCGACGCTGGCGCCGGTCGGCAACCAGCTCGGCCAGGAGCTCGTCGAGGCGTCGATCGAGAAGGCCGACGCGGCGACGCTGAACTTCCACATCAAGGTCGCCGGCCTGCCTCCGACCGGTGGCGTGCCCGAGTTCACGCGCTACGTGTGGACGATGACCGTCGACGGCACGCTCCTGCAGCTGGACGGGAAGTTCACGAACTACTCGCGGGGCGCATGCGACCCGACCGCCGGGACGTGCCCGCCTCCGCGTGACCCCGGCCAGGCTCCGTTCATGGTCCGCGGCAACTGCACCGACAACGGCGGCGCCGCGGTCACGTGCGAGGAGATCGGGATCGTCAACGGCGCCTTCGACGGCTCGACCGGAACGATCACCGTTCCCGTCCCCCTCGAGCTGCTGGGCGCGAAGCCGGGCAGCGTCATCGCCCACGGGATCCAGCCGGGGTCGAACTTCGCCGGCGTCTGGGCCATCCCGTCGGCGTGGGCGTCGCAGGGCAACATGCCGCTCGACGAGATGATCATCACGAAGCCGTACAAGGTCCCGAAGAAGTAACGACTACGTAGCGAGTCTCGCGGCGGGGGCCTACGGGCCCCCGCTGGCGCGTCTGCCGTCTAGGACGGCGTCACGCGCCGAGCCCCGCCCCGCCGTCGACGACGATCGTCTGGCCCGTCAGCATCGCAGCGCCGTCCGACGTGACGAAGTCCACCACCGCGGCGACGTCCTCGGGTGTCGTGAGACGCCCCAGCGGCGTCTTGTCGAGAGCGGCCGCGAGCATCTCGGCGCGCGCCGGGAAGTGACGGAGCGCGTCGGTGTCGACGACGCCGGGGGAGACGACGTTGACCCGGATCCCGCGGGGGCCGAGCTCGGTCGCGAGGTAGCGGGCAACCGCCTCGAGGGCCGCCTTGGACGCCCCGACGACGAGGTAGCCCGGCAGGACCCTCGTGGATCCCTGGCTCGACAGAGCCACGACGTGACCGCCGTCCGCCATCAACGCGGCGGCGCGCTTGCTCCCGAGGAAGAACGCCCGCGCGTTCGCATCCATCGTCCATGCCCAGGCGCGTGCGTCCAGGCCGTCGAGCCCCTTGAGCACGCCGGTCGCCGCGTTCGAGACGAACACGTCGAGCCGTCCGAAGGTCTCGTCGACGCGGTCGAACAACGCGTCGAGCTGCTGCTCGTCCCCTACGTTCGCGCGCACGGCGAGCGCCTTGACGGCATGCTCCTCCGCCGCGGCGCACGCGGCCTCGGCCGCGGCCCGGTTGCGCAGATACGCGACGACCACGTTCGCACCGCGCGCGGCCAGCCGTCCCACGATGGCGCGTCCTATCCCGCGGCCCCCGCCCGTGACGAGCGCTACGCGGCCCTCCAGGTCGCGGCTCACGGCGCGCGCAGGACGAGGCAGGCGTTCTGCCCGCCGAAGCCGAAGGAGTTCGACAGCGCGACCGAGACGCGCTGCGCCCGCGGCTCGTCGGCGACGTAGTCGAGGTCGCACTCGGGATCCGGCTCTTCGAGGTTGAGAGTCCGGGGCACGACGCCTCGCTGGATCACGAGCGCGGTCGCAGCGGCCTCTACGGCGCCCGCCGCTCCCAGCAGGTGACCGGTCTGGGACTTGGTGGACGTCACGGGGATCCTCTTCGACTCCGGCCCGAGCGCTCGTTTGATCGCGACCGTCTCGACGCGGTCGTTGTAGGGCGTGGAGGTCCCGTGGGCGTTGACGTAGTCGACGTCCGCGGGGTCCACCCGGGCGTCGTCGAGCGCAGCCGTCATGGCGCGCGCGGCTCCGTCGCCGTCGGGGTCGGGCTGGGTCAGGTGGTAGGCGTCCGCCGTCGCGCCGTAGCCCGCGACGCGTGCGATCGCACGGGCGCCTCGGCGGCGCGCGTGCTCGGGGCTCTCGAGGACGAGCACGCCCGCGCCCTCTCCGAACACGAACCCGTCCCTGCCGGCGTCGAACGGGCGGCTGGCCCGCTCGGGCTCGTCGTTGCGGCGCGAGAGCGCGCCCATGCGGTCGAACGCCGCGAGCCCCAGCGGCGTGAGAGCCGCCTCCGTGCCGCCCGCCAGGACGACGTCGGCGCGCCCGGACCGGATGGCGAGCAGGGCCTCGCCGACCGCGTGCGCGCCGGTCGCGCACGCGGACGTGACGCAGTGGTTGAGGCCGCGGAGACCGAGCTGCATCGCAAGGGCGGCTGCGGCTGCGTTCGGCATCAGCTTCGGGACGGTGAACGGGCTCACCCGGCGCGGCCCGCCGCCTGCGAGGACCGCGGCCTGCTCCTCGATCGTGTAGAGGCCCCCGATGCCCGACCCGACGATCGCGCCTGCCCGCGTGCGGTCGAGGTCGTCGCCGAGCCCCGCGTCGTCCCAGGCGAGCACGCCCGCCGCCACCGCGAGCTGCGTGAAGCGATCGGCGCGCGCGGCGGCCCTCGTCTCCATGTACGACGACGGGTCGAAGTCCCGGACCTGACACGCGATCCGGGTCGCGTAGGCGGAAGCGTCGAATCCCTCGATGGGGGCCGCGCCCGACCGCCCGCCGACCAGCGCGTCCCAGAACGCGCCGGCGCCGGTCCCGATCGGCGTGACGACGCCGACGCCGGTGACGACGGCGTCGGTCACGCGCCGACCGCGAGCTTGCGTTCGACCAGTCCTACCGCGTCCGACACGGTCACGAGCCCCTCGAGCTCCGCGTCGGGGATCTCGATGCCGAAACGCTCCTCGAGCCCGAGCGTCAGCTCCATCGTGTCGAGCGAGTCCAGGTCGAGGTCCTTCAGGAGGTCCGCCTCCGGGACCACCCTGGCCTCGTCGAGCCCGCGGCCTCCGAGGTGCTCGCGGATCGCCGCGAGGACGTCTCCTTCGTGCGTCATGGTGCTCTCCTTTCGGATCGGTTCATGCGGTCATGCCTCCGTCGACGGTGAGGATCGAGCCGTTCACGTACGCGGCGGGATCGGAGCAGAGGAACGCCACCACGGCCGCCACCTCCTCGGGCTCGCCGGTCCGGCCAGCCGGTACGGACGACAGCAGCGCCTCCCGGCGCTCCGCCGTCAGACCCGCCACGAGGTCGGTGTCTACGAGCCCGGGCGCGACGGCGTTGACGGTGATCCCCTTGCGCCCGACCTCGCGCGCCAGGGCCCGCGTCATCCCGACGACGCCGGCCTTCGCCGCGCAATAGCTCGTCTGCCCGGGATTGCCGGCAAGGGCCGCGACCGACGCGACGTTGACGACCCGGCCCCACCCCGCGCGCAGCATCGGCCGGAGCGCGCGGCGCGTGCAGGCGAAGGTCCCGTAGAGGTTCGTGTCGACCACGCGCCGCCATTCATCGTCGGATAGGCGCGGCGCGAGCGCGTCGGCGCGGACGCCGGCGTTGTTCACGAGCACGCCCACCGGCCCCAGCTCGCGCTCGACCTCCGCGAACAGCGCGTCCACGGCGTCGGGGTCCCGGACGTCGCCCGAGACCGCGATGCCCTCGCCCCCCGCGGCCTCGACGAGCCGCAGCGTCTCCTTGGCCTCGTCCGCGCCCGCCCTGTAGTTGACGGCGACGGCGTGGTCGGGCGCGAGCGCGACGGCGATCGCGCGCCCGATCCCGCGCGATGCTCCGGTCACCACCGCGGTCCTACGCACGGGCCGCTCCTGCGGTCACGAGCGCCCGCGCGCCGCCGGACGCCGTGCCCCAGCGGACGAGCCCGGCGCCCCACGCGAAGCCCGACCCGAACGCCGTGAGCACGACCAGGTCCCCGGGGCGGAGCTCCCCGCGCTCCTCCGCCTCCGCGAGCGCGATCGGGATCGACGCCGCCGACGTGTTGCCGTAGCGGTCGATGTTCGTGAAGACCTTGCGCCGAGGCAGCTCGAGGCGCTCTGCGACCGCGTCGAGGATCCTCCCGTTGGCCTGGTGCGCGACGACGAGGTCGACGTCGGCGAGCGCTACGCCGCCGCGGGCAGCCACCTCGAGGACCGCCGCCGTCATCTCCTGCACGGCGCGCCGGTAGACCTCCCGTCCCGACATCGCCACCTTCCCTCCGTCGGGCCCTGCGTTGAGGAGGTCGGGCCGCGACCCGTCGGAGCGCAGGAACGACGGGCCGAGGCGCACGCCGTCGTCCTCGGAGACCACCGCCGCTCCCGCACCGTCGCCGAACAGGATCCCGGTCTTGGGGTCGTCCTGGTCGACGATGCGCGACATGAGGTCGACGCCGACCACGAGCACGTGACGGGCGCTGCCGGCCCGCACGAGCGCGTCCGCCTGCGTGAGGCCGCAGAGGAAGCCGGCGCACCCGGCGTTCAGGTCGTAAGCGCCGGCTGCGTCGCAGCCGAGCGCGCTCTGCAGCAGCGACGCGGCGGCCGGTATCCGGAGGTCGGGCGTCACGGTCGCGACGACGACGTAGTCGAGCGTGCCCGCGTCGACGCCGGCCGAGCGCAGCGCCGTCCGGGCGGCCCTCGTCGCGAGCGAGAGGGTCGTGTCGCCCGGGCCCGCGAGACGCCTCGACCTGATGCCGGTACGCGCCTCGATCCAGCCGCTGTCCAGACCCAGCCGGCGCTCCAGCTCTTCGCTCGACACGGCGGCGTCGGGCACGGCCGCGCCCACGCCCGCGATCGCCGCTCCGTTCATGCGCCCCTGATCCAGAACAGCGCGTCGCCCGCGGACACCGGCTGCCCCGGGACGGCGAGCATCCCCATGACCCATCCGCGGAAACGCGAGACGACCGGCTGCGGCGCAGCGCTCGTCGTCACGTGCGCGAGGGGCTGGCCCACCTCGACCCACTCGCCCTCGCACGTGAACGTCTCCGGCGGGAGGGGGACGAACCGTCCGGCGCACGGGGCGACGACGAGCCGCTCGTGGATCGCGGCCGCCTCGGGGGCCGCGACCGGTTCGATCGCGGCGAGGACGTCAGACACGCGCGCCTGCCTCCATAGTCGCTGCAGCGAGCTTGGCGGCGACCCGGCCGGGGCCGAGGTCGACGACCTCGGTTGCGCCCGCGGCGGCCATCCACTCGACGGACTCGCGGAACCGCACGCGCTCCGTGAGCTGACGGACGAGGAGGCCGCGCACCTCGCCCGGCGCGCGGTACGGGCGCGCCGTCACGTTGGAGACGATCCGAGCGGCGGGCATCCTGACGGTGACGCGATCCAGCGCGTCCCGCAGGGCCGGCGCCGCCGGTGCCATGGCGGGGGAGTGGAACGCGCCCTCGACGGGGAGCAGCAGGCACCGCCCGCCGCGCGCCCGCACGAGCCGGGCGACCTCGGCAAGCGCGTCGTCGGGACCGGACACGACGAGCTGCGCCGGCGAGTTGTCGTTCGCGACGACCGCGCCCGCTTCCGCGCAGATCTCCTCCAGCTCGGGGGCCGGGATGCCCTTGACGGCAGCCATGCCGCCTCCTCGGGCGCGCGCCGCATCGCGCATGGCGCGGCCGCGTACGCAGACGAGCCGCAGCGCGTCCTCGGGCGCGACGGCACCCGCCGCCGCGAGGGCGGTGTACTCGCCGACGCTGTGGCCGGCGTAGAGCTCGAACCCTCCGGCCTCGGCGACCGCGCGCCCGTGGGCCGCGAGCCCCGCGACCACGAGAGCCGGCTGCGCGATGTCGGTGGGAAGGACCGGGCGCGCGCGGCCCGCGCAGCGCGCGACCGCCGCGGCGAGGTCCCCGCCCACGAGATCGCTCGCGGCATCGAGCAGCGGCGCGCGGTCGAGCGCGGCGAGCAAGGCGGCGGGGTCGACGCCCTGCCCGGGGAACAGAGCGGCCCTCACCGGTGCCTCTTCCATCCGGCGAGGAGGCACACGGCCGAGACGCCGGCGGCGACGACGCCGATCGCCTTCCACGGTGACCGCCGGCCGGCCCAGGGGCAGTCGCGCTCGAGCCGTACGAGGAGCTCCTCGGCGAACCCGGGCCGCGGCGCCTCGCCCGCTGCGTTCACGGCAGGTCCCTGTTCTTCAGGAGGTGTCCGAGACGCGCGCGGGCGCGATGGAGGAGCACGCGGACCGCGCCCGAGCTGCGGCGCGTGACGCGCGCGATCTCCTCGATCGTGAGGTCGCGCCGGTAACGGAGCCGGACGACCTCTCGCTGCGCCTCGGGGAGCCGCGCGACGGCGGACCACAGCAGCGCGCGGTCCTCCGACGCGATCGCGAGCGACTGCGCCGACGGCGCGGGATCGGGAGGATCCGGGAGGTCCTCGATCGGCACGAGCCGGCTCTTCCGGTCGGCGCGCCAGCTCGCGACGGTGTTGCGGGCGATCGTGAAGATCCAGGCGCGGTAGCTCCCGTCGCCCTTGAAAGTCGCCGCCGCGCTGAGCGCCTTGAAGAAGACCTGCGCCGTGAGGTCCTCGGCCGTCGCGCGGTCGCGCGTCTGCGAGCGCACGTAGCGGTAGACGGGCTCGAGGTAGCGCTGGTAGAGCTCCGCGAACGCGGCGAAGTCGTGCGCGGCGCGTGAGGCCAGGCCCTCGTCGTCGGGCGGGTCTGGATATGGGAACGCGCTCGTGCCGGCCAAGGCCACCGCAAAGCCCTCCTCGTGTTCGGCCCCCTCGCGGGTAGGAGACGTACCTTGGCCCCTCGCGTTACGCGCGTATTCGCGCACTCCCCGACTGCCCGTTCAAGCACAGGCGGCGCGCGGCCGCCGCGGGCGCGAAAAAATCTCGGGGGGATGCGGCACAGTGACCGCATGCGTGCCGCCGTGGTGGGTCATGTCGAATGGGTCGAGTTCGTGGCCGTGGGCCACGTTCCCCGACCGGGCGAGATCATCCACGCGACCGGTTGGTGGGAAGAGCCCGGCGGCGGGGGAGCGGGAGGTGCGGTCCAGCTGCAGAAGCTCACGCGTGACGCGGTCTTCTTCACGGCTCTGGGGGACGACGACCGCGCCCTCTCCGCCCTGTCGTTTCTCGATGGGACAGGGCTGCGCGTCGAAGCGGCGCGTCGGCCGGGCCCTTCGCGCCGCGCCATCACGCATGTGGATCCCTCCGGAGAGCGCACGATCACCGTGCTCGGCGGCCGGCTCGCGCCCGCGCGGACGGACGCGCTCCCGTGGGACGAGCTCGCGGATCGCGACGCGGTGTACTTCACGGCCGGCGACGCCGGGGCCCTCCGCGCCGCGAGGGCCGCGCGCGTGCTGGTCGCGACTACGAGGGTGCTCCCCCTCCTGCAAGAAGCGGGCGTCTACCTCGACGCGGTCGTCGGAAGCGCGCTCGACGAAGGCGAGGCGTACGCGCCGGGGGACCTGGACCCCGCTCCGGGGCTCGTGGTGATGACCGAGGGCGAGGCGGGCGGGTCGTACGTGACCTCGGACGGGGCCTCCGGCCGTTACGCCGCCGTCGCTCCGCCGGGCCCCGTCGTCGACCGCTACGGCGCCGGCGACAGCTTCGCGGCCGGCCTCACCTACGCGCTCGCCCGCGGAGACGATCCGGCCGCGGCTACCGGAGTCGCGGCCCTTTGCGGCGCGGCCGCCGTGACCGGGCGCGGTCCCTACGCGGGACAGCTCGAGAGTGCATGATCGCGGCGTGGGCCACGACGACGCGCAGAAGAGGTTCCCTCGGCCGCTGGCATGGCTGGCGTCGAAGCGGTGGGGGAGGAACCTCGCGATGGGGATCTACACGCCGCTCGACAAGCTCGTCTACCGGGCGACGCGCGGACGCCGCGGGCTGAGCCCGCCGGGCTCGGTGCTGTTGCTGACCACGACCGGTGCGCGGAGCGGCGAGCCGAGGCAGGTGCCGGTGCTCTACCTCCGGGACGGTCGCAACCTCTGGGTGATGGGATCGGGATACGGCCGCCCGCGTCACCCCGGGTGGACGGCGAACCTCCTCGCGAACCCCGACGCGGTCGTGCAGGTCGGCGGCGACGAACGCCCGGTGCGCGCGCGTCTGGCTTCGGACGACGAGAGAGAGGCGTTGTGGCCGCGCCTGCTCGAGCTGTACCCCGCGTGGAGGGCCTACGCGACCTGGACCGACCGCAGCTTCAGGCTGTTCTGTCTCGAGCCGCGCGACTGACGGCCTCAGCCGTCGACCGGTTGCGACGCCGCACCGAGCGCGGTCTGCGCGGCCTTCACGCGGTGCTCTTCGACCGCCTCGATCTGCGCCTCGGCGCGCGCGATGAGCTCGTCGAGCTCCTCGTCGGTGATCGCGGCCTCGGCCGGCCGTGCGTGCCGGAGCGACCTCCACAGGCAGCGCTTCCCCTCGATCCCGAGGCGTAGCCCTTCCAGCTCGATAAGCCTGCTGAGCGGTGAGTACCCGGTGATCGCGCCGTTGAGCTTCAGCCGGCCGACCTTCTCCGACGCCCACGCGAGCCCGGGCTTGACGGGGCTGCGCGGGATCCCGCTGCGCTCGATGATCCGGTCGAGCGCGGCCTGGTCCTCCTGGATGTCGTCCACGAGACGCGCGAGGAAGGCCTCGTACTCGGTGCCGCGGTTGTTGCTCAGCGTCCGCTTGGCAAGCTCGACTCCGGCGACGGCGCCGGCGCGGTGGTCGTTGAGATAGATCGCGAGCAGGTTCATCGTTCCCCTTTGCTTACTGGTGTTCAGTCAAGGCTTGCATTGCCTTACCCAATCCCATCCGTGCGAATCCCGCGCGGAGGTTAGGGTTGCAAGCGGTTGAGGAGCAGCCGCCGGTCGAGGGCCGGGGCCAGGTGCTGGCCCGTGCCCCGAAGGGGGGCTGAAAGGGCGATGGACGTGGATAGGACGAGGGTCTTGTTCGTGACCTGCCATCTGCCGTATCCGCCGTACAGCGGCGGCAGAAAGCGGGAGTACGAGCTCCTGAGGCGCGTCGGCGACGCGTTCGACGTCACCCTCTGCGCGGTCTCGAAGGTCTACGAGGAAGACGCAGCGAACGCTCCCGCTCTGAAGACGCTTTGCCGCGACGTCTTCGTGTTCCCCTCGGCGAACCCCCGGCCCGCCGAGCCGCGCCGCGGTGCGCTTCCGGCGCAGATGGAGCGGCACCGGTGTCCCGAGCTGACCGAGCACGTGGCGCGCTCCGTAGGGAGCGGGGCCTACGACGTGGTACACGTCGAGGGCTTCTATCTCATGCAGCACGTCCCCGATCCGTGCCCGCTCCCCGTGCTTCTCGTCGAGCAGAACGTCGAGTACGTGCTGTGGCGGCAGCGCGCCGAGACCGCCCTCCGCAAGCAGGAGCGCGACGGTGCGATCGCGGAGTACCTGAGGACGCTCGAGGCCGAGACCGCGGCGTGGGCCCGGGCGGACCTCTGCGGTGCGCTCACCCCCGACGACGCGGCGATCCTCTCGGCCGCGGGCGGGCCGGGGCTCCAGGTCCGGCTGATCCCCGACGGAGTCGACCACGTGGCGCTCCCGCGGGCGAGCGCGCCCGGCGACCCCGGCCACGTCGTCGCCTTCGCGGCCAACTTCGCCTACCAGCCGAACGTCGACGCGGCCCTCTACCTCTGCCGCGAGATCTGGCCGCGTGTCGCCCGCCGCCTGCCGCACGCGCGGCTGCTGCTGGTCGGCAACGCCCCTCCGGAGGAGGTGCGAGCGCTCGGCGGCCGGCACGACGTCGTCGTCACCGGACGCGTCCCTTCGGTCGACCCCTTCCTCGAGAAGGCCTCGGTGGTCGTGTGCCCGCTGCGGATCGGGGGCGGGATAAAGGTCAAGATGCTCGAGGCGATGGGAAGGGGCAAGGCGGTCGTCACGACCAGCGTCGGCGCACAGGGCCTCGGGCACGTCGCCGGGCGCGCCTTCGTGGTCGAGGACCAACCCGCCGCGTTCGCGCACGCGGTCGTGAGCCTGCTCGGTGACGAGGACGCCCGGCGTGCGCTCGAACGCGAGGCGAGGCTCGCGGCGCGGATGCTGCCGTCGTGGGACGACGCGGCAGCCGCGCTCGGCCGCTGCTATCGCGAGCTCGCGCGGCGGCGCTCGGGCCCGCTCACGACTGCGGGTCCCGCGACCTGACCGCATACCCTGGCGGGGTGGAAGCGGTTCGGGAGCCGGAGGACCTCTACGCGCTGCCGCTCGACGAGTTCACCGCGGCGCGCAACGAGCTCGCGCGCACCCTGAAGGCCGAGGGGCGCGGTGACGACGCCGCCCGGGTGAAGAAGCTGAAGAAACCGCCGGTCTCGGCGTGGGCCGTGAACCAGCTCGTGCGCGACGACCCGGACGGCGTCGAGCGGCTCCTGGACCTCGTAGACCGGCTGAAGGAGGCGCGGTCCGCCCGAGACATCCAGACGCTGGGGGCCCAGCGGCGCGAGCTCGTCGCGAAGCTCGCCCGGCGGGCCGGGGAGCTCGCCGAGGCGGCGGGGCACGCCGCCTCGCCGGCGACGCTGCAACGGGTCACGCAGACGCTCCAGGCGGGGGCCGAGGACGAAGAGCGCGAGCTGCTGCGGCGCGGCGCGCTCGCCGACGACCTCGCGCCCGCGGGGTTCGACGCGTTCGAGGGGATCGCGGACCTCGACGCGTTCACGTCGGCTCCGGAGCCCGAGGAGGACTCAGGCCAGCTCGAGGAGCTCGAGCGGGTCGCAGCCGAAGCCGAGGAGGAGGCCGCGACGCTCACGGAAGAGGCGGAGCGCGCCGAGGCCGCCGCCGTCGCGGCGTCCGAGAAGGCTTCGGAGGCGCGCCGCCGCGCGCGCGAGGCGCGGGAGAAGGCGCGGCGGGCAGCGCGTTCGCGTTGAGCCTATTCGTCGGGTTCGCGCCGTTCCTGCGCGGACTGGTGCTCGATGCAGAAGCGCGCGGCCGGGACGGCTTCGAGGCGTTCGTCCGGGATCGCCCGTCCACATTCCTCGCAGGTGCCGTACGTGCCCGCGTCGAGCTTGCCGAGAGCGCGCTCGATGTCGGCGAGACGCCCGTCCACGTCCTCCTGCACGGAGAGGTCCTTCGTTCGTTCGAAAGTCTCCGAGCCCACGTCGGCAGGATGCTGGTCGACGGTCGATAGCTCCGAGAGGCTGTCTTCCTGCCCCTCCTCGCCCGTGCCGTCGATGCGGTTGCGCAGGTCTTCGAGCCGCGTGCGCTCCTCGGTCAGTAGCCGGCGCGCCATGTCGTCTTCCATGGCCGGGTCGTTACCCAGCGCGGTACCGGCTAACCCCGCGCTAGCAGTCGTCGTGGCCGTCGTCGCCGAGGCAGTAGGCCTTGAAGGCTGTCCCGATCACGGGCTGCGCGACGTTGCGAACGCGGACCCCACCGGGGGTCACTCCCTTCTCGGCCCCCGCGTGCGCGTGGCCGTGGAAGACGATGTCGGCGCCTCCGCGGTCGATCGCCTCGGCGAGCAGATAGCTGCCGAGGAACGGATAGATCTCGAGCCGCTCGCCGCGCAGCGTCTCCTCGACCGGTGAGTAGTGCAACACACACACCTTCGCGTCGGCCTCGAGCCCGGCCAGCGCGGCCTCCAGCCGCGCGGCGCGGTCCTTCGTGTGGCGGATGAAGGCCTTCATCTCCGGCTCGCCGAACTCGGTCCCGCACGCGCCGGCGAAGCCGCCACCGAACCCCTTGATCCCGGCGACGCCTACACGCTTCCCGCCGGCGGTCACGACCTCGCCGGTCCCCTCCAGCACCCGGATGCCGTGCTGCTCGAGGACGTGCGTTATCTCACGGTGCTGGTCGTCGTGGTAGTCGTGGTTGCCCAGCACGGCGAACACCGGGAGCGGGAGGCCGTCGAGCTCCTTCGCCAGGACCGCGGCCTCCTCGGCGCTGCCGCAGCGCGTGAGGTCGCCCGCGAGCACGAGCAGGTCGGCGCAGTCTGCGACGTCGTCGAGGTAGGGCTGGAGCGTCCCGGCGGAGTCCTCGCCGAAGTGCACGTCTCCCGCCGCGGCGATGCGGATCACGACAGGTGCTCCGTCTCGACGCCCGGCGGGAAGTCGTTCGTGCTCGTGTCGTTGTGGACCGTGTATCCGGGGAGGAGCTCGGCGACGACCTCCGCGACCGCCTCCTTGCGCTCGGCGGTCGCGACGTCGCCGCTCAGGAAGACGTCGTGTGCGCGTATCGAGACCTCGATGCCGAGGGTGGCGACGCGCGGGTCGGTCGCCAGCGCCTCGGACACGTGCGCCTCCGTGTAGCCGGAGGCAGCCGGGGTCGCGTCGTCAGACTGCATGGATCTGGTCGTAGATGCGACGGATGACCTGGTCGGGGACCGCGAGGTCGTTCGACTGGGCATAGAGGAGGAGGCTCAGCACGCGCCGCGGGCCGTGTGACGAACGGCGCACGACGTAGTCCCAGTCGATCTCGGAGCTCGCGATCACCGTGAGCGCGTTGTACCAGTAGTGCGGCGTGTCCTCAGAGTGCGTGCACGCCTGCATGACGATGAAGTCCTCGGCGGGCACGACCTTGATCGTCGTGCCCTTGAGCTGGTGGCGGCGTGCCCTCGCCACCATGTCGTCGTCGAGGTAGATGCTGTTGTGTATCCGGAAGATCACGTCCACGAGGACGTCGTGCTTGTAGGCCTTGAGGAGCCAGTCCTCCTTCGGCGTCTCGGTGCGGAACCCCGCGGCCTCGAGCGCCTTGAGGCAGCGCTCCGCGTCCTCCGGCTTGACGAGCACGTCGATGTCCTTCGTGGGCCGGGGGCGTCCGAACGTGGCGTTGGCGAGGCCCCCGATCGCGAGGTAGGGGAGACCCTCGTCCTCGACCGCCTGGACGACGTCGTCGAGCACCGAGCGGAAGGTCGCGTCGTCGTCGGCCTCGCGCGTGATCCCCGCGTGCTCGTCGGCTGCCATCTCGAACCGGGTGTACCCGCCGACCGGCGGTGGCTAACAGGGGCGGGACGGCGCCAGACGAAGAGAGGACCGGCGGGCCGCAGCACACTAGCGGCCCGCC
>DATADL010000270.1:0-12969 GCA_036258555.1 Actinomycetota bacterium | reverse complement strand
GGCACGAGCTTCTCCGGCGGACGCGCGCCGGGGGGGCCGAGCCGCTGGGCGGGCGCGCACGAGAAGACGTGGGTGGCGCTCGAGCCCTCGCTCGTGTGCGAGGTCGCTTTCGACCACATGCAGGGCGAGCGGTTCCGGCACGCGGCGACGTTCGTGCGATGGAGGCCGGAGAAGAAGCCGCGTGACTGCGACTTCGTGCAGCTGGGCCCCCTCTTCAAGGGCAACCGCCGCCCGTAGCTCGGAGTCGGACCCTTCGCTCTCGCGTCTACGCATGTTCGGCAGTCGGGTCACCGGCCATTGACTGCGGGTCTGTCTCTGTGTTGAATCGCGCGCTATCAGACGGGTTGCGACGAAGGGGGAGCAAATGTCCGCAGGTAACGAAATCGGCGTGGGGATCCTGTTTCTAGCTTGCTTCTATTTCATCCCGATAATCGTCGGGGCAATTCGCAAGGTTCCGAACATCGGGTCGATCATCGTCGTCAACCTGTTCCTCGGCTGGACGTTGATCGGTTGGGTAGTTGCCCTTGCGATGGCGGCTCGCACCGTTCCGCCGCCGGTTCGCTATCAGGACGAGGCGCTTCGCAGGTAGCGGTCGGATCTCGGCGTAGCTCCGGGGGCGGTCAGGCCGCGGTGCGCTCGGCTACCGCCCCCGCACGCCGGCCGTCCGCCTCCATCCGGAACAGCCGGAAGAACAAGTCCACGCTCGGCCCGATCGAGACGACGAACAGCAGCGTCCCGACGCCCACCGCGCCGCCCAGGAGCCATCCCGTCAGCAACGCCGACCCCTCGATGAGCGCGCGGGCGACGCCGACGCGGACGCCGAGCTTCTGCGCGGCGAGGACCATGAGGCTGTCGCGCGGCCCCGCGCCGAGGTTCGCGCCGATGTAGAGGGCCGAGCCGAGCCCGACGACGGCGACGCCCGACAACGCGACCGCCACGCGCAGCGCCATGTGGGCGTCGTCGACGTTCGCGCCGATCCCCGTCAGCAGCATGAGGTCCACGAACGTGCCGATCAGGAGCATGTTGGCGATCGTCCCGGGGCCGGGCCTCACTCCGAAGAGCGCGCTGACGACGACGAGCAGCACGCCGATCGCGATCACCGCGACGCCGAAGCTCAGCGGCGTGTTCCTCCGGATGCCGTCGTGCAGGACGTCCCACGGGGCGACTCCGAGGCTCGCGCGCAGCGTCAGCACGCTGCCGAGCGCGAAGAGCCACAGCCCGCCCACCAGCCTCACCACGCGTCCCTGCAACGAAGGCTCCATGCGGGTCACAACCGCGAGGCCCCCGAGCCGCTTCCCGCCTAGAACGGGAAAGGTGGATCGAGCGCTCCGCAGTGCAGCTCGTAGAACCGGAGCACCCTGGGGTCGTCGAAGCCGCGCCGCCGGAGGGTTCCGCGGACGGTCCGCACCAGCTTCAGCTCCTCGCCCCGCCACCGGTAGACCTGCTCGATCCAGCGGGACCGCGCGCTGCTCGCGCTGTCGATCCGCAACAGCCGGATCTCGGGGACCCCGTCGCCGTCGAGGTCCCGGCATTCGAGGCCCTCGCCGAAGTTCGAGACCCCGCCGACCGGCACGTCGAGCGGCCGGCCGCGCGCGTCGGTCACCCTCTCCAGGTCGCCGTCGCGCAAGGCGAACAGGCCGAGGACCGAGGTGGTGCCTCCGTGGTAGACGAAGTCGACGACGTTGACGAAGACCTCGTCGTCGCCGTCGCCGTCGGCGTCGGCCGCACCGACGACCTCGGGACGGGTGAACCGGTCGACCGGGGGCAGCCGCGCCGCGACCGTGTCGCCGTTCGCCAGCCGCGCGCGCACCCGCCATTCCCGCGCCCCCGACGCGACCAGCGACACGACGTCTCCGCCGCCGTCTCCGTCGAGGTCCCCCACCACGTCGGGCCGCGGCGTCTCCTGCGGCGGCTCGTCCGCCTCGGGAAGCTCGTCTCCGAGGGTGTCGCGCTCGATCTCGAACTCGCCGCCGAGACCGCTGAAGCGCACGTAGTCGACCGCGACCGCGCGGCCCTCGCGGAAGTACAGCACCTCTGCCTCGTAGTCGCGCGCCGCCTCGACGAAGAACTTCAGCCCGGTCGCCCCGGTGGAGCCGACCGCGAGGACGAGCGTCCCGTCCTCCTCTTCCGAGATGCGCCGGTGGTAGTGCCCCGACAGCACGAGCGGTACCTCCCCGAACGACGCCTCCGCCAGCCGGCTGTCGTGTACTGCCAGCACGTCGGGCGAGACCCGCTGGATCTCGGCCGCGGTCTCCTCGCCCTCCTCGACGCGCAGCTGTGCGGCCTCGTCCGGGGGGATGTTGTTCCAGTTCGTGTCGGTCGGGTCTCCCCAGCCGAGGATCCTCACTCCCTCTACGTCCGCGACCCGTCCGTCGAGGACCGTCAGGTTCTCGACGCGGTCCAGGGCCGCCTCGTTCGCGGCGGAATCGTGGTTGCCCGGCACCAGCAGGTACGGGGCGTCGATGCGCTCGACGAGCTGACCTATCCGCGCTTCGACCGAGACGCCGAAGTTGGTCAGGTCCCCGGTGTCGAGGACCGCGTCCACGTCGAAGCGCTCCGCAAGCTTGCGCGCGAGCTGGACGCCGAGCGGGTTCGAGTGGATGTCGCTCACGTGGAGTATCGCGACCGAGTCCTCGGCGGCGGGGTCCTGGTTCGGCTCGGCGACGAGCGTGAGCAGGTCCGACAATCGATCGGCCGCGGTCTCGTAGCGCGACTGGATGCTCCCGAGCGTCACCTGGCCGCTCTGGAGCGCGTCGATGACGACCGGAGCACGCACGAGCGCGCCCGTGAAGCGAGGCTCCTCGAAGGCGGCGACGTCGAACGACACCGCGACTCCTCCGACGAGCGACGCGGCCGCAACCAACCCCCCTGCCCCGCCGGCCACGACGTACGCCCGGCGCCGCCGGGGAAGAACGGCCACCACGAGCCCGCCGAGCAGCGTCGCGCCGAGACACGTCTGCCAGGCGAGGCGGGGGGCGAGCGCGCGCAGGTCGTCCTCCACCGCGTCCGCGAGGTCGGCGCGCGCCGCTGCGTCGCCCACCCGCCGGCTGAGCCGCGGCACGTCGACCTCGGACAGGGTCATGCGCACGGCGACGGGAGGGGTGTGGGTCTCCGCCCTTACGGTCCCGAGCGGCGGGATCCGCAACACGGTCTGGCCGGTGCCGGGGGCCAGCATCGTCTCGAGGGTCGCGGGTCCGGCGCGATGGATCACGGCGGGAAGCAGCCCGACGGCCGCGTACGCGACCGCGGCGCCGAAGCAGCCGGCCGCGAGCACCCACGCGCGCGACCGGGGGCCGCGGCCGGCGCGCGCTATTCGTAGCGGAGGCATTCGACGATCTGCAGCCTGGCCGCGAGGCGGCGCGGGTAGACGGCGGACAGCGCGGCGATCGCGGTGCCGGCCGCGATCGCGACCGCGAACAGCGTCCACGGCGGCTGGTACGGGATATCGAAGGCATAGAGGAAGTTCATGCTGATCAGCATGAGGACGCCCAGACCGGCCCCCAGGACGACCGCTCCCACTCCGCCGACGAGCCCGATGCCCAGCGCTTCCAGGACGACCGTTCGCCCGAGCTGGCGCCGTCCCATCCCGATCGCCTGCTGCAGGCCGAACTCCCAGCGCCGCTCGATGACCGCCGTGAACATCGTGTTCACGATCGTGAGGAACGCGACCACCAGAGCGGCGAGCTGGATCCCCTCCGCGATCGAGAAGACCTGGTCGACCGTCGCGGAGACGTTCTCGATCTGCTCCTCCCTCCGGATCACGCGGGCGGGCATGCCCTCGGCGTCCACGGTCTCCTCGAGCCGGCGCTCGAGCCCCGTGACGGACACGCCCGGCTCGGGATCGACCCCGAAGGAATCGGCGCGGTCGTCGTTCCAGTACCGCCGGTAGGTCTCCGCGGACATGTACATCGAGTCGAACGACGCGAGGTCGTTGAACGTCCCGCCGACCACGAAGTCCCTCAGGCCGCGGGGCCCCGCGAGGGAGATCTCGTCCCCGACCTCTAGGTTGCGCCGCTGCGCCATCTGCTCGGCGACGACGACCTCACCGCGGTCGAGCGCGTCCACGAGCGGCTCCGAGTCGACGCCGCCGACCGAGAGGCCTTCGAGCGCGTCCTCGCGCGCCTCGCCGGACGTCGGGTGCACGTACGCGATCACCTGACGGCCGTCCGCCGTGAGGTTCGCATAGCGGAACGGGAGCACGTTGTCCACGCCGTCCACCTCCTCCAGCGCGGCGACGAACTTCCCCGCCAGCGGCTGGTCCGACTCGACCCCGCCCGTGTAAGAGTTCGTCTGCACGTACAGCGGCTGGCTGTACCAGTGGTCGGCGAAGTCGCGGAACTGCGCGTCGAACGAGTCGACCGCGCCGCCGACCCCGATCACGAGGCCCAGGGTGAGCACGAGCGAGCCGACGGTCACCGACGTCCGGCCGGGGTTCTTGGCGAGGCCGTCGGCGGCGAGACGCCCGGTAGCGCCGAACAGGCGTGCGAGCACGGGACGAAGGATGCGGACTCCGAGAGGCACGACGACCGGGAGGATCGTCGTCACGCCGCCGAGGCCGGCGGCGAGCGCGACGACGGCCACCGGGTAGGCGCCGGTCTCGATGTACAGAGCCATCCCGGCGAGGCACGCGACGACGCCGGCCGCGCCGAACGCGAGCGATACGACGGGTTTCGGCGCGCCGCGACGGGTCCGCGCCCACTCGAGCCCCGCATCGGGTCTCAGCGCCTCGACCGGTGCGACCTTCGCGATGCGCCGCGCCGGCAGGAACGCGCCGGCGAGCGACACGGCGATCCCGGCGACGAGCCCCAGCAGGACGTGCCACGGCTCGACGGCGAGCGTGCCGCTCGTCCTGACCCCCACCGCCTCGAACTGGTCGACGGCGCGGCCCACGAGGACGCGCGCGAGCAGGACGCCACCGCCGACTCCCGCGACGGAGGCGACAGTCCCCAACAGCCCGGCCTCGGCGAGGAACGCGGCGAACAGCTGCGTGCGCTTCGCCCCGAGCGCGAGCGCCATGGACATCTCGCGCCGCCTCTCGGCGAGCGCGATCGACATCGTGTTGTAGACGACGAACAGCGCGACGAACAGCGAGACCGCTCCGGCGAGCGACGTGAGCGCGGCGATGCTCTCGAACGTGCGCTCGAAGGCCTCTCCCCTCTCGCCGGGCGGCCCGACGATCGCGGCGCCCCCGAGCGCGTCGTCGATCGCGGCCTCCACGTCGGCGGCCGAGACGTCCTCGTCGACGACGACGTAGATCGAGTCGACCCGTCCCTGCTTCTCGAAGGCCTCCTGCGCGGCCGGCAGCGCCATGACGCCGACGTTGCCGCCGTTCAACAGGGAGACCCCGGGGCCCGACGTCAGCCCGGTGACCTGCACGGGCACGGTCCCGGACGGCGTCTCGGCCCGGACGACGGTCCCCTCCTCGGCGCCGATCCCCTCGGCGGCCTGGTCGGACAGCACCATGCCGTCCCCGTCTCGTCCGAGGGTTCCGGTGAGCGAGACCCGACCCGCCTCGCCGAGGCCGGACGGCAGGAGCCGGAGGAAGTCAGGACCCACACCGAGGACCATCGTGTCCGACTCACCGCCGGGGCCGGTGAGGTGCACGGTCGTGCGGACGACCGGCACCGCGTCGCCGACGCCCTCCACCGCCTCGACCTCCTCGACCGCCGCGAGGTCGAGCCCGGTCTCGTCGGCGGCGGCGACCTCCAGCTCGGCCTCGCCCGCGAGGTTGCGGATCCCCTCTCGCACCGACGACAGCAGCGTGCTGTTGATCACCGTGATCGACGTGACCAGCGCCACGCCGGCGGCGACGCCGGCGAGGGTCAGCGCGGTGCGCAGCCGCTTCTCGAACAGGTGGCGCGCGTTCACGCGCCGCAGGAACGCGACGAGGCCCCTCACGCGGCGACCAGCCTTCCGTCGGCGAGACGAACGGTGCGGTCGGCGTAGTCGGCGGTGCGCTCGTCGTGCGTGACCATCACGATCGTCTGGCCGCGGTCCGCCGTCTCGCGGAGGAGGCCGAGGATCCCCTCGCCGGTCGCGGAGTCGAGGTTGCCGGTGGGCTCGTCCGCCAGGACGACGGCCGGGCGGGTCACGAGCGCCCGTGCGAGCGCGGCCCGCTGCTGCTCGCCGCCCGACAGCTGCGACGGCCGGTGGGCCGCACGCTCCGCAAGCCCGACCGAGGCCAGGGACTCCGCCGCGCGCGCGAGCGCGTCCCTGTCGCCGTCGAGCAGCAGCGGGAACGCCACGTTCTCGACCGCGCTCAGCGTCGGCAGGAGGTTGAAGAACTGGAGCACGAACCCGAGGCGCCGCCGCCGGACGAGCGCGAGCTCCTCGTCGGCCAGCGACGAGAGGTCGCGGCCCTCGAGCAGCACGCGGCCCTCGTCGGGACGGTCGAGACCGCCGACGACGTGGAGGAGCGTCGACTTCCCCGACCCCGACGGTCCCGTGATGGCGAGGAACTCACCGGCGTCGACGGTGAGGTCGACGCCCCTGAGGGCATGCACGGCCTCGGCGCCGGACGAGTACGTGCGCACGATGCCGTGCGCCTCTACGAGAGCTGGGGGCATCCGTAGATGGTGTCAGCTAGCGCGGGCTCGAGGTGACGGCGTCGGCCGCCGCCGAGAGGTCCGTGCCGAGGTAGGTGCCCGGGACGCTCCGGCGGCCGCGCGCCGCGGCGAACCCGTTGCCGGCGTAGAACACGTGCGTGTCCGGGATCGACGCCAGGAGGCGCAAGGTCACGAGCGAGCCGCGGCGCGACTGGGCCCGGTGGCAGACCATCACGCCCGCCCTCGCGCCGGCGTCGCGGACCGTCAGGGCGAACGACTCCGGAGGCGTCTGCGCTCCGAGGAACAGCGCCGGGACGCCTCGCTCGACGAGTAGCACGCGGAACGCCTCGAGTCCGCCGGTGTGCAGCTCCTCGGGACCGCACCCGAGGACGACGGGGGCGCCGGAGGTGTCCCCGATCGCACGGCCCGCCACCTCGCCGAACCATCTGCGGATCTCGCCGGTCCCGAGGTGCTCGCCGGCCACGTCGCACGTGCCCGCGGCCCAGTGGTCGCCGATCTCCCGCAGCGCGACGACCGCGACGCGCTCGACGGTCGCGACGACGCCGAGGTCACGCTCCGCGGCGAGCAGGACGTCGCGGACCCGGGCCGGGTCGAGCGCGAGCGCCCCCTCGACGATCGGGTCGACGTACCGGTGCTCGCGGCGCTCGTAGATCGACCGCAGCAACTCGACGGCCTCTCCCGCGTTGCGCCCGCGCGCGATCTCGTTGCGCAGCGCGACCAGCCGGCTCAGGTCGTCGCGGGAATAGCGGCGGTGGCGGCCGGCCGTCCGCGCGGGGTTGGGCCAGCCGTAGCGCGCCTCCCAGGCGCGGATCGTCGTCGCGGGGACGCCGATCTCGTGCACGACGTCACCGAGTCTGAGGCTCTCCTGGTCGATCGCGTCCGCCCGAGGCATCTCACCTGCCGCTTTGCATGGGTCCCAATCCTCTTACCCACGACGCGCGCCGCGGGAACCGCACGACCCCCGGACGCGAAGAAGGGGCCCGGAGGCCCCTCCTTCGAAGTCGTCTCTGCGACCTAGTGGTCGTGGTCGTGAGCCTCGCCCGCCTCGATCAGCGCGGCCGTCTCGACGTTGCCGAGGTGGAAGGTCCCGAGGTTCAGCCTCTCGCCCCGGTCGACCGTGACCGGCATCTTCGCCGTGCCGCCCTTGCCCTTGATCGTGAGCGTGTACGACTCCTTCTTCTTGTTCCACGGGCTGGTGCTCGGTCCGACGTGCCACTCGAAGCGGCCGTCCTTGCCCGTCGACATCGTGTAGCGGATCTTCTCGACGACGAACTCCTCGCCGGTCGGGTTGCCCTCCGAGAGCGGCACCCGCATGGTCTTCGTCAGCGTGAGCTTCGCCGGGCCGCCGTGCACGCGGCCGGTCAGCACCGAGTGGTACTTCGGGTTGGCGACTGCCTCGAGCATGATCGTGAACGCCTTCGAGACCTTGTCGTTGTGCTGGAGGACGAAGTCGCCGTAGGGCGGGTGGAAGCCCTGCGTGCCGTGCTCGATCGTGAAGCCGACGCCGCCGGTCACCGCGTACGACCAGTCGTCGGTCGTTCCCGTCGTCGGGTAACCCACCGTTCCGTTGTTCTGGTAGCCGAGCACGTCCGCCATCTCCTGGCCGAGCGACTCGAGGATCGCGTCCTCGGGCGAGTCGCCGCCCCCGGCGCGCAGGACGCTCGACTGGTAGGTGTGGTTGGTGATCACGCCGGTGGTGTTGCGGTTCAGGATGATGTCGCGCACGTTGGCGACCTCGGGCTCGGAGAACGGCTCGGTGCCGCGGTACGTCTCGTTGAGCTGGCTGCCGGAGGACCCGCCCTGGTTGTCGCCCCACAAGTAGGAGTAGTTGCGGTTCGGGTCGACCCCGTAGGCGTCCGGGTTGCGCTCCACGGCGGGGGCCGTGACGCCCGTGAGCGAGCGGCGGTTCTTGCGCCAGTAGCCCTCCCAACCCTGCGGGCTGGAGAGGAAGTCCGTGTTGCTGGCGACGGCAGGGTGTGCCGACGTGACGGACTCCCGTGAGAAGTCGAACCCGTCGACGTTGACGACCGGGACGACGATCACGCGCGCCTTGCGGAGGAGCTTCGTGATCTGCGGGTTCTTGCCGAACTCCTCGACCAGGTAGTGCGCGTAGATCATCGTGAACTCTGACGCCGGCCACTCACGTGCGTGGTGCTCCGCGTCGAGGTAGAAGATCGGCCGGCCGTCGAACTTGTCCTTGACGTCCGCGGCGATCTCGACGCCGTAGATCGTCCGGCCCTCGAGCGACGGCCGCTTCATCTCGAAGAGCTCGACGAGACCCTTGTTCTTGTCGGCGAGCTCCTGCATCTCGGCGTTGTAGTCGCCGAGGCGGCGGTACTCGGTGCGGTCCGGCCCCGGCTGGGGGACCGGCGTCGCGTCGCTCGCGGCCTCGAGGGCGCGGTCGTGCGCGACGAGGTCCTCCACGACGACCTCGTAGTCGAGCCCCAGGGCGTCGAGCTCGGCGAGGTCGCCGGGCCACAGCAGGAGCTCGATCTCGTTCGGACCGTGGTTGTGGGTCTCGTCGAAGTTCGACATGAGGTAGCCGGCCTCGGCCTCGGAGTCCACGTGGACGCGGACGACCGAAAGGACGGAAGCGTCCGTCCGCCCGGCGGACGCGAAGGAGGCGACGAGCAGGGATGCGAGCGCGGTGACGACGATCTTTTTCATGCGGAGGAGGTTCTCCGCACTGCGGTGGGTTCCTCCCGGCGAGCTAGCCGAGCCCCCTGCGGGCCGCGAGGGCCGCGAGCTCGGCCCGGCTCGACACGCCGAGCTTCCGGAAGACGTTTTTCATGTGGGTCTTCACGGTCTGCGCGGACACGAAGAGGCGCCCGGCGATCTGGGGGTTGGTCAGGCCCTCCGTCACGAGCTTGATCACCCTCAGCTCTGCATCCGTGAGCGAATCCCACCCGCGTGCGCCCGTCACCGGACGTTCAGCCACTTCCAAGGCGCTTCCCCCAAGGTATGCGCTCCCGATACGAGGATCTGGAAGCTGTTCGAGCCTCTTTTCTACTACTGGTGTAGTTGGGGTGCAAGCCCTGGCCGCGATCGGCCAGCGGGGGCGCCTAGGACCCCCCGTGCTTCGCCGCCTTGTCGCGGTACATCGCGGCGTCCGCTGCGTGGAGGAGCTCTTCGACGGTCGCCGGGGCGGACGGGTCGAACCGGGCGACGCCGACGCTGAACGAGACGTCGTAGGGCCGTCCTGCGGTCGCGTTGTGCTCGCGGACCGCCGCGTCGATCCGGGCGATCGCTGCCCGGTCCTGGACGTCGTTGCCTCCCGACAGCACGATGCAGAACTCGTCGCCGCCGATGCGCGCGATGAAGTCGGACTCGCGGAGGTTCGCCTCGAGGATCCGGGCGGCGTCCACGAGCGCCCGGTCGCCCTGGGCGTGGCCGAACGTGTCGTTGATCTTCTTCATGTCGTCGAGGTCGATGTACACCAGCGCGAGCGCGCGCTCGGTCCGGATGCCGAGCTTGATCAGGGCGTCCATGACGTGGAGGAGCCCGCGCCTGTTGTGGAGGCCGGTGAGGTCGTCGCGCAGCGCCTCCTCTTTCGCCTGCTGCTCCTTCTCCTGGAGGGCGCGCTCGGCCCGCTTGCGAGCCGTGATGTCGGTGAAGGCGGCGATCGCGTACTTGATGCCGGTCCTTGCGTCGTAGACGGGCGTCCCCCACACCTGCAGGGCGACGGACCCGTCCGGGCGGCGGATCTCCATGTCGTCGACCGTGCACGACTCTCCTTCGAGCGCGCGGACGATCGGCATCCGGTCCCGGGGGTACTCGTGGGGCGTACCCGAGAGGTACGCCTTGTAGCGCTCGCTCAGGTCCTCGGCGGCCGCGTCCGGGTCGGCCCCCTTGCCGAGCAGCTCGACGGCGGCAGGGTTGGCGTAGCAGGGCCGGCCCTCGCGGTCGACGACGAAGATCGCGATCGGGAGGTTCTGGACGAGCTCCTTGAAGTCGACGTCCGCCGGCGCTTGCTGGGGGGGTCGCCTGGGCCGCTCCGCCATGCCCGGGATTGTAGAAGACGTCTCGGGCGATACGGGGGTTTGACCCCGGCGCAGCCGTCCGAGCGCCGCCGGCAGGCCCGGCCGCCACCTGCCAGGGTGGGCCCGTGGAGCCCGACCTCGACCGTTCCCACGCCGCCGTCCCCGGCACCGAGCCTCGGGGCAAACCGCCCCCGGGCACGCCTCCGGGACGGCCGACCTTGCGGCTCACGTACCGGGAACCGTTCGACGGCGACCTCCTCCCCTTCCTGGGCGCTCGGTGCGTCCCGGGGGTGGAGGCGTTCGAGGCCGGGAGGTACCGCCGCAGCATGTCGCTGCCCCACGGCACGGCCGTGGCCGAGCTCACCGCGGGGGACGGCCACGTCGCCTGCGCGCTGAGGCTCGACGACGAGCGTGATCTGGCCGCCGCGGTCCAACGGTGTCGCCGGCTGCTCGACCTCGACGCGGACCCCGTCGCCGTCTCGGAAAGGCTCGCCCGCGATCGCGTGCTGCGGCCGCTCGTGCGCCGCGCGCCCGGCCGCAGGCTTCCGGGCGCGACCGACCCCTTCGAGCTCGCCGTGCGCGCCGTGCTCGGTCAGCAGGTGACCGTCGCTGCCGCGCGCACGCTCGCGGGAAGCCTCGTCGCCGCACGCGGCAAGCCGCTGGCTGCCCCTGCGGGCGCGGTCACGCACGTGTTCCCGTCGCCCGAGGCGCTCGCGGAAGCGGACCTCCGCGAGGTCGGGATGCCCGAGTCGCGCCGGGCCGCCCTGCGCGCCCTCGCGTCCGCCGTAGCCGGCGGCGACCTCTCGCTCGACCGCGACGCGCCCCGCGCCGAAGTGGTCGCCGGGCTGAGGGCCCTTCCGGGCGTCGGGCCCTGGACCGCGGCGTACGTCGCGATGCGCGCGCTCGGCGACCCCGACGTGTTCCTCGCCGGCGACCTCGGCGTTCGCAAGGCCGCGGCGAGGCTGGGGCTCCCGCAGACCCCGCGGGCGCTCGAGGAGCGAGCGCGGGCCTGGCGACCGTGGCGGTCGTACGCCGTGCTGCACCTGTGGGGAAGCCTCAGCAGCTAGGCTCGCCGTATGTGCAGGAGCATCAAGACCCTCAGGGGGGCCGAGCCCGTCACCGACGAAGAGATCGAGGCGGCCGCGCTCCAGTTCGTCCGGAAGATCAGTGGGTATCGCCAGCCGTCGCGGGCGAACCGGGAAGTGTTCGACAGGGCCGTGCGCGAGGTGGCCGGGGCCGCGCGAGACCTGCTCGACGACCTCGTGACGCCCGCACGCGCGAGCTAGCAGCAGTCGCGCCGCAGCGGCGCCGCTAGCGGATCGACGCCGGGTCGACGTCGACGTGGAACGAGATGCTGTCCACGTCGGCCTCGCTGAACACGCCCGTGTAGTGCTGCCCGAAGGCGAAGTCGCCGGGAGCCCCCACGAAGCCGATCCACGGCTTGACGAACGCGCGATCCACGGGGACGACCTCGGTCCGCTCCTCCGCGGCCCCCTGTCCCACGGGGCAGTAGGGCGCGTCCCGCACCTGGGGCGGAGCCGCGGCCCCCTCCGATATGCAGAGCCCGACGCGGAGGTACGACCAGTCTTCGACGTCGAGACGCATCGCGCCGACGTACATGCCGCCCTGCCCCGAGAAGCTGGCCTCGTGGCCGTACCAGAACGCCTTGCCGCCCGCGATGCTCGTCGCGCTCTCCTCGGTGGGAACCGAGAACCCCGACGTCACGGACGCCGCCGGCCTCAAGGTGGTCTTGCCGCCGAGCCCCTTCAGCCGGATCCGAACGTCCACCGGCGCTCCGTCCGAGACGAGGTACAGAAGGTAGTCCCCCGCCGGCAGCTCGACGGCGCCGGGGTGCTCGTGCTCGCCGCCGGTCGCGGCGTCGTAGGCGCTGCTGTACACGTACTCGTACGCGCGGTCGGCCGGCCTGCACCCGCCCTCCGGGCAGAAGCGGAACTGGAACGCCGCGAGGTACGGGCGCCGGACGTCGGTCACGTCCGGCGACGTCAGGTAGAAGCCGGCGAGGCGCCCCCGCCCGTCGATCGCTATGCCCGGGGCCGGGCTCCCGTCGGGGGTGCCGCCGGGCGAACGGACCTGGACGCTCGCGGCGCGCGGCAGGCGCACGGCGAGGGCCCCTGTGCGGGACCCCTTTATCGACGTCGTGCCCGCGAGCGTCTTCGGACCGGAGGCGGCCTCGAGCGCAGGAGCGGGAAGAGCGACGGAGACCGCGACGAGGACGGCGGCCGCCACGGCGAGGGCCCGGGTCGAAGCCCGTGAGGTAGGCCTGGCCGTCGGTACGAGCATTCGGACTCTCCTGATCACTTGCCTCGTGCCTGCTCTCCTTGTTCCACGCCGTGCCCCCCTGACCTGCCGCCGAGGGCGGATCGTGCGGGACCGGGGGCGGGGCCATCCCACTCGGGATGGCC
>DATADL010000269.1:0-3847 GCA_036258555.1 Actinomycetota bacterium | reverse complement strand
CTGGCCGAAGGAGCTCTACGCGAAGCTCGGCTTCGACCCGCTCGGCCTCGTGTACGACTTCCTGCGGCTGCCGCCGGGCGAGAAGCTCCCGCCCAAAGCAGAACCCCGTCCCGCCTAGAGCGAGTACACGTACTTCAGCTGGGCGCTGGCCTGCGGAGCGCCGGCCCAGTTGCACACGACGAGGTCGTACGTCTTGCCCTTCTCGAGCGGCATCTCGATCTTCTCCTCGGCGGGCGCCATCGTCGGTCCGACCTGCTCGTTGTCCGAGCGAGCGATCGCGACCGCGCCGTCGAAGACGTAGAGGTCCCAGTCGCCGGTGAAGCCCGACATCGACAGCGTCAGCGTCCCGGCCCCCGGCGTCTCGAACGACCGGGTCGCCTTGTGGACGCCCTCCACGCCGGCGGTGCATCCCGGGGTAGCCGTCGCCGTGTAGCTGGAGTAGTTCGGGAAGGGCACGGCCGTGACGTCGATGGTCTCCTCGATCGTCTTGGTGACCTTCTTCTTGGCCTTCTTCTTGCCCGCGAGGGCGGGGCTCATCGAGAAGCTGGCCACGAGCCCGAGGGCGATCAGCGAAGCGAGTGCCTTGCGCATGACGTCATCTCCATGTCTAGCGGGTCCTGCTGGGGAGTTCGCCGTCCCCGCGGCCACTCCTGCGCCGGGCAAATGGTGCGTTACAGGCGCGGGTCCCACTTCGTCTTGGGGGCGATCGGGCCCAGGAGGATGCGGTCCTTGTATCGCTGGATCGTCTCCAGCAGGTCGCCGACGACGTCGTCGGTCAGGAGATGCGCCTTCAGGCCGAGCTCGACCAGCTTCGTGTGGGTCGCGTTGTAGTAGTGGTCCTCCGCCTCGATGCGCGGGTCGGGCACGCGGTCCACGACGACGTTGATCCCCTTCGCCCCGCCCACGCGGGCGACGATCGTCGCAAGGTCGTTGACCGAGAACTGCTCGGTGAACTGGTTGAACACGCGGTACTCGCCCTGCTGCGCGGGGTTCTCGAGCGCCAGGCGAACGCACTGGATCGTGTCGACGATGTTGAGGAACCCGCGCGTCTGGCCCCCCTTGCCGTAGACCGTCAGCGGGTACCCGACCACGGCCTGGACGCAGAAGCGGTTCAGCGCCGTGCCGAGCACCTCGTCGTAATCGAAGCGCGTGCACAGGCGTTCGTCGAGCTGCGTCTCGTCGGTGTGGATCCCGTACACCACGCCCTGGTTCAGGTCGGTCGAGCGCAGCTTCCAGATGCGGCACGCAAAGTGGATGTTGTGCGAGTCGTGGACCTTCGTCAGGTGGTACATCGAGCCGGGGAGCTTGGGGAACGGGAGCGTGTCGGTCCGCCCGTTGTGCGAGATCTCGATGAAGCCCTCTTCGATGTCGATGTCGGGCGTCCCGTACTCGCCCATCGTGCCGAGCTTCACGAGGTGCGCCTCCGGGACGATGTCGCGCATCGCGTAGAGGACGTTCAGCGTCCCCTCGACGTTGTTGCGCTGCGTCGCGACCGCATGACGCCGGTCGATCATCGAGTAGGGCGCGCTGGGCTGCTCGCCGTAGTGAACGATCCCGTCGGGCCGGACGGCCGCGAAGACCTCGTCGACGAACTGCGGGTCGGCCAGGTCGCCGTGGAAGAACTCCAGGTCGTTGCCCGAGACCTCCCTCCAGGCGCGGATCCGCTCGCCGATCGACTGGATAGGCGTCAGCGACTCGGCCCCCAGCTCGGTCGACATCGCGCGCCGCAGGAAGCTGTCGACGAGCGCCACGTCGTGGCCGGCGGCGGAGAGGTGCATCGCGGTCGGCCATCCGAGGTAGCCGTCACCGCCGAGGACGAGGATTTTCACGCCCGGCAGGATAATGGCTGGCGATGAGCACCGAGAAGACGATCGAGGCGCTGCTCGAGGAGAGGCGGACGTTCGAGCCTCCCGCGGCGTTCGCGGCGCAGGCGAACCTCCCGGACGCCTCGGTCTACGCGGAGGCCGAGCGCGACCCCGACTCGTGGTGGGCGTCGCAGGCGGAGCGCCTCGACTGGTTCGAGCGGTGGGACGCCGTCCTTCAGGGAGGCTTCCCGCACCACGCGTGGTTCCGCGGGGGCCGGCTCAACGCGGCGCACAACTGCCTCGACCGCCACCTCGCCTCCCACGGGGATCGCATCGCGTACCACTGGATCGGAGAGCCCGCACCAGTCGCCTCGGCGAGTGGTCCAGCCTCGAGGGAGACGCGCACGATCACCTACCGCGATCTCCACGAGGAGGTGTGCCGGCTCGCGAACGTCCTGAAGGACCTCGGTGTCCGAAAGGGCGACCGCGTGGCGATCTATCTCCCGATGATCCCCGAGCTCCCCGCGGCGATGCTCGCCTGCGCGCGCATCGGCGCCGTGCACTCCGTCGTCTTCGGCGGCTTCTCGGCCGAGTCCCTGCGCGACCGCATCAACGACTCCGAGTGCAAGGTGCTCGTCACCGCCGACGGCGGCTACCGGCGCGGCGGGGTCGTCCCGCTGAAGGCGAACGCCGACGAGGCGCTCGAGCAGACGCCGTCGATCACGAACGTGCTCGTCGTGCGCCGCACGAACGAAGACGTTCCGATGGTCGCCGGCCGCGACCTCGTCTACGCGGACGCGGTCGCTGCGGCGGCGGCGGACGCTCCCGCCGAGTCGATGGACGCCGAGGACCCCCTCTACATCCTCTACACGTCGGGGACCACGGGGAAGCCGAAGGGGATCGTGCACACCACCGGCGGCTATCTCACCGGGGTGTCGTCGACGCACCGCGCGATCTTCGACGTCAAGCCCGAGTCCGACGTCTACTGGTGCGCGGCCGACATCGGATGGGTCACGGGGCACAGCTACATCGTCTACGGCCCCCTGTGCAACGGGACGACCTCGGTCCTGTACGAGGGGGCCCCGGACTGGCCGGACAAGGACCGGTGGTGGTCGATCGTCGAGGAATACGGCGTCACGATCCTCTACACGGCCCCGACCGCGATCCGAACGTTCATGAAATGGGGCACGGACTACCCCGCCAAGCACGACCTCTCTTCGCTGCGGCTGCTCGGGTCCGTCGGCGAGCCGATCAACCCCGAGGCGTGGGTCTGGTACCAGGAGTTCGTCGGCGGGGGCAGGACGCCCGTCGTCGACACGTGGTGGCAGACCGAGACGGGCGCGATCGCGATCTCGCCTCTGCCGGGGATCACGACGCTCAAGCCGGGCTCGGCCACGCGCCCCTACCCCGGGGTCGTCGCCGACGTCGTCGACGAGAAGGGCGACCCCGTCGGGCCGGGCGGCGGCGGATACCTCGTGCTGCGGCGTCCGCTGCCGTCGATGTTCCGCACGATCTGGGGCGACGAGCAGCGCTATCTCGACACGTATTTCTCGAGGTTCGGCCAGGACACGTACTTCCCCGGCGACGGGGCCAAGCTCGACGACGACGGCTACTTCTGGCTCCTCGGCCGCGTCGACGACGTGATGAACGTCGCGGGCCACCGGATCTCGACCTACGAGGTCGAGTCCGCGCTCGTCGACCACCAGGCCGTCGCGGAAGCGGCCGTCGTCGGCCGCCAGGACCCGCGTGAAGGTGAGTCGATAGTCGCCTTCGTGACGCCGAAGGGCGGGATCGCGGGCGACGAGGCGTTGATGACCGAGCTGCGCGGCCACGTGGCGAAGGTCATCGGCAAGATCGCGCGGCCCCAGTCGATCGTGTTCACCGACGACCTCCCGAAGACGCGCTCGGGGAAGATCATGCGGCGGCTGCTGCGCGACGTGGCGGAGGGCCGCGCGCTCGGCGACGTCACGACCTTGCAGAACGCGCCGATCCTCGACGAGATCCGGGCGAAAGCGGATGCCCTGAAGGGCGACGAAGCCTAG
>DATADL010000268.1:0-1780 GCA_036258555.1 Actinomycetota bacterium | reverse complement strand
CACAAGTCGAGCGAGACGATCGAGCCCGGCTGCACGCCCGACACGACCTTGTAGGCGACCTTCTTGGCGAGGCCCCCCTTCGGATGCTGCGTCCAGCGCACCGAGCGGTAGCCCATCGACCCCGCGACGCGCAAGACGCGGAGGTCGCGCGCCCCCGTCGGGGGTCGCAGGTAAGGCATGCCGGTCGCGCCGATCGACCGCAGGGCGTCCTCGCCCCTCGAGATCGACGTCCGCAGCGCTCCGTCGTCGAGCGACGTAAATGGGGCCTTCCCGTAGCCGCGGTTGCCGAGGAGGTGGCCGCCTCGCTTGATCAACCGCGCCCGCGTCTCGTGATGCTCGATCCAGGCGCCGGGCAGGAAGAAGCTGAGGTTGGCCTTCTTGCGCTCGAGCATGAGCAGGAGCTCGTCCATGACCTTGTTCCGCGCCGTTCCGTCGAGCGTGATGATCACCGACCGCGTCTGAGGGCCCACGACCCATTCGCTCGGAGGCAGGGCGGCCGCGGCCGGTGCGGCGGCGCCGAACGCGGCGAGGACCGCGCCCACCTGGGCGGCCGCGAGCCAGAGCGCGAGCCGGCGTCGAGGAGTCTGCATGGGTGGCACCACCGTCGTGAGTAGGGCCGCTGCGGCGGCGGGACGAGTCCGGCGGAGTGTACCCGGGCCGGGGCCCTCGAGGCAGAGCACCGACACTTCGCCCGCATCGCCGCATTCCGGGAGGGACTGCCCACCGTCCGGCGAACCCTTCGGTAGGTAGAGCGGGTCTCTCAGGGAGGGCAGCAGATGAGCAAGCAGAGGTCGATCCGGACTCTGTCCGTGATCGCGTCAGCCGCGCTGATAGTCGGCGCATTCACCGCCGGCCCCGCGGACGCGAAGAAGAAAAAGAAGAAGCCGGCCGGGTGCGCCACGTTCGCCCCGATCGAGCCGAACTCGCCCTCGGGCGAGACCGCCGAGGTGCTCGAGCAACCGGTCGTGAAGGTGACCGACGAGCACACCGAGGAGGCGCCGCTCGTGTTCGAGTACGAGCACGGACCGGCGCTGTGGTCGATCACGCAGGACCCGATCCAGGAAGACACGGTCTTCTTCAACATCCAGGTCGACTCGGCGAACCCCGAGACCGGGCTCTACGTGTTCCAGGAGTGGGCCAAGCAGCCGGGCAGCGACATGGACCTCTACGTCTGGGACGGAGCGACCGGCGAGGAGGCGACCCACTCCGGCTCGTCGAACGTGACGCCGGTCCCGATCTCGGAGGGTTCGAACATCCACGGGCAGGGCACCGGCGCCTGGGGCCTGGAGTCCGTGTCGGGCTTCCCCGTGCTGGACTGTGCCGGGTTCACCGTCGAGAGCCGGGCGTTCTCGACCGCGGGCGAGTCGATGACGATGAGCATCTGGCTAGGCGAGCAGGTCGCTCCCGAGTAGATTCACGAGGATCCAGCTCTGGGCGGGCCCCTTCGGGGGCCCGCTTCGCGTCCTATTTTCGCCACAACGACGGCAATTCGGGCGCGATGAACCTGGCGGGAGAAGGAAGCGACGCCGCGACGGCGAACACGCAGTCAACACAGCCCGGCGACGGAGGTCCATGTGAAGGTTTCCCGTAACATCCGCACGCTGTCGGTCGTTGCATCGGCAGCGATGATCCTCGGCGCTTTCGTGGCGCCCGCAGATGCCAAGAAGAAGAAGAAGCCCAAGACGCCTCCTCCCCCGCCCGCCTGCGCCCCGTTCGCCCCGGGCGACCTGGGCAAGGACGCGCAGACGACGGTCGTGACCGACGCGGCGACGGCCGAGGC
>DATADL010000267.1:0-16401 GCA_036258555.1 Actinomycetota bacterium | reverse complement strand
GAAAGCGGCGCGGCTCGTCCGCCTGAGCGCGGCGAGAACGCAGAAAGCCTCGTGCCTCCGATCTGAATCCGGCCGTTCTGATCCCTGGTTCCGCTCCTACTCCGGACAGGACTGCCCGGCGTTCAGGCAGACGCCGCCATATTCCGGGGACTGGTCCGAAGCTCGACGCTGCAAGAGCCTCCAGGGGGGCGATGACTAGTCATCCGGCTCCCGAAACGCCCGGTTTCGCCCCGCGACGACTAGTAAATGGCCCGCGACGACTATTCAGGTCCCTCTCGCGGCCCCCGAAAACCTACGCATATGAGCCCCACGGTGCGTGGAGAAGCCACGCGGGGGAGTCACGGGAGGGAAGACGCTATGGGGCAGGGCGCAGCACCCACGTCGGAAGCAAGGAAGCAGCGGCGGAAGAAGATCCTCCTGTCGCTGGGAGCAGTGGCGGTCGTGGGGGCCGTCGTCGGAGGCGGGACCTACGCGACGTTCAACGCGCAGACCGCCAACCCCGGCAACGTCTGGGCGAACGGCACGCTGATCCTGTCGAACAAGGTCGGGACCGGCACGACCTGTCTGTCGACGGGCGCCGGCACGAGCACCGACTCGAACGTGAACGCGAGCTGCGACGCGCTGTTCTCCGGCGCGACGCTCCGCAAGCCGAACGACTCCGCGACCGTCAACGTCGCGGTCCGCAACGAGGGCAGCCTCGACGCAGCGGCGCTGAAGCTCCACTCGAGCGCCTGCACGCCGGGCGACACGGCCTCCGAGACCTACAAGGGCTCGGGCGACCCCTGCGACAAGGTGCAGCTGTACGTGCAGAAGTGGACGGACGCCACCCGCACGGTCCCCGCAGCCTGCGTCTACGGGAGCGCCGCGGTCCTGACCCCGAACACCTGCGACTTCGCGGCCACGGGTGCAGAGGCCAAGACGCTCGGCGCCTTTGCGACTGTCAACGGCACGGCGACGCCGCTCAACCTCGGCGGCCTGAACACGGGCGTCACGGGCTACTACACGATCGGCGTGAAGCTGCCGCAGACGACCAACAACTCGTACCAGGGCCGCAAGGCTTCGATCGACTTCACCTGGACTCTGGAGCAGTAAGGGAGCAACGACAATGACTACGCTGGGAGTGGAGATGCCGGCGCTGGGAGAGATGCCGGCGGCTCCGAACGAGGTGGTCACGCAGCGGGCGGCCGGGCATCGACCCGGCCGCCTCGCGGCGCTCTTGCGGAGCGCGGCGACCGTGTTCGGAAGCGTCGTGGTGATCGTCATGCTCGTCGCGACGATCGGCCCCCGCGTCCTTCCGTACCGGACTTTCACGGTTCTGTCGGGCAGCATGGAGCCGACGATCCCGACGGGCTCGATGATCTTCGACCGCGAGGTCGCCGCCGCCGACCTGGCCCGCGGTGACGTCGTGACGTTCCACCCGCCGGGTCAGCCCGAAAAGCTCGTCAGCCACCGGATCGTGCGCGTGGACGAGACGAAGCGCGGCCCGGTCCTCGTCACCCGGGGAGACGCGAACGGCGTCGTCGACGACTGGCGGATCCCCGCGCAGGGCACGGGGCTGCGTTACGAGTTCCACGTGCCGTACCTCGGGTACGTGGTCGGCGGGCTGCTCACTCCGGTGGGACGGCTCGTGGCACTGACACTGGCGGCACTCTGGCTCGGGGGCCTCGCTCTGTGGACGATCTGGCGTCCGCGCAAGGAGCCCCTCCCGGCGCGGGGCTGACATGTCCCGACCGTCCCGGATCGTCGCCGCGGGCCTCGCGCTCGTAGCCGTCGCCGGGGTCTCGCGCGGGACGTTCGCCGCCTTCACGGGAACCACTCGCAACGCGGGCAACACGTTCGCGCTGACGTCCCTGTACGCGCCGGCCGGCCTGACGGCGACACCGGCGGGGATGGCGGTCGACCTCGCGTGGGCGGCGGGCCAGAACGGCAGTGGCTACAGGATCCTCTCGGCCCCCGCGCCGAACCCGCTCGTCAACGACTGCACGGGCGCGGTGTACTCCACGGTCGCGACGGTTCCCGGGACGTCTCACACCCATGCCAGTTCGACCCCGGCGGGGACGTGGCGCTGCTACACCGTGCTGACCAGCTACCAGTCCTGGACGAGCGTGCAGAACAACCCCGTAGCGGGAGCGCGCATGGGCTTCGTGGCCAGCGTGGCGTCGTTCGCGAACACCGGCAACCCTAGGGTCGACGACGGCGACACGTTCACGGTCACGTTCAACCAGGCCGTCGACCCCGCGACCGGCCCGCAGCCGGGGAACACCATCTGCTGGCAGGCCGACAGGATCACGCTCGGCAGCACCGGAACGGGGAACTGCTCGGCGACCGAGATCCCCCGTCTCGGCTTCCTCACGGGCGGCACGATCGAGAGGAACATGCGCTTCGCGGCGACGTGGTCCTGGAGCGCCGACGGTCGCACGCTCACGATCACGGTCGGGTCTCGGCTGGCCGGCAGCGGCAACTACAGCCACACGGGGGCCTGGACGTTCACTCCCACGACGAACACCGCCCTGGTCAAGAGCGCCACTGGCGGGCACCACGTGTGCGACGGCAACGCCGGTGGGGGCAACTGCCTCCCCCTCGTGAACGGTCTCTAGCGTCCCGACGCCGCCCGCGGGAGCCGCACTGCGGTAAAGGTCTCGGGCGGGTTCAGCCCCGCGCCGACCGTCGCGGACGCCTGGAACACGACCGTAGCGGTCAGCAACCACCGTGCCAGACTCTTCAAACGCATACGGCGTCCTCAGTCCCGGCCGGCCCCGCTCAGAGCTTCGGCGCCCGGCGCTTCGAACTCCATAGCGCAGCGGACCCAGATCGCGCTCCGGGGCGGTCGGTCTTCGCGTGGCCCCCGCGCCCGGATCGTCCCGATTCCGGACGGCCGGCGGACTAGTCCGTCCGGCTCATCGGTCGCGCCGCGGTCTGGGTCGCTGCGCTAGCCGGATGACCGACCGCTTCGCCGCCGTGCTGCAAGACCTCCGAGACGATGTAGAGCGGGCGCTGCTGGACCTCGGAGTAGATCCTGCCGACGTACGTCCCGACGATGCCGAGCGTCAGCATCTGGATCCCGCCCATGAGCAGGATCACGATGATCGTCATAGTCCACCCCGACACCGCCTCCTCGGGGAAGAAGATCTTCACCACGAGCGCGTAGGCGATGCCGACGACGCTCGCCAGGAAAGCCAGGAAGCCCAACCTAGTGATGAGCTGCAGGGGCTGGGTGGAGAAGCTGGTGACGCCGTCGTAGGCGAGCTTCACCATCTTCTTCAGCGGATAGTTCGTCTTGCCGGCAAACCGGTTCGGCCGGTCGAAGGCGACGGCGGTCTGCCGGAACCCCAGCGACGCGACCAGTCCGCGCACGAACCTGTTCTTCTCGCGGAACCGCCGCAGCTCGGCCGTGACCTGGGCGTCCATCAGCCTGAAGTCCCCGGTGTCGCGCGGGATCTCGACGTCGGAGAGGCGGTTGAGGAGCCGGTAGTAGGCGTGAGCCGTCCACCGCTTGAAGAACGTGTCGCCGCGCGTCCGCCGTTGCGCGTAGACGACGTCGTAACCCTGCTCCCACCTCTCGATCAGCTCGAGGCTGACCTCCGGCGGGTCCTGCAGGTCGGTGTCCATCACGATCGTGGCGTCGCCCGTGCTGAGGTCGATACCGGCGGTGATCGCGATCTGGTGTCCGAAGTTGCGCGAGAAGCTGACGACCTTGACGTCCGGGTCGGCCGCGTGGATCGCCTTCATCCGCTCCAGGGAGTCGTCACGGCTCCCGTCGTCGACGAAGATCAGCTCGAAGGTGTAGCGGTCTCGGACCTTCGCGAGCGCCCGCCGGAGGTCGGTGTAGAAGCGGTCGATCGACTCGCCCTCGTTGTAGACCGGGAGCACGTACGAGATCTTCTTCACGGGACCAAGTTACCGCCGGTCGCCGCGACCGGCCCGTAGCCACGGCCCCCTTATGCCGCTCCTAGTCGTTCTTGTCGCAGGCGTTGCCCTTCTTGTCGCCGTCGGAGTTGGCCTGGCCCGGGTTGAACACCTTCGGGCAGTTGTCCTTGCCGTTCGGGACGCCGTCGCCGTCTCGGTCCCGGCACCTCCGCGGCTTCTTCCCGTACTTGGCGCACTTCTTGTTCTTCTTCTTGGCGAGCTCCGCCAGCGAGGTCTGGTGCGTGCCTCCCAGGGATCGCTCCACGGAGGCCCGGTCCGTCCGGTCGCCCTCGGGAGACGAGGTCGCGGCGCCCCACAAGGAGACGGCGGCCAGCAACACGAGCGCGGCGAACCAGACCAATACCCTGCGGCGATACACCGACGACATCGAAGCCCCCCTCACTAGGCACCCGCGCCATGATTACACGCGCGTTGACGCTTAGGCTAGAGGGCGGTCAGATCTCGAGGAGCTCTGCCGGCCGTCGGCCGGCGCGGTGAGGACTCCCGGTCAGCGTGTCCCCTTCGCGTCCGCGGCACGGCCCGACGCCGCCCGCAAGGCACGCCCCGCGACGCCGCGGCGCGGCGCGAGCGCCTGGAGGGCCAGCAGGAGGATCCTGGGCTGCGCCCGGACGAGGCTCCTCAGGACCCGCTGTGGCTCGTCTCGCGTATGGACGCTCAGGTTCCCCTTCGCCCGCTCGTTGAGCATCTCGAGCAGGCGGACGTAGTCCTCGGTCGAGAAGCGGTGCAGGACCCGCCTCGCGACGAGGTGTGCGTCCAGCTCCCGACGGAGGGCCCGGAGCGCCCGGTTCGAGCCCCCTTCGATCGACTGGGCGACCGCGAGGGCGCCGCGGAGCCCGGTGACTATCCCGCCGACGGTCGAGACCTTCACGTGCCCGCCGGCGTCCCCCACGAGGTAGACGTCGCCGCCCCCGATCCGTCGCCGCGGCGGCGTCCATCCCGCGTACGCCGGGATGCGGGCGGCCTGGTAGGCCGCGGGCGTCAGGGCGTGCTCGTCGAGGAACCGGTCGAGCCTGCGCCGCGTCGCGGCCGCCTCTTCGCCGATCACGCCGAGCGCGCCGCGGCCGCTCCCGTCCGGGATCAGCCAGTAGAAGTAGGGCGTGTCCGACGGGCGGAACCAGACACGGGTCGTATCGCGGGGGTAGTCCGGCGGCAGGTCGACGATGGCCTGGATCAACGGCACGGTGGGCTGCCCCCGCATGCCGGCCGCACGCGCCACCGAGCTCGTGGCGCCGTCGGCCCCGACGACGACGCTCGAGGTGGTCTCGGACGCCGACCGGGCACCTGCGCGCGTCGTGCGGACCGCAACTCCGCCCCGCGTGCCGGTCAGGCCTTCGAAGCGCGCGCCGTAGACGATCTCCGCGCCGTTGCGCGTCGCTTCGGCCGCGAGGTCGCGGATCAGGATCGACCGCTCGATGATCAGGTCCGGCTCCTCCAGCGGGAACTCCGCGACGAGGCCGTTCGCGTACACCTCGAAGCGACGGATCTCGTTCCGGACGCAGCGCTCTCCCAGCGGGCCCAGGAGCTCGCGCAACCGGTGCGTCACGATCAACGACCGGTGCGACGGGTCGAGGCCGGAGCTCCTCTCGAACACCGTCACGCTCCGGCCCCCGCGAGCCAGGCGGGCAGCCGTCAGGAGACCGGCGGCCGATGCGCCGACTATCGCTGCAGAACCGTCGTGACGTCTCATGGGGACTCCCGGGAACGTGCTCGAGGTCGTAGAACGCCGACCGCCCGTTACGAGGGCAACGCCTCGGCTCGAGCGCGTACGTCGCCGCAGTGCGCGTGGGCGCGCTCGACCGCGGTGCAGACGCGGTCGACGGTCTCGTCGTCCATGTGCGAGTAGATCGGGATCGTGATCGTGGAACGAGCGACTGCGTCCGTCACCGGGAGGTCTACGGCCGCGGCGTCGACGACGTCACGATACGCGTCGTGCCGGTGCACCGGGGGGTCGTAGTAGAAGCGGCTGTCGATGCCCTCCGCGGCGAGCGCCCGCGCGAGCGTCGCCCGATCCATGCCGAAACCGGCCTCGTCGACCAGGAGCGAGAACTCCTTGAAGGAAGAGCGGTCGCCCTCGTCGATGCGCTGGAACGTGATGCCCGGGAGCGCCCCTATGCGGGCCTTGTACGTCGCCGCGATCTCCTGCCGCCGCAGGACGTTGCGCTCGAGCATCTCGAGGCTCTTCATCCCCACCAGCGCGTTGAACTCGGGCATCCGCGCGTTCAGGCCGGGGACCTCGCTCCCGTAGTCGCCGGGGTTCCCGTAGTTCCGGGCGACGCGGACGCGCCGCGCGATCTCGGCGTCGTTCGTCGCGACGATGCCGCCCTCGACCGCGGAGAGGACCTTGGTCGGCGTCGCGCTGAAGACCTCGACGTCGCCGTGGCGACCGAGCGGGTGCCCCTCGTGCAGCGCTCCGAACCCGTGCGCCGCGTCGAAGAGCAGCTTCAACCCGTGCCGGTCGGCGATCTCCTCGAGCGCCTCGACGGCCGCCGGCGTGCCGAGGAGGTGCACGGCCACGATGCCCGAGGTGTTCTTCGTGATCGCCTTCTCGACCTGGACCGGGTCGACGTTCCAGGTCGCGGGGTCGATGTCGACGAAGACCGGCTGCACGCCGTTCCACGCGAGCGGGTGCACGGTCGCCATGAACGTGAAGCTCGGCACGATCGCCTCGCCCGTGAGTTCCAGGGCCTGGCACGCGAGCACGAGCCCGACCGTGCAGCTCGACACCGCGACGACGTGCTCGACCCCCAGGTGCTCGGCGAGCCGTCGCTCGAACTCGACGGCGTGGGGCCCGGCCGTCAGCATCCCGGTCTCGAAGAGCTCCGCCACGTCGGGAGCGACCTCTTCGTAGGGAGGAAGGGTCGGCCGGAACATCCTGAGGCCGTCCGGGAAGAGCGGGTCGCCGCCTACGAGGGCGGGCCGCCCGGTCATCGCGCCGTTCCGCGCTCGGAGGCGGCCGCGGTCAGCTCGTCGTGCAGGTCCACGACCGCCGGCTCGGGATCGGCACGGACGTCGATCTCCGTGGTCAGGGCGGCGTCCACGTCCGTTGTGACGCCGTCGGGACCGTAGATCCCGTCGCCCTTCACGAGGAGCACGACCGACCGCGCCAGGATCCTCAGGTCCAGCGCGAACGACCAGTTGTCGACGTACCAGAGGTCGAGCTCGATGCGGCTCGTCCACGGGATGTTGTTGCGTCCGTGGATCCACGCCCACCCGGCCATGCCCGGACGAACCTCGAGCCGCCTCCGCTGCAGCGCGGTGCAGCGCTCCATCTGGTCTGGCGTGGCCGCCCGCGGGCCGACGATGCTCATCTCCCCCTTGATGACGTTGACCAGCTGGGGCACCTCGTCGAGGGTCGTACGGCGGAGGAGCTTCCCGATCCTCGTGATCCGCCAGTCGTCCTGCGCCACGACCCGCCCGAGCCCGAGCTTCGACGCCCCGTCGACCATCGTCCTGAACTTCAGCATCTCGAACGGGCGCCCGTCCCTGCCGGCACGCGTGTCCTTGTAGAGGACCGGCCCCCGGGACGTCGCCTTGATCAGGACGGCGATCGTCAGGAGCGCGGGCGACAGGACGAGCAGAGCGAGAACCGAGACTACGACGTCGAAAGACCTCTTGAGGGCGCGCTGGGCGGGGCTCACGTCAGTCGACGACGTCCTTCGTAGCGTGCAGGCCGAAGGACCGCCCCGAGCCGTTGCCCGCCGCGCGTCCGTTGGAGCTCCCCGCGCCGCCGGTGCCCAGCCAGTTGCGGTCGCCGGCCAGGTGGTACTCGATCCCCCTGCCGGCGAGGTCCACGTCCTTCCAGAGCTCGGCGTTGTCGAGGACGAGCTTGCAGGAGGCGAGCGCCTCGATCGTCTCCGCGTGGCTGATCGCCTCGTACTCGCGGTGACCGGCGACGACGATCACGGTGTCGAACTCGGCGAGGCCACCCGGGAACTCGAACGTCCGGGCGTCGGCGAGACGCTCGATCTCCGCCGCGGTGTAGTGCGGATCGTGGACGGCGACGTCCACGCCGGCCTGCTTCAGGACCCGGACGATCTCGATCGTCGGGCTCTGCGACCACACCTTGACGTTCCCGATGTACGAGAGACCGAGGATCCCGACCTTGCGCACGTCCTCGCGGTCGATCAGGTACTGCGCCACCCGCTTCGGCTGCGCCTCGGAAGAGGTGACGGTCGCATCGAGGAGCGTGAGGTACTCGGGGCGCGTGGCGCCCTCGAGCACGTAGAGGCTGGCGAGCGGGATGCAATACCCGCCGACGCCGAGGCTCGGGTGGAACGTCCCGACGTTCCACTTCGTGCCCACGAGCTGGAGGACCGTCCTGACGTCGAGGCCCGGGTACGCGAGCGCAAGCTCGTTCGCGAGCGCGATCTCCATGTGCCGGTAGGCGTTCTCGATGCTCTTGACGACCTCGGCGTGGTGGTGGTCGGGTGCCGGCAGGAGGTTCTCGCAGACGATCCCGAGGACGTCCTTCATCACCTCGGTCGTCGCCGGGTCGGTCCCCCCGATGATCCTCGGCAGGGTCCTCAGCGACTTGTCCGGGGTACCGAACCAGTCCCGGCGCGGGGCGCAGCCGATCAGGACGTCCTCGCCGACCTTCATGCCGGCCGCCTCGAAGATCGGGATGACGACGTTGTCGGCCGTGTTCGGAGCGAGCGTCGACTCGATGATCACGACCGGAGGGGCCGCCGTCTCGACGTCCCGGAAGGTCGTCAGCTTCGAGCAGACCTCCTCGAGGATCTCGAAGTACGGCTTGCCGAAGCGCTCCGTCGGGATGCAGACGAGGTGGACCAGCACGTCCTCGGAGACCAGCTCCTGCCACTCCGTCGTGGCGCGGGCGACGCCGCTCTCGTACAGGTACTTGGGCGTGAACCCCAGCCAGTAGTCCATCGCGAAGATCGGGTTCTCGCCGCTGTTGATCAGCCGGACCTTCTCCGGGTCGACGTCCACACCCACGACGCGGACGCCGCGCTCGGCGAAGTGGCACATCGACGAGTACCCGATGTGCCCGGTCCCCCAGACGCCGATCTTGGTGCCGCCCTCGAGGAGACCGCGCCTGTAGTCGAAGGGAGCGGCGGCCGAGCCTCCCCCGTGGTCTTCCCGGCCGACCGAGCTATCTCCCGACATGTGCCCTTTCCTCCTCGTATTCGAATGGCAGGCCGTTGCCCCCTCGCGCCGGCCGAACCCCGCCCCGCGGTGACCCCGCGAATACCCCTGGAAGATAATGGCGCTGCCGAAACGGCGCAAGGGGGGTGGCCGACGCCCCAGTTTGGACGAACTGCGTCAGTACAGATGCGGCTGCGCGGCGATCGCCTTTGCGACGTCGGTCAGGCCCGTCCTCACGTCGGTCTTCGCGATGAACCCCATCAGCTCCTCGGCCTTCCGCGTGTCGGCCTGACGGCGCTGCACGAGCGTCGCCCTACCGCTGAACTGGGGGACGACGTCGACGCCGAGCGCCTGGCGAAGGATCTCCGCGAGCTCCTTCACCGTCGTCGAGACCCCGGTCCCCACGTTGAAGACCTCGTCGTGCGCTTCGCACCTCATCGCGAGGAGGTTCGCCCGCGCGACGTCGCTGACGTGGGTGAAGTCCATCGACTGCTCGCCCTTCCCGTCGATCACCGGGGGCTCTCCGTTGAGGAGGCGCTTGATGAACGTCGTGATCACGGTCGTGTAGTAGGCGTGAGCAGCCTGGCGCTCGCCGTAGACGTTGAAGTACCTCAGCGCGTTCCACTCGAGGCCTTCCCCCGCGAGCGTGACCAGGAGCTGCTCGGCCATCCACTTGCTGGCTCCGTAGGGGTCGGTGGCGTTGACGGGCGAGTCCTCGCTCATCGGCAGCCGCTCGGGGTCTCCGTAGATGCTCGACGACGACGAGAAGACGACCCGGCGCACGCCGTGCGTGAGCGCCGCCCTGAAGACGTTGTACGACCCGCGGATGTTGACGTCGATGCACTCCTCGGGCGACGCGAAGCTGCGCACGATGTGGATGCCGGCGGTGTGGAAGACGTAGTCGCAGCCGCGGACCGCCTTGTCGACGCTGTCGCGGTCGCGGATGTCCCCCTCGACGAACTCGACCTTCCCGTTGTCGACGAGGTACTGGATGCTGGCGAGCTTGCCCTTGACGAGGGTGTCCAGGACGCGGACCTGGAGCCCTTCGGCCACGAGCTCCTCGACCACGTGCGAGCCGATGAATCCGGCGCCCCCGGTCACCAGGGCTAGTTCAGGCACTGGAAAGTCCTCCTTCTCGGAGCTGTGCGTCACCTCGGCGCGATCCGCCGGGGGGCGGGAGCGTGCGGCGCTTCGGCTGCCGCAACGGCGGCTCCGGACACTACACGCGGCCCCCGGGCCGTCCGGGCTCGTCGTCCCGTCACCGGGAGGGGGCCCGGTACCTGTTCGTGATCGGGACACGGCGGTCGCGGCCGAAGGCACGGTGGGTGATCTTCACGCCCGGCGGCGCCTGACGCCGCTTGTACTCGGCGCGGTCCACCATCGACGCGATGCGCGCCGCGATCTGCTCGTCGACGCCCCGCTCGACCATCGCGGGCACGCTCTCGAACTCCTCGACGTAGGCCTCGAGCGCGGGGTCGAGCGACTCGTACGGCGGGAGCGAGTCCGTGTCGAGCTGGCCGTGCCGCAGCTCGGCGGTGGGGGGCCGCTCGATGATCTCGACGGGGATGACCTCGCCGCGCCCGTTCCTCCACCGCGACAGCTCGTACACGAGGGTCTTCGGGACGTCCTTCAGGACGGCGAACCCGCCCGCCATGTCGCCGTACAACGTGGCGTATCCGGCCGCCATCTCGGACTTGTTGCCGGTCGTCAGGACGATGCGGTTCGTCTTGTTCGAGATCGCCATGAGCAGCGTCCCGCGCACCCTCGCCTGCAGGTTCTCCTCGGCGAGGCCCCACGGCGTGTCCCGGAAGACGGGGTCGAGGGTCTTCAACAGCGCCTCGTACGCGTCGCCGATCGGGAGCGTCACAGCTTCGATCCCGAGCTTGCGCGCGAGGTCCTCGGCGTAGTCGAGGCTCTCCTGGGACGTGTACTCCGTCGGCAGCAGCACGCCGAGGACGTTCGTCGCCCCGATCGCGTCGGCCGCGATCGCCGCGGTCAGGGCGGAGTCGATCCCTCCCGACAGCCCGATGACGGCCTGCCGGAACCCGTTCTTGCCGAGGTAGTCGGCGGTCCCGAGGACGAGGGCTCGGTAGACCTCTCCGACGTCGTCCAGCTCGGGAGCGATCCGCCGCCGCTGGGGCGGCCGCGCGGCGGCGCCACGGGCGACCCGGACGCGCTCGACCGGCTCGGCGACCGAGCCCGGACCGCGTGGGTCGTCCACCACGAAGTCGACCGTGAGCAGGTCCTCTTCGAACTGCGCGGCGCGTGCGAGCAGCTCGCCGTCCGGCCCGACGACGCACGACTGCCCGTCGAAGACGAGCTCGTCCTGCCCCCCGACCATGTTCACGTACGCGAACGCGACGCCGTTCTCGCGCGCCCGCGTCTCGAGGAGGGCGCGTCGCTGCGCGCCCTTCCCGCGGTGGTACGGCGATCCGTTGACGTTGACGATCAGGTCGGCGCCGGCCGCGGCGCAGGCAGCGTGCGGGCCGTGCTCGCTCCACAGGTCCTCGCAGATCGTGATCCCGAACGTCGCGTCTCCGAGCTCGCCGAGGAGGATCCCCGACGCCGGCTCGAAGTACCGCTTCTCGTCGAAGACCCCGTAGTTCGGAAGGACGTGCTTGCGGTAGACGCCGCGGACGCGGCCGTCTGCCAGGAGCGCGGCCGCGTTGTAGAGCCGCGGGCCGTCCGGCTGCACGAACCCCACCACGGCGGCGATCCCGCGCGCGCTCTCGGCGACCGACTCAAGGATCCGGAGGTTGTCCTCGACGAACGACGGCTTGAGGAGGAGATCTTCGGGGGGATATCCGGTCAGGACGAGCTCGGGAAGGGCGACCAGGTCGGCCCCGTTCCCCTTCGCCGCCTCGATCGCGTCGCGCACGAGGCGCGCGTTGCCGTCCAGGTCGCCGACGGTCGGGTTGACCTGGGCGAGCGATATCCTAATCTTTTCCATGGGCGCGACACATTAGCCGGTTCCATTAGCGGTGGGAAGAAGGGTCGCGGGACAGCCCGCCATGACGCCGAAGCGCTGTGAGTTCCTCGTAGTCGGAGCCGGCATCACGGGGCTCACGATCGCGCGCGAGCTGCTCGCGCGGGGCGCCGGCGACATCCTGGTCCTCGACAAGGAGCCGGCCCTCGGCGTCCACGCCAGCGGCCGCAACAGCGGTGTCCTGCACGCGGGGATCTACTACACGCCCGACTCGCTCAAGGCACGGTTCTGCGCCGAGGGCAACCGCCTGATGAAGGAGTTCTGCCGGTCCCGAGGCCTCACGCTCGCGGAGACCGGCAAGGTCGTCGTCGCGCGCGACGCATCCGAGATCGAGCAGCTCGCGGAGCTGAAGGCGCGCGCCGGCGCGGCCGGCGCGCGAGCGGAGCTGATCGACGCCGCGCGCCTCGAGCAGCTGGAGCCGCACGCGCGGACCCACGAGGTCGCGCTGCACTCTCCCGACACCGCGGTCGTCAAGCCCCGGGAGATCCTCGACGCGGTCGCGCGGGAGCTGCGCGAATCGGGCAGGTGCCGGATCGAGCTCGGCGTCCGGTTCGTCGAGGCCCTCGCGCCGGACGTCGTGCAGACGTCGGCCGGGCCCGTGCGGTTCGAGCGGCTCGTCAACTGCGCTGGGGCGTTCGCCGACCGGATCGCGCACGGGTTCGGGCTCGCCCGCGAGTACCGCCTGATCCCGTTCAAGGGGACGTACCGGAAGCTCGTCCCCGCTCGCGCGCACCTCGTCCGCGGCAGCGTCTACCCGGTCCCCGATCTGGGCAACCCGTTCCTCGGCGTGCACCTCACCCGCGGCGCGGACGGAGACGTGTATGCCGGCCCGACCGCCCTCCCGGCGTTCGGACGGGAGGCGTACAGGGGCCTGCGCGGCGTAGGCCGCGAGGCCCCCGTGATCGCGGCGCGCGACGTCCTCCTCCTCGGCCGAAACCGCGACTTCCGCCGCGCGGCGAGGTCCGAGACGCGCAAGTACTCGGGAAAGGTGGTCTACCGCGAGGCCGCCGCGCTGGTCCCCGAGCTGAGGCCGGACGACCTGCAGCGCACGGAGAAGGTCGGCATCAGGCCGCAGCTCGTCCACTGGCCGACGCGCCGGCTAGTGATGGACTTCGTAGTGGTCTCGGACGAACGGGGGTTCCACGTCCTCAACGCGGTCTCGCCGGCGTTCACCTCGTCGATGGCGTTCGCGCGCGAAGTCGCGGGGTCGCTCCTCGGGCAGCAGCCGGACGAGGGGGCAGGGTTTCACGCCCGGGCGGCCGGGGAGGTCTCCGACCGGCCTTGACTGCCACACCCGGCGGTCCGACGATGAGGCTTCGATAGGAGGGAGGGCCGCGCGGGCTCGCACCGCACGGCCTCGCCAGAGGCGGTCGACTGGAGGGTCGATGGACGAGCGAGGGTCCAGCAGAAGAGCGTTCCTCACGCGCGCCGCGCCGGCGGGGCTGGCCGTGGGCTTCCTCGCGGCGACGACGCGCACTGCTGCGGCGGCTCCGGTTCCGAAGCTCGAGCCCTACGCGCGGCTCGACTCACCCAACGTCTTCACCCAGCCGCAGACGATCAACGCGGGGAGCGCTGCCGGGGACCGTCTGGTCCTCGGGCCCGACACCGCTCTGTACCGTTCCGCGGTCGACACCCTGGCGACCGACGACGTGTTCGAGGTTCGTGCGCCGGCGAACGCCCCCACGTTGCTGCGAGCGGGGCGGCAGGGCCCCGGAGCCTTCGACGCATTGGTCGAGCTCAGGGCGCAGAAGACCATGAACTCCAGCGGGACCGAGCTCGGCAGGGGCGCGGTCCGCCTGCGGGACACGATCGCCAACAGGACGATGGAGCTGGGCTTCTACGAGTACGGCGCCGGGCTCTTCGCGAACTCGATGTTCGAGTTCATGGTGAACGGCAACGTGTCGCTGCGCGACCTCGACACCGGCCTCGGGGGGCGGCTCGAGGTCCGCGGCGGGGTCGGGGGCGACGCCGAGGCGTCGCTCTACGCACGCGGCGGCCTCCAGCGCGTGATCGGCACCGAGAACCAGGGAGGGTTCAGCCTGGGCGTCGGCCCGCAGGACAACCCCACGGTCGTCGGCCGCGTGACGCCGGCGGGCCTGCAAGCTCGAGAGCTCCGCACGCTCGGCTCGGCGTCCGAGCTCGGCGAGGCCTCGGCCGGCGGCTATCTCGTCCTCGCGAAGGCCGCGGAGGAGCAGGCCTCGGTCGCCGCCGACCGGCTGCGCGTGTACGTCCGGGACGGCACGACGCCCGGCACGCTGCGGCTCGTGGTCAAGGCCGGCTCCGCCGGTCCCGAGACGACCTTGCTGGACGACATACCTCAATAGTCTGCGGCGCGATGGAGTTCACCCGGGTGGACCACGGTGACACCGCGGCTCGAGTCGCCCGCGAGTTCGCGCTGGAGCTCGAGCGGTCGACGTACGCGCGCGAGCTCGACGCGATGGTCGCGCGGGCATCCGGCGCGGACGAGCCCGACACGTCGGAGTGGCGGCGGCGGACCGACCTCGCCCTGCGCGAGGCGAACGTGTCCGAAGAGGAGGTGTCGAGCGCGAAGCGCGCGTTCCTCGACAAGTGGGTCCGGAGCCTCGAGACGGACTACATCTCGCACGAGCAACGTCTGATGCTGAAGGAGACCGTCGGCATGGACGGCGAGGACGACGGGGTGACGAAGGAGCAACACACGACCGCGATGGAACAGATCGAGGTCGCGCACGCAGTCGCGCTGGCCGAGCTCGAGAAGCTCGGGGAGTGACGGCTCAGGCCGGGCTTCGGACGGACTCCCTGTAGTCGCGTATCTCCTCCGGTGTCAGGTCGCGGACGACGCGGCACGGCGAGCCGAACGCCACCACGCCCGGCGGGACGTCGGAGGACACGACCGAGCCGGCCCCCACGAGCGCGTCGTCGCCGATCGTCACACCGGGCAGGACCACGCACCCGAGGCCGATGCGCACGAAGTCGCCGACGACCGCGCCGACGAGGTCCTGCTTCGGGTCGCGCACCGCCATCCGGTTGTCGGAGAAGACCGTGTGGCCCCCCACGAAGGAGCCGTGGCCGACGCGGAGCCCTTGCGACAGCTGCGCGTACTGCCCGACGTGGACGTCGTCGCCGATCGAGTTGTAGCCGTCGCTGCTCGCGTACGTGCCGAAGACGCAGTTGGAGCCGATCGTCGTGTGCTCGCGGATGACCGCGTGGTGCCCCGTCGACAGGCCGGGCCCGATCCGGACGTGCAGGTACACGACCGAGTGGGACCTCACGACCGCTCCCGCGCCCAGGGTCACCACCGGCTCGGCGACGACGAAGCCCGCGGCGCGGGGGAGGCCGGCGGTGGGGTCGGATCCTCTGACCTCGCGTTTCGTCGGATGGCCGAGGTGGACGAAGTCACCGATACGGGAGCGCTCGCCGACGTCGACTCCCCCGCCGACCTTCACGTAGTCGCCCAAGACGACGCTCTCGCGCAGCGACACCGGAGCATCCGGTCCTCCCACGAGGCATCCCGCGCCCGCGACGACCCCGGGCGCGACCTCGACTGCGCCCCGCCGCACTACGTCGAACGCCATTCGCCCTCCCGCGCGGTCATGCGCCGAAACGAACGACGTGATCGTAGAACTCCGCCACGCGGGGGGCGGTGACCGAGATGTCGAACAGCGACCGCGCCAGCTCCCGGCCGCGCGCCGCGGTCGCACGCGCCCAGGCAGGGTCTGCGAGCATCCGGTCGACCGCCGCCGCCAGCGACTCGTGGTCCTCGGGCGGCACGAGCAGACCCGTCTCGTCGTCCCTGACGATCTCCGGGATCCCGCCTACGCGCGTCCCCACGGTAGGGATGCCTCCGAGGAGCGTGTACACGGCGCCGCCCGGGTTCTCCGAGCGCGACGGGTGCACGACGACGTCGAAGTCGGGCTGGATCCTCGGGACGTCGTCGCGGGGGCCGACGAACGTCAGGACGTCGTCGAGGCGCATCTCCGACGCCATCGTCCGAAGCCGCGTCGCGTACCGCTCGCCGCCCGAGAGCTCACCACCGACGATTGCGAAGCGCGCGTCCGGATGCCGGGCCAGGATCAGGGGGATCGACCTCAAGAAGACGTCGTGGCCCTTGAGCCCGCTGCGCTGGGCGAGGATCGCCTTCGGCGGGTACATCCAGGCGATCATCCCGACGAGCGGGGTGTCGTCGCCCAGCCCGAGCTCGCGGCGCAGCTCGTTCGTCCGCGGGCGCACGTACCCGTCGGTGTGCGAGCCGCTGTACACCATCGTCATCCTCTCCGCGGGGATCCCGAGGCGCCGGTAGATCGCCTCGGTGGCGCGCGACGTCGCTATGTAGAAGTCCAGGGGGCCGCGGGTCGCGAGGTCCGCCGCCCGCGTGTGCGCGGCCTCGAGGTGGAGCGGGCCGTGGA
>DATADL010000266.1:0-1716 GCA_036258555.1 Actinomycetota bacterium | reverse complement strand
TTCAGATCACCTTCGACGAGTCGCTGGGCCTCGAGGGCCGCGCCGGCTACTACGAGGGAGCGGGGGCGCTGGTCGACATGATCCAGAGCCATCTCCTCCAGGTCCTTGCACTCGTGGCGATGGAGGCGCCATCGACCCTCGAGGCGTGCGACCTCGGCAGCGCTCGAGCGCAAGTGCTGCGCGCGACCCACATCTGGCGGGACGACCCGATTCGATTCAGCCGACGCGCCCGCTATTCGGCCGGTTCGGTCGAGGGGCGCGAGCTTCCCGCCTACGCGGAGGAGGAGGGCGTCGACCCGGCCCGCAAGACCGAGACGTTCGCCGAGATCGTCGTCGGGGTGGACACCTGGCGCTGGGCGGGCGTCCCATTCCACCTGCGCTCCGGAAAGGCGATCGGCGATCCGAAGGCCGAGGTGCTCATCGAGTTCAAGGACCCGCCGCGGCTTCCAACTGGGTTCAGGGGCTACGAGGGCCCGAACCGGCTGCGCCTCGGGATAGCGCCGGGAGCGGGCAGACTCTTGCTCGAGGTCAACATCAACGGGCCCGGCGACCCTGTCGAGCTCGACCGCACGACGTTCGAAGCGGAGTTCGGGGCCGGCGCCCTCCACGAGTATGGCGAGGTCCTCAAACGCATCCTCGCCGGCGATCTGACCCTCTCAGTGTCCGGCGACGTGGCGGTTGACTGCTGGCGCATCGTCGATCCGGTCCTTGAGGCCTGGCGCCTCGACGAGGTCCCCCTCACCGAGTACCGAGCGGGCGGCCCGGGGCCCGAGGTTGTGGTTGGGTGGGCCGATGGCACGCTTTGACTCGTTCGCCGGCAGTTCCGCCATCTTCGGCGTCTATCCGCCGATCGCAGCCCACGGCCTCATCGGTGACCTGCGCACCGCAGCGCTCGTCGCAACCGACGGGACGATCGACTGGTACTGCACGCCTCGCTTCGATTCGCCGAGCGTCTTCGCTGCGATCCTCGACCACTCCGCCGGCGGACACTTCCTACTCGCGCCAAACCTCTGGACGCGCTCCACGCAGTTCTACTTCCCCGACACGAACGTCCTGATCACCCGCTTCTTCACCCTAGACGGCGTCGGCGAGATCCAGGACTTCATGCCGATCGGCGGCAACCCCGCCGACATCGAACGGCACCGCCTCGTCCGCCGCGTGCTCTGCGCTCGTGGGTCGATGAACTTCAACTTCAGGGTCGCTCCGCGAATGGACTACGGGCGCGAGGATCACGTCCTCAATCTCTACGACCCGAACCTCGCGATCTTCGAGGCGCCGTCGCTGACGCTCGGACTCTCGTCGACGATCTCGTTGACCCGCGCGCAGAACGACGTCACGGGGTCGTTCGTCCTCAAGGAGGGCGAGACGGCGACGTTCATGCTGACCCGGGTCACCGAGAGCGACACGCCCCGCGTGTGTCCCAACGAAGAGTCGACACGGCTTTTCGCCGAGACGGTCGAGTACTGGCGAAAGTGGCTGTCTCAGTCCCGGTACCGGGGACGCTGGCGAGAGACGGTGCACCGCTCCGCCCTCGCGCTGAAGCTCATGACGTACGCGCCCACGGGCGCCCTGATCGCCGCCCCGACGACCAGCCTCCCGGAGCAGGTCGGCGGAGAGCGCAACTGGGACTACCGCTACACCTGGATCCGAGACGCCGCCTTCTCGGTCTACGCGCTGCTCCGGCTGGGTTTCACCGAGGAGGCCCGGGCGTTTGTG